>NZ_JANXRJ010000037.1 GCF_025353065.1 Lapillicoccus sp.
TTCTCGACCCACGCCACACCGAAGGGCTGATCACATGACCGACCTGACCGACACCACCAGCACCAGCTCGGCCCCGCCGGCCAACGTCGCCGACGTCGAGGAAGCGCTGCGCGACGTCGTCGACCCCGAGCTGGGGATCAACGTCGTCGACCTCGGCCTCATCTACGGCATCACCGTCGACTCCGCGTCGCAGGCGATCATCGACATGACGCTGACCTCGGCGGCCTGCCCGCTGACCGACGTGATCGAGGACCAGACCGCGTCGGCGCTCGAGGGCCTGACCAACGGCTTCCGGATCAACTGGGTCTGGATGCCGCCGTGGGGTCCGGACAAGATCTCCGACGACGGCCGCGAGCAGCTGCGCGCCCTCGGCTTCAACCTCTGACGGGCACGCGGGGCACGGGCGTGGGTGACCGCGACTACGGCTTTCGCACGCGCGCGATCCACGCCGGCAACATCCCCGACGCGGTGACCGGTGCGCGGGCGCTGCCGATCTACCAGACGAGCGCGTTCGTCTTCGACGACACGGCCGACGCTGCGGCCCGCTTCGCGCTGCAGAAGTACGGCAACGTCTACAGCCGCCTGTCCAACCCCACGGTCGCCAGCTTCGAGGAGCGGATCGCCTCCCTCGAGGGCGGGCTCGGCGCGGTCGCGACGTCGTCGGGGCTCGGCGCGGAGCTCATCACCTTCGCCGCGCTCGCCGGCGCCGGGGACCACATCGTCGCCAGCGCCTCGCTCTACGGCGGCTCGGTGACGCAGCTCGACGTCACGCTGCGCCGGTTCGGCGTCGAGACGACCTTCGTCACCTCCGGCTCACCCGAGGCGTATGCCGCGGCCGTCACCGACCGCACCAAGCTGCTCTTCGTCGAGAGCATCGCCAACCCCTCCGGGGCCGTCGCCGACCTCGAGGGTCTGGCCGATGTGGCGCGCGCCCACGGCATACCGCTCGTCGTCGACTCGACCGTGGCCACGCCCTTCCTCAACCGTCCGATCGAGTGGGGCGCCGACATCGTCGTGCACTCGGCGACGAAGTTCCTCGGTGGGCACGGCACGACCCTCGGTGGGGTCGTCGTGGAGTCAGGGCGCTTCGACTGGTCCAACGGCCGCTTCCCGCTCTTCACCGAGCCGGTGCCGCACTACGGCGGGCTGACGTGGCACGGCAACTTCGCCGAGTACGCCTTCCTGACGCGGCTGCGCGCCGAGCAGCTGCGCGACATGGGCCCCAGCCTCGCGCCGCACTCGGCGTGGCTGCTGGCGCAGGGCGTCGAGACGCTGCCCTTCCGGATGCAGGCCCACGTCGACAACGCGCGGGTCGTCGCGCAGTGGCTCGACGCCGACCCGCGTGTGGCCGCTGTCAACTGGGCAGGTCTGCCGGCCCATCCTGACCACGAGCGGGCGCTGCGCTACATGCCCGCCGGTCCCGGGTCGGTCTACACGTTCGAGGTGCACGGCGGCCGCTCGGTCGGGCAGACGTTCATCGAGAGCGTCGACCTCGCCTCGCACCTGGCCAACATCGGTGACACCAAGACGCTCGTGATCCACCCGGCCTCGACGACCCACGCGCAGCTCTCGGAGCAGCAGCTGCTCGACGCCGGCGTCGAGCCCGGGCTGGTGCGCATCTCCGTCGGGCTCGAGGACGTCGAGGACATCATCGCCGACCTCGACCAGGCGCTCGCCGCAGCGACGAAAGAGTGAGCCGATGACCGCGCGTGACTGGGTCGGGCCCGGCGCCCGCGAGCGGCTCGACCTCCTGCGGGCCACGAATACCGTTGCGGTCGTTGGCGCGTCGCCCAACCCGGCGCGGGCGTCGTTCTTCGTCGCGACCTACCTGCTGGCCTCGACCGACTACGACACCTACTTCGTCAACCCCATCGCCGCCGCGAAGGGCGAGACGATCCTCGGCCGCGAGATCTACCCCGACCTCGCGTCGCTGCCCGTGGTCCCCGACCTCGTCGACGTCTTCCGCCGGGCGGAGGAGACCCCCGCGCTGGTCGATGAGGCCGCGGCGGTCGGCGCGAAGACCGTGTGGCTGCAGCTCGGCGTCCGGAGCGACGAGGCGGCGGCGAAGGCCGCGGCCGCCGGCCTGTCGGTCGTCATGGACCGCTGCCTGAAGATCGAGCACGCCCGATTCCACGGCGGCCTGCACCTCTTCGGGTTCAACACCGGCCAGATCTCGGCGCGCACGACCCTGCGCTGACGCCGGCTACCGTCGCGTTGACCACGGGGGTCGGTGAGCGACGCGCTCCGCGTGCGGCACGATGGCCCGGTGACTCCCGCCGCAGCAGCATCGCGACCGACCCGCGTCGTGGAGGTGGCACCCGAACGGATCGACCGCTGGGTGGCCGGCTTCGGTGAGCGGCACGACGGCGTCGTGTCCCGCGAGGTCGACGGGCGGGTCGCGTCGGTCGCCGGGGGAGACGGCGCCAGTGCGGTGTTCGAGTGGTTCCCCTACGAGCCGCTGGGTGTGGTCCTCGTGCGGCGCGGCGGGTATGCCGTCGCCCTGGCCCATGCCGGCGCGCTCACGCTGCACAAGGTCGGCACGCGCCACGTCCAGTCGCGGACGGCTGCGGGCGGCTGGTCACAGCAACGTTTCGCCCGTCGCCGCGACAACCAGGCGGACGCGCTCGTCGAGGCGGTCGCGGGGCATGCCCTGCGGGTGCTCCTCGGAGGTGACGAGTCGCCACGGACGGGGGCCCGCGGCATACCGGCCGGGCTGGTGGTCGGGGGCGACCGGACGCTCGCTGCCGCCGTCCTCGCCGAGTCGTCACTGCGGGCGGTGGCCGGCCTGCCGCGGCGTGAGCTGTGGGACATCGGCGACCCGAGGCGCGCGGTCCTCGACGACTGCCTCCGCCGTGGCCGTGCCGTCCGGATCACCCTGACCGACACCCCCTAGAACTCCCCTCTTGCTTCCGGAGTGCCCGTTTCGGCCCGCTGAGGGGTCGGAACGGGCACTCTCGGAGCAAGGAGCGGGGCGTTACTCGACGTTCTGCACCGCGAAGGTGTCGCACTGCGAGAGGGCACCACTGGTGTAGCCGGTGGTGAACCACTTCTGCCGGGCCGCGCTCGAGCCGTGGGTCCAGCTCTCGGGGGTGACCCGGCCCTGGACCGACTTCTGGATCCGGTCGTCGCCGACGGCCGACGCCGCCGACAGGGCCGAGGCGATGTCCTGCTGGGTGACCGGCTCGAGGAAGGGCGTGCCGCTCGCGTCCTTGGTCTCGACCGCGTGGCGCACCCAGGTGCCGGCGAGGCAGTCGGCCATCAGCTCGAGGCGCACGGACCCGGACTGGGCGCCCTGGGGGTCCTGCTGGGCGCGGCCGAGGATGCCGAGGATGTCCTGGATGTGGTGGCCGTACTCGTGGGCCACGACATACTCCTTCGCGAGCTGCCCCCCGTCGGAGCCGAACCGCTGCTGCAGCTCGGCGAAGAAGCTCGAGTCGATGTAGACCAGCTGGTCGAGGGGGCAGTAGAACGGGCCGACCTGGTTGGACGCCGTGCCGCAGGCCGACTGGGTCTGGCCGGAGTAGAGGACCGTGTTGGCGGACTTGTACTGCCGGCCGTAGGTGGGGAGCGCCTGGGCCCAGTAGGCCTGGACGCTGTTGACGGTGGCGATCACGAGGCAGTCGTCGTTGCGGTTGGCGTCCGCCCCGGTCCTGCACCGGGAGAAGCCGGCACCCGACTTCGCGCCGCCGGGGGCCACCTGTGAGGGCTGGAGCGGGCTGCTAGCGCCCGGCTGCGTCACCCCCGGGTCGGTGGTCCCGCTGCCGCCGAGGACGTCGCCTCCGAAGATGAGCACGAGGACGAGGACGATGATCCCGCCGATGCCGCCGCCGACCTGGATGCCGCCGGGGAAGCCCCCGCCCCCGCCCGAGCCGCCACCGAAACCGCCGCCGGAGCTCCCACCGGTCACCTGAGAAGTGTCCAGCCGGACGTTCTCGTTGAAGGCCATGCCTTTCCCTCCTGCGGTAGCTCGTCGGCTCGTCGGTGGCCCAGAGTAGTGCCCTGCCCGGCGCCCCTAGGCGAGGACGACCTCGTCGGCGTGCAGCGTCGTATGCCGCACCCGCACCTCCACCTCGTCGCCCACCACCGGGGGGGTGACCCCCTCGGGCAGGGACAGGAGGCTGACCTGCATGTGCGGCGGTTCGACGAACCACGCTGCGCGACCGGCGATCGTGAACGGCGACCGGACCCGGCCCGCCGCCTCCAGCACGCCCTCCGCGACGGCGATGGCGCGCTGGCGCGGTGTGGTCGCCGCGGAAGGCGCCTCGAGGGCGACCCCGTGCGCGGTGCCCCCGCTGACGACGACGAGGGTCCCGGCGCGCAGCCTGCGCTGCCGGTAGCCGGCGCGATCGCCGCCCGCGACGGCGCGCGCGTCGAGGACGTGGCCCCGGACGGACAGGGCGCCGAGGTCACCGAGCCAGAGGCTGGTGCCGATCCGTGGGCGGACGTCGATCGCCGGGCTGCGGGTCTTGAGGGAGGCCAGCTCACCAGGGGTCGTGTGGGAGAGATACCACCGGGAGACGTCGAAGGCGTCGACCCAACGGGTGACCTCCGCCAGGTGTCCCGCGCCGAGGGGGAGGTGGAGACTCGCACCCGCCAGGTCGACAGCGGCCCCAGCCTCCGAGCTGCAGTGCGCCAGGAGCGCACCCATCCCGTCGAACGGCATACCGAAGCGGTTCATCGAGGCGAGCCCCTCGACGAGCACCCGGGGCCGGCCCCGGTCGGCGACCCGACGACCGAGGTCGGTCGCGTCGGCCGCGGAGACCACGTTGTGGATCAGGGCGTGGTCGCCGAGGTGGGGGAGGTCGGCGTGGAGGACCGCTCGGTAGGGCTCGAGGACGAGGACGTCGCCGGGGTAGGCCGACAACGCGAGTCTTGCCTCGGCATACGTGCCGACCGCGATCTGGCTGACACCGGCCGAGCCGTGCAGCCGGGTGGCCTCGGCGAGCAGGAGGTCAAGGCCGAAGCCGTAGCCGTTGCCCTTGACCACCGGCACGAGGCCGGGATTGGCGCGGATGGTGCGGTCGAGGTGGGCGCGCCAGCGGGCGGCGTCGACGTAGAGAGTGAGGCTCACAGGCTCAGCCCCGCCGCTTCATGTAGAGGCCGAAAGCCCTGTGCAGCAACGTATTCAGTGGGAGGTCCCACTCACCGACATACTCGACCGCCTCGCCGCCGGTCGCCACCTTGAAGCGGATCAGGCCGATGTGCGGGTCGTCCGAGGCGATGGTGTCGGTGATGCCGCGCAGGTCGTAGATCGTGGCGCCGGCGGCAAGGGCTTCGCGCATCATCCGCCACTGGATGGCGGTCGAGCCCTGCACCTCCCGCTTGGCCGCGGTCGAGGCGCCGTAGGAGTACCACGTATGACGGCCGACGCGGACCCATGTCGTCGCGGCCACGACGTCTCCCTCGTGACGGGCGAGATAGAGCCGGATCCGGTCGGGGTCCTCGGCGAGCATCACCTCGAACATCCGCTGGAAGTAGGAGAGCGGGCGGGGGATGAAGTGGTCGCGTTCGGCCGTCTCGGCATACACGCGGTGGAAGTCGGGCAGGTCTGCTGCGCCTGCCTGCTCGACGACGACACCCGCCTTCGCGGCCTTCTTGATGTTGCGCCGCCACAGCTGGTTCATGCCGGTGAGGAGGTCGTCCTCCGACTTGCCGCCGAGGGGGAGCTGGAAGACGAACTGCGGCTGGCCGGCAGAGAACCCGTCCTCCGCGGTGAGGTGCTCGAAGCCGAGGCGCGTGAGCAGGGTGGTCAGCATCGTGCCCGTCTCGTCGGTCTCGTCGGCCGTCACCTGCGTGAGGGAGCGGACGGTGTCGTCGGCGATCGCGGCCTTGATGGTGTCGGTGTGCCAGCGTCGGACCGGCTGCGCAGGACCGATCCGCAGGGTGAAGGCGCCCCTGGCCTTGGCGTGGTCCCGCAGGGTGCGCAGCACGTCGAGCACGTAGGGGCCGGCCCAGCCGCCGTCGGCCGTGACCGGCCCCTCGGGCAGGTAGGCGAGACAACGCTTGACGCGCGGGATCTGCCGGTAGAGCACGAGCGCCGCGGCGACCATCTCCTCGCCCACGAACCACCCCAGCGACTCGCTGATCCAGTCGTTCTTCAGCTGCCCCCACGCCGGGGTCTGCAGGAAGCTCCCCGACCGGGCCGCCACGAAGGACAGGTGCTCCTGCGCGCTGATCGGACGCAGGGTCACGGCGGGGTGGGTCACGAGGGGCGAGGTTACCCGAGGCGCCGACCAAGGTCTCGTCTGCCGCCCGCTCACGGCGGTGCGCCCGACACCCCGGGGTGCCTTGAACCACTGCGAGGCCCGGTCACCGGAAACGGGCGTGCCCCGGATCCGGACCATGGTCCGTTTAGGGGCTAGACTGCCGTCATGTTCACTCTCGCTGCCATCGTCTCGATCGTCCTCGCCGTCGCCATCCTGGGTTCCGGGGCGGCCACCCTCGCCAAGGTCCCGGCCGTGGTCGGCAACATGAATGCGGTCGGCTGGCCCGAGGACCGGTTGTGGGTGCTGGCGGTCCTGAAGATCCTCGGCGGCGTCGGTCTCCTCGTTGGCCTGTGGGTCGCGCCCATCGGCATCGCTGCCGCCATCGGGGTGGCGCTCTACTTCGTCGGGGCGGTCGTCTTCCACGTGCGCGCCAAGGAGTATGCGCTGGCGCCGCCCGTCGTCCTGCTGGTGCTGGCCGTCGCAGCCCTGGTGCTGCGCAGCGCCACCGCCTGACGTCGGGCCGTCCCTCGATCGTTCCCGCCTCGGCTGCTTAGGCTGACGCCATGACCGACACCCCCCGGCAACCCGTCGAACGTCCCACCGCAGTGCTGTGGGGGGAGCCGCTGCCCGACGACGAGGTGGGGCGGGCCCTCGTCGTGGCGGCCCACCCCGATGACGCCGACTTCGGGGCC
Source organism: Lapillicoccus sp. (assembly GCF_025353065.1). Classification (GTDB taxonomy): domain Bacteria; phylum Actinomycetota; class Actinomycetes; order Actinomycetales; family Dermatophilaceae; genus Lapillicoccus. The sequence continues at coordinate 6,899 of NZ_JANXRJ010000037.1, forward strand.
GCCGGCACCCTCGCCAGCTGGGTCGACGCGGGCATCGAGGTCACGCTGCTGCTCTGCACCCGCGGTGAGCAGGGCGGCTTCGACGACACGCCTCGCTCGGAGATGCCGGCCATCCGCGAGCGGGAGCAGAAGGCGGCCTCGGCGGAGCTCGGCGTCACCGACGTCCGGTTCATCGACGGCTGGAGCGATGGCTGGCTCGTGCCCGCTCCCGAGCTGCAGCGGGCCATCGTCGCCGTCATCCGCGAGGTGCGCCCGCGCCGGGTGCTGTGCCAGTCCCCCGAGCGGATCTACCAGCGCCTCCAGGCCTCCCACCCCGACCACCTGGCGGCCGGCGAGGCGACGGTCCGCGCGGTCTACCCCGCTGCCGAGAACCCCCACGCCTGGCCGGAGCTCGTTGACGAGGGCCTGCCGCCGTGGAAGGTCACCGAGCTGTGGCTGATGGCGCACCGCGAGACGTCGCACGTCGTCGACACCACCGACCGGTTCGAGCGCAAGGTCCGCGCGCTGCAGGCCCACGCCTCCCAGACGTCGCACCTCGGGGACGGCCTCGAGCAGATGCTCCGACAGTGGAACGGGGCCACGGCCGCGGCTGCCGGGCTGCCCGAGGGGCGCCTCGCCGAGGCCTTCGCGGTTACCCGGATCAACCAGTAGCCCGCCGAGCTCGCCCCGGCTCCAGCGGGGACGCAGGACCGGCAGGTGCCCGGTATGTGCCGCCAGTCCGCGGCATACCGGACTCGTGCCCGTTGAGCGTCCCCACCTGCTACCCCCGGACCTGACCCCGACGGGCATACGGTCTGGGGAAAGGCCCGACGCGACCTGTCCTCAGCACGACGGCTTGACCCTCGACCCGGTCGAGGGTCCACAGTGGCGCCATGACAGAGCTGCTGGGGATCGGCGAGCTCGCGCGGGCGAGCGGTCTCACGGTCAGCGCGCTGCGCTTCTACGACCGCGAGGGCGTCCTCGCGCCAGCCGTCGTCGATCCGGCCACGGGCTACCGCCGGTATGCCGCCGCCCAGCTGCGTCTCGCCCGTCTCGTCGCGGGGATGCGCCGGATCGGGGTCCCGCTGGCCGACATCGCCGTCGCCGTGGACCACCTCGGGAGCGGCCCAGACGGGGACGGAGATGTCGCCTCGGTCCGTGGGATCGTCGCCGGCCACGTCGCCCGGCTGGAGGAGGGGTTGGTGGACGCGCGCCGGGAAGCGGGCCGGTTGATGACGCTGCTCGCCGACGCGGGCGACGAGGGCTGTGCGGGCACGACGACGGCGACAGAGGAGTGGGTGGTGGACGGGGTCCAGCTCGTCGCCGTCCTGCTCGCCGTCCGGTTCGCGGTCGGCTCGGACCCGGACTTCCCCGTCCTCCACGGGGTGCTGCTCGAGCTCGACGGGACGACCTGTCGGGCAGTCGCCACCGACCGCTTCCGGATGGCTGTCGCGGACGCTCCGGTCCACCGGAGGACGGAGACCGCGACCACCACTGCCGTGGCCCCGACGACGTGGGTGGGCGAGGTCATCGCGACGAGGCCCACCGGGCGGGTGCGGATCGCTATCTCCCACACAGTGATCCGACTGGAGACAGCATCCGGAGACGTCGTGGAGGAGCGGTTGGTGCCGGGTGACTACCCCGACCACCGTCGTCTCCTCGACCACCTGCAGCACCTCGGCGAGGGGGAAGCGGACGCGAGCGCCCTGGCGACCCTGGTGCGGGCGGCGAGCCCGCGGCATACGGGAGAGGACGGCGCGGACCTCGTCGTCCTCTCCCTGAGCGACGACCGGCTCAGCGTCGACGAGGGACCCGGGGTGGCGGTGCGCCGCGAGTTCCTCCTCGACGCCCTCGATGCGGTGGAGGCCTCGGGACAGCAGCCCGTCCTCCGTCTGGACGGCCCGATCACGCCGTTGGTCATCGCCGGCAGGGGTGGGACCGAGACGACCTGGTCCCTCCTGATGCCGGTGCGGCTCCCGGACAGAGCCGGATGAGCGTCCTCACCCACCCACCGCTGCCGGTTCTGCGGCCACCTCGAGGACCGGCAGGCCGCCCGCGAGCGCGGCTACCAGCCGTGCCCGTGCTGCAACGGCGCCCGATCGAGCCCCGACCCCGACCCCGACCTCGACCCCGAGCTGCACCCGACCTACGCGCTCCCCGGACACCTTCCCGAGCCGCTCTGGGCACCCGGAGCGACCCGCAACGCCGGCACCTCGCACACGACACGGACCTGCGCCTGCGAGCGCTGCCGGGCCGTCGCCCGCGAGGCAGAAGACCCTGACGACGGCGAGGATTCGGCCGCAGCCCGATCGACTGGCAAACTGGGGGAGTCTTTACCTCTGCCGTGACGGCGCACCAATGACGCGAGCACTCCGACGGCCCCACCTGACCGAAGGACCATCGTGATCGTCGCTACCGGGATCGAGCTGCGTGCTGGGTCCCGACTCCTGCTCGACAACGCGACCTTCCGCATCGCCCAGGGCGACCGGGTCGGGCTCGTCGGGCGCAACGGCGCCGGCAAGACGACCCTCACCAAGGTCCTCGCGAGGGAGGCGCAGGCCGCCAAGGGCGACGTGACTTCCTCGGGCGAGGTGGGCTACCTCCCGCAGGACCCGCGAACCGGCGACATGGAGGTGCTCGCCCGCGACCGCATCCTCGCCGCCCGCGGCCTCGACACGATCATCCGCAACCTGCGCGAGACCGAGAAGGCGATGGCCTCCGAGGACGAGGTGGTGCACGAGAAGGCGATGCGGCGTTACAGCCGGCTCGACGACGAGTTCACCGCCCAGGGTGGGTATGCCGCGGAGTCCGAGGCCGCGAGCATCGCGTCCGCCCTCGCGCTCGACGAGCGCATCCTCGACCAGCCGCTGCGCACCCTGTCGGGTGGCCAGCGCCGCCGCGTCGAGCTGTCGCGCATCCTGTTCTCGGGGGCGAGCACCCTGCTCCTCGACGAGCCGACCAACCACCTCGACGCCGACTCGGTCCTCTGGCTGCGGGACTACCTCAAGAGCTACAAGGGCGGCCTCGTGATCATCAGCCACGACGTCGCGATCCTCGACTCGATCGTCAACCGCGTCTTCCACCTCGACGCCAACCGCGCCGAGATGGACATCTACAACATCGGCTGGAAGTCCTACCTCACCCAGCGCGAGACCGACGAGAGGCGCCGCAAGCGCGAGCGCCAGAACGCCGAGAAGAAGGCCGGGGTGCTGATGGCCCAGGCCGACAAGATGCGGGCCAAGGCGACGAAAGCCGTTGCGGCACAGAACATGGCGCGTCGCGCCGAGCGGCTGCTGGCCGGCATCGAGGGGGAGCGGGTCGTCGACAAGGTCGCCAAGCTGCGCTTCCCGGAGCCGGCGCCGTGCGGCAAGACGCCGCTCCGCGCGTCCGGGCTGTCCCGCACCTACGGCTCGCTCGAGGTCTTCGTCGACGTCGACCTCGCGATCGACCGCGGCTCGCGCGTCGTGGTCCTCGGGCTCAACGGTGCCGGCAAGACGACGCTGCTGCGGATGCTCGCCGGGGTCGACGCACCCGACACCGGTCAGGTCGAGCCGGGTCACGGGCTGAAGCTGGGCTACTACGCCCAGGAGCACGAGAACCTCGACATCGAGCGCACCGTCCTCGAGAACATGAAGACCGCGGCCCCGGAGCTCGGCGAGACTGACGTCCGCAAGACGCTCGGCTCGTTCCTCTTCTCCGGCGATGACGTGCTCAAGCCCGCCAAGGTCCTCTCCGGTGGCGAGAAGACCCGGCTCTCCCTGGCGATGCTCGTCGTCTCCTCGGCCAACGTCCTGCTCCTCGACGAGCCCACCAACAACCTCGACCCCGCCTCCCGCGCCGAGATCCTCGGGGCGCTGGGCACCTACAAGGGCGCCGTCGTCCTGGTCAGTCACGACGAGGGCGCCGTCGAGGCGCTCGAGCCCGAGCGGATCCTGCTGCTGCCCGACGGCGTCGAGGACCTCTGGGGTCCCGACTACCTCGACCTCATCTCGCTGGCCTGACGACCGCCCGACGAGCCCGGCGCACGCCCGTGGTCGTGGGTCAGTCGTCCTGGTGCGCTGCGGTCCGGCTCTTCCTGTCCAGGGCGTCCTTGCTGCGGACGATGCGGGTCGCCGTGACCAGCAGGATGCCACCGGCCATGTTGGCGAGCACCACCCACCACTCGAAGCCGAGCCAGTCGAGGTAGGTCACGCCCGACCCGGAGAGGATGGCCCCGAAGAGCAGGAGCGCGTCCAGCACGCTGTGCAGCACCCCGGTGCCGGCCACGACGAAGGCGATGCCCACCGTGGCGGCGACCTTGGCCATCTCGTCGTCGGTGCCGTTGTGCATCCGCGTCATCAGGGTCAGGGCCGCACCGGCCAGGACGGCGAGGGCGAGCGAGCTCCAGGTCGGTCCGGTCGACGCGAAGTGCGCCCCCCGAGTCGCCAGCAGGCCGTGCAGCTCGGGGAAGCCCAGGACGATCAGCCCCATCGCCACCCACCCGCCGACCATGTTCCCGACGAAGGTCCCACCCCAGAGCCGGAGCAGCTGCGGCACCGTGCCCTCCTTGGCGAAGACCGTCGTCACCGGCACGAGGAACCCCTCGGTGAACAGCTCGCTGTGACCCAGCTGCAGCGCGAGGAACCCGACGCTGAAGGCCAGCGCGCCGAGCAGGACGCTGCCGGTCTGGTGCTCCACGACCAAGAGGGCGAGGACGCCGAACGCCAGCTCGCTGCCGCCGACCATTCCGGTCAGGAGCTGCTGGGGGAACGACCGGTGCAGTCGCGGCTTCCCGAGCTCGATGATGCGGTCGACCGCCTCGTCGAGCTCGCCCTCTCTGGTGTCGTGCTCGCTCATGGCCTTGATGTGCCCCACGCGGCCCGATCCGACACCGCTGGACCACACTGGTCGTCACTGACGGAGCCAGGGACGGGTGCGGGCGCGAGGGAAGAGGTGGTCGAGGTGCGGGCGGTGGTCTATCCGACCTATCAGGTGGTGCCGGACCTGATCGAGGTCCCTGACCCGTCCGCGCCGGACGGTGGGGTCGTCGTCGACGTCCTGGCGACCGGGGTATGCCGCTCCGACTGGCACGCGTGGATGGGTCACGACCCCGTGGTGTTGCCGCACGTGCCCGGCCACGAGCTCTCCGGGACAGTGGCCGAGGTGGGCGCCGGTGTCGAGCGGTGGCGGGTCGGCGACCGGGTGACGGTGCCGTTCGTCTGTGGCTGCGGCCGGTGCGACTGGTGCCGCGCCGGCGAGGCGCAGGTGTGCCCCGAGCAGACCCAGCCGGGCTTCACCCACTGGGGGTCGTTCGCCGACCAGGTCGTCCTCCACGCCGTGGACCTCAACCTCGTCGCCCTTCCCGACGCGGTCGATGACGTCGCTGCGGCGTCGTTGGGATGCCGCTTCGCCACGGCATACCGGGGGCTCACCGCGCACGGCGGACTCGCCCCCGAGCAGTGGCTCGCCGTCCACGGAGCCGGCGGGGTCGGCCTCTCCGCGTTGATGATCGGGGTCGCGCTCGGGGCGCGGGTGCTCGTCACGGACCCCGCACCCGCGGCCCGCGCCCTCGCGCTCGAGCTGGGCGCGGAGATCGTCCTCGACCCCGGCGCAGGTGACCGTTCCGCGGACACGGTCGCCGCCATCGTCGAGGCCACCCGCGGGGGGGCCCACGTCGGCGTGGACGCCGTGGGGTCGGCCACCGTCGCCGTCACGTCGGTGTCCTCGCTGCGACGTCGGGGGCGGCACGTGCAGGTCGGGCTGCTCTTCGGCCCGGACGCCACGCCGCCCCTGCCGATGGACCGCGTGGTCGCCCTCGAGCTGTCCGTCCACGGTTCGCACGGGATGGCCGCCCACGACTACCCGCCGCTGCTGGCGATGCTGGCCGACGGGAGCCTGGATCCCGGCCGGCTGGTGACGCGGATCGTCGACCTCGAGGGTGCGGGGGCAGCCCTGAGTCTGATGGGGGCACCGGGCGCGGGGGCCGGAGTGACCATCGTTCGGCCCTGAAACGGCCTGCTCGGAGTTAAACTACGTGCAGCGTCCGCGGTGCACCTCCTCGACTTGCGTACCATCCGAGGGAACGCCGGGGCCGTGGAGGGCGCCGCACTGAAGATCCGGGGGAGCGCCCTTCCCCGTCGCAGCAGGAGGGTAGGGGGATGGCGGTGACGGCTCGACGCCCCGACGGCGTCCTCATGACGGTCGCGCTGGCCAGCGCGCTGGTGCTCACGGCCTGCTCGGGCACGGGCGGCTCGACGCTCCCGGCCTACAGCGGCACGTCTGCCGCCTCCTCGGGCGCGTCCTCGGGCGGGACCTCCGCGGTCACCGGCTCCCCGGACGACCAGGCAGTGGTTGCGGCGCTGAACGCCTACACGACCGCGGTCGACACCTTCGCCGGCGGTCGTGCGCTCGACATGACCGCCCTTCGCAAGGTCGCTGCCGAGCCGTTCGCAACGCAGATCGGCAAGAACCTCGTGACCACCCAGGGCGCCGGCTACAAGGTCCTGGGCAAGACGGTGGTCACGGTGAAGACGGCGACCGTCACGGGCGGCGTGGCGAGTATCACCGCGTGCCTCGACGCCACGTCGGTGTACGCCGTGACGGCGACGGCGACCTCCACAGCAGGCGCCCAGCCGGGCGAGGCAACAACATCGACCTTCACGCTCACCCGGGCCTCGGGCGCGTGGCTGGTCTCGGGAGTCAAGGCGGTCGGCCCATGTCACTAAGGAGATGTTCGGTGCGAAGCGTGGTGCGAGTAGTCGTGGTGGCGATGTTGGGGCTGGTCTGTGCTGTCGCGCTGCCGGTGGGGTCGGCATCAGCAGACCCGGCCTGTCTCATCCGGGTGCCGCACTTCGACCCGTCGACGGGCCAGCTCGTCTACGTGTGTACGAAGTGGGGGCCGGGCACCCCGGGTGGTCCTGGAGGACCGGGAGCACCGGGTCCCGGCCCGGGCGGGCCCACTACCCCTCTGTGTCAGCTGGATGCCGGCTACACCTACTGCCAGAGCGCCACCAGCGAGTGCTACGACGGGCCCTGGATCGCGCCGGTCCTCGCCCCACCGGGCACGCAGCCACCCGGTTCGACCGCGATGATCCGCTACTGCCTCAAGCCCGGGACCTTCGGCCCGCCGGTTCCGACGCCGTTCTGGTCGGGTGGTACGGCGGGTCCGCCCCCACCACCACCCCTGCCGGTGCAGGCCGCCGACGCGATCGGCAAGCTCGGCCTGCCGCACGGTGCGCTGGCGTTCAACCCCTCGACCCGCACCCTCGTCGACCTGCCGACGTGGCTGTGGATGTCGGGCCTCGGAGGAGAGCGGCGTGGGTCGTCCGCGTTCGGGCTGGTCGCCATCGCCACGCCCGACCACATCCAGTTCACCCCCGGGGACGGGTCGGCCGGCCTGAGCTGCCCCTGGGTCACCTCGGCGGCCCAGGCGTCGAGCCAGTGCACCTACGCCTATCAGATGTCCTCCGTCCACGGGTCCGCCTCGGTCGACGGCCAGCCCGCGTTCGCGGCCACGGCGACGCCGGTCTGGAAGCTGACCTTCGTCAATGCGGGAGCACCGGTGGTCATCCCTGGCTTCGGTCCCTTCATCTCCGGACCGACGGCGACCGCCGCGATCCCCGTTGCCGAGGTCCAGGCCATCACCCAGTAGGGGGATCCCGCCCGCTCCCGCCACGGCAGCCCGCAAGGTCCTATTTCCTGCTGATCCAGTAGGGCTCTGTGCGTCCTCATGCATATAACCCAGCGCATCGGTTCAGATAATGGACAGTTATGCGAGGGGGAAGAATCCGGCGCAAACTGACAACGTGTCCTCGACGTCCACCCGCGCACCCCTCACCTCCCCAGCAGCGCCCGCGGCCGGCCGCCCCCAGCGGCAGGCCGGCAAGGCGACAGGCGCCTGGGCCGACGGCGACCGGACCCCGCTGAACCACAACGAGGCCATCAAGGCGGAGGACGACGGTCTCAACGTCCGCCGGCGGATCATCGAGACCTACTCCCGTGAGGGTTTCGACAGCATCATCGACGACGACCTGCGCGGCCGGATGCGCTGGTGGGGGCTCTACACCCAGCGCAAGCCCGGCATCGACGGGGGCAGGACCGCGACGCTCGACCCCAGCGAGCTCGACGACGAGTACTTCATGTTGCGCATCCGCAGCGACGGCGGCGCCCTCTCGGGTGAGCAGCTGCGCACGATCGCCGGCATCAGCACCGAGTTCGCCCGTGGCACCGCCGACGTCACCGACCGCCAGAACATCCAGCTCCACTGGATCCGGATCCAGGACGTCCCCGAGATCTGGGACCGGCTCGAGGCCGTCCGGCTGATGACCACCGAGGCCTGCGGCGACACGCCCCGCGTCATCCTCGGCTCGCCCGTCGCCGGTGTCGCCGCGGACGAGATAATCGACGGCACACCGGCGCTCGAGGCGATCCGCGACCGCTACATCGGCGACCCGGAGTTCTCCAACCTGCCGCGCAAGTTCAAGACCGCGATCTCCGGCAGCCCGAGCCTCGACGTCACCCACGAGGCCAACGACATCTCCTTCGTCGGTGTCGTGCACCCCGAGCACGGCCCCGGCTTCGACGTCTGGGTCGGCGGCGGCCTCTCCACCAACCCGATCTTCGCTCAGCGGCTCGGCGCCTGGGTGCCCCTCGAGGAGGTGCCCGAGGTCTGGAAGGGCGTCGTCTCGATCTTCCGCGACCACGGCTACCGGCGGCTGCGCAACAAGGCGCGGCTGAAGTTCCTGATGGCGCAGTGGGGCCCAGAGAAGTTCCGCGAGGTGCTCGAGCGCGACTACCTCGGACGCACCCTCCTCGACGGCCCACCGCCCGCCGATCCCGGCGACCTCCGCCGTGACCACGTCGGCGTGCACCGCCAGAAGGACGGCCGCCACTGGGTGGGAGTCGCCCCCGTCGCGGGCCGGATCAGCGGGGACACCCTCGTGCGCCTGGCCGACATCGCCACCACCCACGGCTCCGGCCGCGTGCGTCTCACCGCCCAGCAGAAGCTCCTCGTCCTCGACGTTCCTGCCGACGAGGTCGCCCCACTCACCGCCGCCCTCGAGGAGATCGGCCTGACGAGCAGCCCGAGCGAGTTCCGTCGCGGCGTGCTGGCCTGCACGGGCATCGAGTTCTGCAAGCTCGCCCTCGTCGAGACCAAGGCACGCGCCCGGACGGTCGTCGAGGAGCTCGAGAAGCGGCTGCCCGGGTTCGACGCACCCTTCACCCTCCACGTCAACGGCTGCCCCAACTCCTGCGCCCGCTTCCAGGTCGCGGACGTCGGTCTCAAGGGCCTGATCATGCAGGACGACGACGGCCAGGACGTCGAGGGCTTCCAGGTCCACCTCGGCGGCAGCATCGGCGCCGACGCCCAGCTCGCGCGCAAGACCCGTCAGCTGCGGGTCACCGCCGACGCGTTGCCCGACTACGTCGAGCGCCTCGGCGCCCGCTACCTCGACCAGCGCGAGGACGGTGAGCGGTTCGCCACCTGGGCCCGCCGCGTCGACGAGGACGAGCTGCGATGACGTCCCGACCAGCCGTGCCCAGCCGTCCGTCGACCCGAGGAGGAACCCCGTGACCGCCACGATCACCCGCGGTGCTGGCCGGCTGAGCGACGACCGGTGCCGGTCGGAGACGCTGCGGGCGCTCGTCGCCGAGGGCACCGAGATCGTCGGTGACCTGGGGCCGGGACGTGAGCCCGCGGCATACGAGGATCGGGTCGAGATGGCCCGCCGCGCCCTGCGCTGGGCCCACGAGACCTTCGGCGAGGCCCTCACCGTCGCGAGCTCGATGGGCGACACCGTCATGGCCCACCTCGCCGGGACGACGATCCCCGGCGTCGACGTGTTCTTCCTCGACACCGGCTACCACTTCGCAGAGACGATCGGCACCCGCGACGCCTACGCGGTGATGATGCCCGTCAACGTCCGCACCATGCTGCCGCTACTCAGCGTCAAGCAGCAGGACGTCGAGTTCGGTCCTCAGCTGCACGACCGCGATCCCGACCTCTGCTGCCAGATGCGCAAGGTGGAGCCCTTGTCGCGGGCGCTGAAGGGTCGTCAGGCCTGGGTCAGTGGGCTGCGCCGCGACGAGTCCGACACCCGCGCGCAGACACCGGTCGTCGCCTACGACGAGAAGCGCGAGATGGTGAAGGTCAACCCCCTCGCCGCCTGGAGCCACGACGACGTGCAGCGCTTCATCGACGAGGAGGGTGTCTTCGAGAACCCCCTCAAGTCCGAGGGCTACGCCTCCATCGGCTGCGGTCCCTGCACGCGGGCCATCGCCCCGGGCGAGGACGAGCGCGCCGGTCGGTGGGCGGGACGGTCCAAGACCGAGTGCGGTCTGCACACCTGACCCGCCCATCCCGTATGCCGGGTCGGCGCCTCACCGCGATGCTCTCCCTTGCGAGAGGGTGACGACATACGGCAGAAACGTAGGTCCCACAGAATGTCTGTCATGCCCGAAGCCTTGCCGGACCGTCCCCCTCACGTGGTGCCCGACCGGGCGCCTGAACAGGCCCGCCCCGACTACCCGCTCGCGCTGGACCTCAACGGTCGCCGGGTCCTGGTCGTCGGGGGCGGCCCGGTGGCGGCCCGCCGGGCGCGGGGTCTGCTGGATGCCGGTGCCCGGGTCGACGTCGTCGCGCCGGAGCTCGGTCCGGAGATGACCATCCTCGTGTCGGAGGGTGCGGTGCGCTGGTCACCCGTGGCGTTCCGCGTCGCCGATCTCGTCCTCCCGGAACCGGCTTGGCTCGTCCACACCGCGACCGGCGTCCCCGACGTGGACGCCGAGGTGATGCGTGCGGCCGACGCCCAGCGCGTCTGGTGCGTCCGCGCCGACCTCGCGTCGGCCTCGAGCGCCTGGACACCAGCGGTCTCGCGCGGCGCCGTCGGGAGCCCCGCCGAGGGCCTGACCGTCGCCGTCACGGGCGGGGGAGACCCACGCCGCGCGGTGGCCGTCCGCGACGCGATCGCCGCCGGCCTCGAGAGCGGCAGCCTCCCGGTTCGACGGTTGCGTCCCGTCTCGCATCCCAGTTCCGTTGCGCCCGTTGACCCCCCGAGGATCGGCCGGGTGTGGCTCGTCGGCGGCGGACCCGGTGACGCCGACCTCATCACCGTTCGCGGGCGGACGGTGCTGGCCGCGGCCGACGTCGTCGTCGCCGACCGGCTCGGTCCGCGCTCCCTCCTCGACGACCTCGGCCCCGACGTCGAGGTCATCGACGTCGGCAAGACCCCAGGTCACCACCCCATCAGCCAGGAACGGATCAACGAGCTCATCGTCGAGCACGCCCTCGCGGGGCGTGACGTCGTGCGGCTCAAGGGCGGTGACCCGTTCGTCCTCGGCCGCGGCGGCGAGGAGGCATTGCACTGCCTCGCGAACGGCGTCCCCGTCGAGGTCGTCCCCGGGGTGACCTCGGCGATCTCCGTGCCGGCCGCGGCCGGCATCCCCGTCACCCAGCGCGGCATCACCGCGTCGTTCGTCGTCGCCTCCGCCCACGAGGGCGCGGGGGCCGCGCTCGAAGCCCTGCGGGACGCACCGGTCTCCTCGACCCTCGTCCTCCTGATGGGCATCACGACGCTGCGCGAGACCGCGGAGCAGCTGATGGCGGCGGGTCGCTCACCGAGCACCCCGGTCGCCTTCGTCGAGTCGGGGTGGACCGACGACCAGCGCACGACGGTGACGACCCTCGAGAAGGCTGCCGACGTGGCCGAGCAGGAGGCCGTGCAGGCGCCGGCCATCATCGTCATCGGCGAGGTCGTCTCGATGCACGCGCAGCTCGGCGACCTCCGGGGGAGCCGGGGGAGCCGGGGACGCCGGGGACGCCAGGGCCTCCAGGGCCTCCAGGGCCGTGCGTCGCCCGACCTGCGCGAGGTCGTCCTGCTCGCCCACGGGTCGCCCGACCCCCGGCACGCAGTGGGTGTCGCCGCGGTCGTCGACCACGTCCGCCGGCTGGCACCCTCCCGGGGCATCCACACGGCATACCTCGACCACCACCCGCCGTCGGCGACCGACGTCGCGGGTCGCTTGACCGGCGGGGTGCTTGTCCCGCTGCTGCTCACCCGCGCCACCCACGTCCGGGGCGACGTGCCGGTCGCGGCCGCGGAGATGACCGCCCTCGGCCACGGCGCGTATGCGGTCGCCGGCGCCCTCGGCCCCGACGAGCTCCTCTTCGTCGCCTGCGAGGAGCTATTGGCCGCAGGCAAGTTCGCGCGCGACGAGCGCACGGCGGTCATCCTCTACGCGGGTGGGTCCTCCGACCGCGAGGCGATCGCGGCGATCGGCGCGGCTGCGGCGGCCCGGGCCGGGCGCGGCTGGGGCCCCTGGACGGTGGCCGCTCTCGCGGGCGGCGACACCCTGGCCGAGGTCGTCGAGCGGCTGCACGCCGACCCGGCCGTCGACCGGGTCCTCGTGCTGTCCTACATGATCGCCGACGGGGTCCTGCGCGACCGGATGGTCGCCCAGGCTCAGCAGGTCGGGGTCGAGTTCGTGCCGGGCACCCTGAGCGAGACCGACGCCCTCGCCGAGCTGGTCCTCGTGCGGGCCGCCGGCGCCCGTTGACTCATCCCGCGGAGGCCGCCGGCGCCAGGACGTCGGCACGCAGCAGGGCCAGCAGCTCCTCGTACGGCCCGATGAGGTGTGCCGCGTCGCCGGCCGCGAAGCGCGTGTCCCGCCGCGGGGGGTGCTCGGCACTGCCGTCCGCCCGCACGAGGGAGACGACCCGTGTGCGGGCGGAGAGCTCCCGCATCGCCGTCCCCTCCAGACCACCGCCGGGCCGCACGTCGAGCCGGGCGACCAGCAGCGGCCGGTCGCCGACGTAGAAGGTGTCGATGACGTCGAGCCCGAGCGCCGCGCCGACGAACCACGGCGCGGCCAGCGCCGCTGGGGACCGGACGTAGCGGAAGTCGAAGCTGCCCTCCACCGTCGCCGCCAGCCGGCTGTCGAAGAGCCGGAGGACGACGGGCACCTCGTCCCACCGCGCGCCGAGCAGGTCGCGCACGGCGAGTCCGGTCTCGATGTTGACGAGGTCGTCGGAGGTCATCACCGCGACGGCCCGGGCTCGTTCGAGGTGCAGCTCGGCCCACGTGGCCGGCGCGGTGGCGTCGGCGAACTCGACGGGGATCCTGGCTGACCGCAGCTCACCGAGGAACCGGTTGTGGCTATCGCGCTCGACGACGACGACGTCGACTCCTTTGTCGCGCAACCGTTCTGCCACGGCGATCCCGATCGAACCCAGCCCGACCAGGACGACGTGGTCGTCCAGACCGGTGATCCGGCGGCGGCCGAGCGTCTCCTCGATCCGCCGTCCGATGAGCGCGTTGGTGAGCAGTGCGAAGAAGACGGTGGCGAGAGTCGCGCCGAGGACCATGAGGCAGATCGCCCACAGCCGCAGCCACCACTGCTGCTCGCGGAAGGAGAAGTCGCCGTAGCCGACGGTGCCGATCGTCTCGACCGTGAAGTAGAGCGCGTCGAGCGGAGACATCCGCCCTGCCGCGTCCTGATAGCCCACGAGGAGGACGGTGACGGACATGGCGGTGAGTGCGGCCAAGGCGATGAGCGCGGCCTTGACGCGTCGGTCGACGCCACCGATCAGCTGACGTAGCAACGGGTTCGACCGGACGCGCTGGGGCCGTGGAGCACGGGCGCCGACGAAGACCTCGGTGTCGGGCGCGACCCTCGACGGGCGGTCGACGAGTCCTGCGCGGTCGAGGTCGGCCGCCGTGCCGAGCACGACGACGACGTCGCCCGCCACCACCGCGACGTCGCGACCCGGGGTCATCTCGACCTGGGCGCCGCCGCGCCGGACGACGGCGATCGGGGCGAGGTCGCCGTAGAGGTCCCGCAGGGTGCCGTCCTGCCGACACTCGGCCTCGACGACGGCGAACTCCTGTCGTCCGAGCATCACGTTCCACCGCCCGGTGCCCAGACACGACTCGACGATGGACGGGGCGGCCAGCCCTGCGACATCGAGGACGGCGACGCCGATGCCCTGGAGCGCCCGCCCGACCGCAGCGTTGCGCAGCTGGACGACGACCCGCAGACCGGGCTGGAGCTCGCGCGCGAGCAAGGCCGTCGCGAGGGTGTGCAGGTCATCGCTCTCCACGCAGATGAGTGCCGTCGCGCCGGCCAGCCCGGCGGCCTCCAGGGTCTCGGGCGCCCGGGAGTCAGCGGCGAGATACGGCACGCCGCTTCCCTCGAGGACGCGGACGAGCCGCGGGTCCGGGCTGTCGTCGACGACGACGACGGACACGCCGCTCTGGTGGAGCTGCTCGACGACCCGCAGCCCCTCGCCGTGGAGCCCGCAGACGACCACGTGCCCCGTCCACGAGGCGACGACAGCGACGTCGGGGGAGAGAGGCACCCGCCAAGGATGGGGCCGCGAGGCCGGTCGCAGGTTCCGGACGTGTTAACGCGAGGCCATCCGCGAGCGGCCCCAGGACCTCAGACCGGCCGGAGCGCCTGGTGCGGCTCGACGGGTGGTGTCACCCGGATGGCGTCACCGGGGCGGACCCTGCCGCCGACCAGCACGACCGCCATGACCCCGGCGCGGCGGACGAGGTCGCCCGTGTCGTCCCGCCCGACCGCGAGTCGCAGCAGCCCGTGCTGGAAGTCGTCGATCTGCTGGCACGGGTTGCGCAGTCCGGTGACGCGGACGACGGCCTCGTCGCCGAGGTGGACGAGGGTGTCCGTGGGGAGGGCGAGGAGGTCGATGCCCGAGGTGAGGACGTTCTCGCCGAGGTCGCCGGGCGCCACGACGAAGCCCAGCGCGCGGGCCCCGTCGAGGAACTCGCCTGCGACGAGGTGGACCTGGCGCAGGTTGGGCTGCGACGGGTCGCGCGCCACCCGGGACCGGTGCTGGACGGTGACCCCGAGGTGCGCGTCGCCGGCCACGCCCAGCCCGACGAGCAGTTCGATCGACTCGCGGGGCGCCTTGCTGAAGCGGTGCTCGTCGTCCGCACTCACCGCGACGACCCGGTATGCCGCTGGCCCCGGCGAGGGGGCGGGCGAAGGGGTGGGCTGCGGCACGTCACCGACGATACCCGGAGCCCGAACCCCCCGGATCGGGGTGAGAACGCGTCATCGACGACGCGTTCCCACCCCAATCTGGGGGCGGGCGGGCGCCCTGCCCCTCGTGTCCGACCTCCCTTGTAGCCTCCACGGATGAGCGCCGCACCTGCTGACCCCGCCGCACCTGCTGACCCCGCCACACCTGCCGACCTCGGACCTTCTGGTGCCCAGCCCTCTGACGCCGAATCCTCCGTGCACCCGTTCCTGCGCGTCGAGCGGGCCGGCGAGGTCCAGACCGTGACCCTCACCAACCCCGCGAAGCGCAACGCCCAGACGCCGTCCCTCTGGCGGGCCCTGGCCCAGGTCGCCGCCTCCACGCCCGCCCACATCCGGGTCGTCGTCCTGCGCGGCGAGGGCCAGAGCTTCTCGGCCGGTTTGGACCGCCAGATGCTCCTCCCGGGTGGCGTGGCCGGAGAGCCGGACATGATGTCCGTGGCGGCCGCGTCCACCGGGGCCATGGAAGAGCTCATCGAGGACTTCCAGGGCGGGTTCACCGCCTGGGCGCAGCTGCCGGCCGTGGTGGTCGCCGCGGTGCAGGGCCACGCGATCGGCGCCGGCTTCCAGCTCGCGCTCGCGGCCGACCTTCGGGTCGTCGCCGACGACGTGCAGCTCGCGATGCGTGAGACGGCGCTGGGCATGGTGCCCGACCTCGGCGGCACGGGACCCCTCGTCCACCTCGTGGGCTACTCGCGGGCGCTGGAGATCTGTGCGACCGGCCGGTTCGTCGGCGCGCAGGAGGCCGTGGCGATCGGCCTCGCCTCGGCGGCGGTGCCCGCCGACCAGCTCGAGGCCGCCACCGCCGACCTCGTCGCCGCGCTCGTCGCCACCCCGAGGGAGGCCCTGAGAGCGCTGAAACCCTTGCTCCGCAAGGCCGGCGATGCTCCTGTGGCCGACCAGCTCGCCGAGGAGCGCCGGGTCAACGCCGGTCTGATCGCGGCCTTGGCGGAAGGCCGCTGACGGCGGTCGGTAGCCGCCCGGCATACGGCACGGTGGAATAGGGGTGACGGTCCGGGGCGTTGCCCGGCCTGCGGACAAGACGACGAGTCATGGGATGACGAGCCCGAGGAGGCAGCGGCGGTGAGCAGCAACTGGATGATGATGCGGTCCCTTTCACGCGACTCGTCGGTCGCCGCGAAGCCGCTCGCGGCGGGCACCTCGCGCCGGGTCGCGGGCTACGCACGGCCCTACCTGCGTCCCCTCGTCGGCTTCCTCGTCATCGTCATCGTCGATGCGGTCGTCCTCGTCGCCTCCCCCCTGCTGCTGCGCGACATCGTCGACCTCGGGGTGACGCGCAAGGACTCCGGCGTCGTCGTCCGGCTGGCGCTCGTCGTGGCTTTGCTCTCCGTCGTCGACGCCGGTCTGACGGTGTGGCAGCGGTGGTACTCCGCCCGCATCGGGGAAGGCCTCATCTACGACCTGCGCGCCCAGGTCTTCTCCCACGTCCTGCGCCAGCCCATCGCCTTCTTCACCCGCGCCCAGACCGGCTCGCTCGTCAGCCGGCTCAACAGCGACGTCATCGGTGCCCAGGCCGCCTTCACCACGGTGCTGTCGAGTGTCGTGAGCAACGCCGTCTCGCTCGTGCTCATCGTCATCGCGATGGCCTCGCTGTCGTGGCAGCTGACCCTCGGCGCCCTGGTCCTGGTGCCCTTCTTCATCATCCCGGCCCGGGTGATGGGCAAGCGCCTGGCCGGGCTGTCCAACATGCAGATGAACCTCAACGCCGACATGGGCACCCGGATGACCGAGCGCTTCAACGTCGCCGGCGCCCTGCTGGTCAAGCTGTTCGGCAACCCGCACCGCGAGGACGAGGAGTATGCCGTGCGGGCCGCCGCCGTCCGCGACAGCGGCGTGCGGATCGCGATGAACCGCACCGTCTTCCTCGTGGGCCTCTCGCTCGTCGCCTCGCTGGCGACGGCGATGGTCTACGGGTTCGGCGGGGTGATGGCCGTCAACGGCACGCTCACCATCGGCACCCTCCTCGCCCTGGCCGCGTTGCTCGCGCGGCTCTACGCCCCGCTCACCGCCCTGTCCAACGTCCGGGTCGACATCATGACGGCGCTCGTGTCGTTCGCCCGGGTCTTCGAGGTCCTCGACCTCGAGCCGCTCGTGCAGGAGGCCCCGGACGCCACCGACCTGCCCGACGAGCCTCTCGAGGTCCAGCTCAAGCACGTCGCGTTCCGCTACCCCTCGGCCGACGAGGTCTCGCTGGCCTCCCTCGAGGCGCCCGGCACCGGGGACCGCGGGGCCGGTGACCTCGTGCTGCACGACATCAGCTTCACGGCACACCCCGGCCAGCTCGTCGCCCTCGTCGGGCCCAGCGGCGCCGGGAAGACGACGATCACCTCGCTCGTCTCCCGCCTCGCCGACCCGACGGCAGGTGCTGTGCTCGTCGGAGGCCGCAACCTGCGCGACGTGTCGATGCAGTCGCTGCACGACTCGGTCGGCGTCGTCACCCAGGACGCCCACCTCTTCCACGACACGATCCGCGCCAACCTCGCCTACGCCCGGCCGGAGGCGACGGAGGAGCAGATGTGGGACGCCCTGCGCGCCGCCCAGGTCTCCCAGCTCGTGGAAACGCTCCCCGGTGGTCTCGACACGGTCGTCGGCGACCGGGGCCACCGCCTCTCGGGCGGCGAGAAGCAGCGTCTCGCGATCGCCCGGCTGCTCCTCAAGGGCCCGCGCGTCGTCGTCCTCGACGAGGCGACCGCCCACCTCGACTCGGAGTCCGAGGTGGCCGTCCAGCGGGCTCTCGACGCCGCCCTGGCCGGCCGGACGTCGATCGTCATCGCCCACCGTCTTTCGACCGTCCGCGGCGCCGACCAGATCCTGGTCGTCGAGCACGGCCGGATCATCGAGCGGGGCACGCACACCGAGCTGCTCGCGCGACGCGGCCTCTACGCCGACCTCTACGAGACCCAGTTCGCCTCCGACGTGGCCCGGGTGGACGAGCTCGCGCTCGACCGCTGAGGACGCGACGAGACCTCAGGCGCTCGATCTCGAGGACTGCGACCTCAAGGACTGCGACCTCACACACGGCGGCCTCACACACGACGGCCTCACACACGGCGGCCTCACACACCCTGATCCTGCTCGAGCCCGTCAGCTGCGCCGAGGTCCAGCCGGGTGGGAGGTACTACGACCATCGCCGCATGGTCCTGCGCCCATGGGGGACGCGAGGGTTCTCTTACCGGGACGGGCCGTCCGTCCCTCCTCACCTGGGAGCTCCTCATGCGCACCACCCTCGTCACCACCAGCGCCGCCGCACTCGCCCTCGGGCTGCTCACGCTCGCCGTCCCGACCGCTTCGGCCCAGGGCGGTGGCGGCGTCGTCCGCGCGTCGGGCAGCTGCAGCGCGTCCACCGACTGGAAGCTCAAGGCCAAGCCCGCCGACAGCCGCCTCGAGATCGAGTTCCAGGTGGACTCCAACGTCTCGGGTCAGACCTGGGCCGTGAAGATCGCCGACAACGGGGCTCGCGTCTTCGCCGGCACCCGGATGACGGCAGGCCCCAGCGGGTCGTTCTCCGTCGACCGCAAGATCGCCGACCGGGCGGGAGCCGACACGCTGGTCGCGACGGCCATGAACGCCATGACGGGGGAGACCTGCCGCGGGAGCCTGATGCTGGGCTGAAGCGCTAGATCAGGAGCCCGGGACCCGTGTGTCCGCTCGTTGCGTCGGCAACGACCGGGCGCGCGGGCCTCGTCATTGTCGGTCCTCGGGACTAGCGTTCGCCGCATGGGGCAGATCGATCAGTTCATCGCCGGGCTCGAGGCACCGGATGCCGCCGCCTTCGCCCATGTCGCGGGCCTCGTCGTCGAGGTCGCGCCCGACGTGGAGCAGGGCCGCTGTTACGGCGTGCCCGCCTTCCGACTGGCCGGACGGCCGCTGCTCGGCCTGGTCGCGGCCAAGGGCCACCTCAGCCTCTTCCCGTTCAGCCCCGAGGCGATCGAGCGGGTGAGCAGCCGGCTCGAGGGATTCTCCCTCTCCAGGGGCACGATCCGCTTCACCGCCCAGCACCCCGTCCCCGACGACGTCGTGCGCGATCTCGTCGCGGCTCGGCTCGACGAGATCGTCCACGACCTCGTCAGGTCCCGGCTCGACGAGAGCGTCGCCAGCGCGTCCTGACGCGCCGGTCTCAGGAGTCCTCCTCGTCCCAGATCCGCACCTTCTTCGGTCGGGTGGCGGGCACCATCGACCCGGCGGCGACGAGCTCCGCCTCGGACGACGGCGATGAGCCAGGCGCCGGCTCGACCTCGGGTCGCTGTCCCTCGCGCATCGTCCGGATCCGGTAGCCGTAGAAGACGAAGCCGAACACCGAGAACAACCACCACTGGAACGCATACGCCTGGTTGGGTCCGAGGTCGGTATCGGGGAGCGCCAGGGGCGTCGGCCGGGCGGGCGTCGCCCCGGCGGCCGTCCGCTCGGACTCCAGGATGAGATACGTCGGCAGCAGGTCACCGCCGACCTGGGCCTCGGCGTCCCCGACGTTGATGCTGGCGAGCTGTCCGGCCGGGAGGTCCTTGCCGAGGGTCACCTCGGGGCGCCGCAACCAGCCCTGGACCGTGACGGTGCCGTCCGGGGCGGTGGGCACGCTCGGGAGCTGGGCGGCCGAGTCGGCGTTCTGGACCCAGCCGCGGTCGACGAGCAGCCGCCGCCCGGAGCCGTCACGAAGGTCCAGGGGGACGAGGACCTCGAGCCCCGGGGCGCCGTCGAGCGCGCGGTTGCGGACGAGCAGCTGCTGCTGCGCGGCATACGAGCCGGCGGTCGTCACCCGGGTCCACTCGCCGGTCTCGGCGAGCGGGAGCCGCCCCTCGACCGAGGCCAGGGGCACGGGAGTGGCGGCGTAGTGCGAGGTGACCGTGTCGGCCTTCACCTGCTTGTCCTCGTAGCGGCCCCACTGCCACCGCCCGAGGAGCACGCACACCCCGGCGAAGACGATCGCGACGAGGAGCGCGAGCAGCCACCTGGGGGTGAACAGCGTACGGATCACTACCTGACGGTACCTGTCGGACGGAGCGCCTAGAATGCCGGGTAATGACCAGTCTCCCGATGCCACGGACGCGCCCCACCGGAGGGGCCGGCCTTGCCGACACGTTCGGACGCGTGGCCCGTGATCTCCGGGTGTCGGTGACCGACCGCTGCAACCTGCGCTGCACCTACTGCATGCCCGCCGAGGGCCTGCCGTGGATGCCCCGGGCCGAGATGCTCACCGACGAGGAGCTGCTGCGCGTCATCGGCGTGTTCGTCGGCCTGGGGGTCCGCCAGGTGCGGCTCACCGGCGGCGAGCCGCTGCTGCGACGCTCTCTGGTGGACGTCGTCGCCGGCATCGCGGCCCTTGAGCCGCGGCCGAGCATCGCCATGACGACCAACGGGGTCGGGCTCGAACGGGTGGCCGGACGGCTCGCGGACGCCGGGCTGGACCGCGTCAACGTGAGTCTGGACACCATCGACAGCGAGACCTTCAGCAGGCTCACGCGCCGAGACCGGCTCACCGACGTCGAGAAGGGTCTTGCGGCCGCCGCGGAGGCCGGGTTGACCCCGGTGAAGGTCAACGCCGTCGCGATGCGGGGCATCAACGACGACTCGGTCGCCGACGTGCTCTCCTGGTGCCTCGACCGCGGCTACGAGCTGCGGTTCATCGAGCAGATGCCGCTCGACGCGCAGCACGCCTGGGACCGCGAGGTCATGGTGGGCGCCGACGAGATCCGGCAGCGGCTGTCCGAGCGGTTCACCCTCACCCCGCTGCCCGCCGCCGACCGTGGCAGCGCGCCGGCCGAGCGGTTCCTCGTCGACGGGGGACCGGCCACGGTCGGCATCATCGCGAGCGTCTCCGAGCCCTTCTGCAGCACCTGCGACCGGGCCCGGCTCACGGCCGACGGGCAGGTGCGCAACTGCCTCTTCTCCGAGCAGGAGACCGACCTGCGCGGACCGCTCCGGGACGGCGCCAGCGACCAGGAGCTCGCCGACCTGATCAACGGAGAGATGTGGCGCAAGGCCCGTGGCCACGGCATCGGCGAGCCCGACTTCCACCAGCCCACCCGGCCGATGTCGTCGATCGGCGGCTGACCCGGCTCTCGCCTGAGCTGCTGAGTCGTTCTGCCGCTCAGCCGTGGGCGTCAGTGAGTTCCCCGACGTCGATAGTGTCCTTGAGGAAGCTACGGAGAGAGAGGAACTCGCCCAGCGACTGCTCGTGGTCCGCGCAGGCGAGCCACACCTTGCGCCGCTCGAGCGTATGCAGCGTGGGGTTGTTCCACAGCAGGGCGCGGGTCGCCGTGCGGCGACAGCCCGTCGCGCTGCAGACCAGGTCGGGACTCACGCGCCGGCGCGGGCGCTGTCGTCCGGGCCGATCGGCTTCGGGTCCTCGATCGTGCCGGTCAGGGCACGCGTCTCCTTGGAGCGGGGGTCGACCCGGGTGATCTCGCCGTTCTTCACCGGTCCGACGGCGTTGGCCAGGACCACGGCGATGTAGGGCAGGACGACCGCGCCCGCGACGAAGGTCCAGCGCAGCCACCCGGTGGTCACGACCGCGAGCACGAAGCACACGCCGCGCAGCCCCATCGCAGTGAAGTACCGGCGCATCCGCTCGCCCTGGTCCTCCGCCGCCGACCCCGGCGCGTCGGTCACCGACTGGATGTCGGGCCGGTGGATCGGAAAAGCGTCCTGCGGCTGCGAGTTCACTGACACCTCCTCAGCCTACGTCGGTGCGTGATCGGCCGCTTCCGACCCCGGATGACTGCTGGATCACGTGCGCCGGCAAAGGTGACCACTGGCCCGACAGGTGGCGCGGTGACGGCATACCCAGCGGTAGTGCACTAGCGTCGTCCCGCGGTCCCGGCCGCCGCCCACGGCCGACCCGAGTCGCCACCGACCGCACTGGAAGTGAGCACGATGACGCAGACCCCGAGCGCACCCTCGCAGCGCAACGTCCTGGTGACCGGGGGCAACCGGGGGATCGGGCTGGCCATCGCGAGGTCGTTCGTCGCCGCTGGAGACGCCGTCGTCATCACCCACCGCAGCGGCGACGCACCCGAGGGACTGACTGCCGTGCGCTGCGAGGTCACCGACACGGCCTCGGTGAACGCCGCGTTCGACGAGGCCGAGAAGATCCTCGGCGGCCCGGTCGAGATCCTCGTCTGCAACGCGGGCATCACCCGTGACACCCTGGTGCTGCGGATGAGCGACGAGGACTTCGACGACGTCATCAGCACCAACCTCGCCGGCGCGTTCCGGTGCGTCCGCCGCGCGGTGCGAGGGATGATCCGGCTGCGGCGGGGACGGATCATCCTCATCGGCAGCGTCGCCGGCATGTCCGGCGGTGCCGGGCAGGCGAACTACTCCTCGAGCAAGGCCGGTCTCGTCGGGCTGGCCCGCGCGACGTCGCGCGAGCTCGGCGGACGTGGAATCACCGCCAACGTCGTCGCACCCGGGCTCATCGAGACGGACATGACGGCCAACCTCAGCGAGGAGGTCATGGCGAGCTACCTCAGCTCGATCCCCGCAGGCCGGCTCGGCCGTGTCGAGGAGATCGCCGAGACGGTGCTCTTCCTGGCCAGCCCCGGCGCGGCCTACCTCACCGGCGCCGTCATCCCCGTCGACGGCGGCCTGGGGATGGGTCACTAGCACCCCCGGAGCGCACCGACGACCACCGATATCTGAGCCACCACGAAAGGCACGACACCATGGGAATCCTCGAGGGCAAGCGGCTGATCATCACCGGCGTGCTGATGGACACCTCCATCGCCTTCCACGTCGCGAAGATCGCCCAGCAGGAGGGCGCGCAGGTGGTCCTCACCTCCTTCGGCCGGACGATGAAGATCACCTCCACGATCGCCAAGCGGCTGCCGACCACGCCACCGGTGATCGAGCTCGACGTCACCAACCAGGAACACCTCGACAGCCTCGCCGAGCGGACCACGGAGCACCTCGACGGTGTCGACGGGGTGCTGCACTCCATCGGGTTCGCCCCCCTGGGCGCCTTCTCGTTCATGGACGGCACGTGGGACGACGTGGCGACCGCGATGCAGGCGTCCGCCTACTCGCTCAAGGCGCTCGCCGTCGCCGCGCTGCCGCTGATGAGCGCCGGGGGGAGCCTGGTGGGGCTGACCTTCGACGCGAAGTTCGCCTGGCCGGTCTACGACTGGATGGGCGTGACGAAGGCCGCCTTCGAGTCGACGAACCGCTACCTCGCCCGCGACCTCGGCAAGCTCCACCACATCCGCTCCAACCTCGTCTCCGCCGGTCCGCTGCGCACCACGGCCGCGAAGTCGATCCCCGGCTTCGAGGAGTTCGAGAAGGTCTGGGGCAACCGCGCGCCGCTCGGGTGGGACATCACCGACCCGGTGCCGGCCGCGAAGGCGTGCGCCGCGCTGCTGTCCGACTGGTTCCCCGCGACGACCGGCGAGATCATCCACGTCGACGGCGGCGTGCACGCGATGGGGCAGTGACCGGGGACCGGGCGCGGCGGCATACGGGGTCACGCGAGTAGCTAGGGTTGAGGCCATGATTTCGCCTGCCGCGACCGATCTCACCGCCCTGTCGGAAGCCGCCGTGACCCAGGCCGGAGTGACCGTGTCCGAGGTCCGGGTCCTCGACGGGCCCAACCTCTACTTCACCCGGCCCGCGGTCAAGATCAGCCTCGAGGTGCCCGGCTACCTCGCGCTCGACCGCAAGGATGCCGCCGAGCTCGCCCGCCGGGTCGGGCTCGGCTCCTCGCGACCGGGGAAGGCGGGCAGCGCGCAGCGCCAGCGCTTCGTCATGCGCCTCGCCGCCCACGTCATGCGGCGGATCGCCAGCGGCGTCGGCGTCAGCCGGATCACCGTGCGCGCGCGCACCGGTAGCGCCGTGGACGAGATCGTCGTGGCCATTCCGTGGCGGCACCGCAACTGGGGCGAGGTCTCCGGCGAGCAGCTCGGTCCGGTCCTCGCCGAGCTGCTCCGGGCCGACCGGGCGGGCACGGACGCGGTCGACGCCATCATCGAGGCGGCAGCGGCGCGGGTGCGGGCCGTCGAGCCCGGCCCGGCGAGCCTGGTGGTCGCCCCCACCGTCCCCGTCGTCTCGATCACCGGCACCAACGGCAAGACGACGACGACCCGGATCATCGCCCACATCTCGATGACGGCCGGGTTCAGGACGGCGTGGAGCTCGACCTCCGGGGTCGTCGTGATGGGGGAGACGATCGAGGACGGCGACTACTCCGGGCCGGCGGGGGCGCGCGAGGTGCTCGCCACGCCCGGCCTCGAGATCGCCGTGCTGGAGACCGCCCGGGGCGGCATGCTGCTGCGGGGGATGGGGGTCTCGACCAACGACGTCAGCATCGTCACCAACGTCACGGCCGACCACCTCGGCCTGCAGGGCATCGACACCCTCGACCAGCTCGCCGAGGTCAAGGCGATCGTCACGACCATCACCAAGCCGACCGGGTGGGTCGTGCTCAACGGCGACGACCCCCGGGTATGGGCGATGCGACACCGCATCCGCGCCAAGCCGTGGGCCTTCAGCCTCGACCCCGACTCGCCGGCGCTGCGCGAGTCGCTCGCGACCGGCGGCCGGGGGATCACCATCCTCGACGGCGAGATCGTCGTGATCACGGCCAACGCCGACCCCGACCGGCTCGCCAGGATCGTCGACGTCCCCGTCACGCTGTCCGGACTCTCCCGGCACAACATCGCCAACGCGCTCGCGGCGGCAGCCGGCGCCCTCGGACTCGGTATGCCGCGGGCGGCCGTCGTCGAGGGCCTGCGCACCTTCGCGCCCGACCCCGTCCTCAACGAAGGGCGCCTCAACTGCTACTCGGTGCCCGTCCTCGCCGCGTCCGGGGAGCAGGGGTCTGCCACGGTCATCCTCGACCTGGCCCACAACGAGGCCTCGCTGGAGGCGCTGCTCGAGGTCGCCCACGGTCTCAAGGCCCCCGGCGCCCGCGTCCACCTCGGCCTCGGCGCCACCGGTGACCGGCCCGACGAGGCGACCGAGGCCCTCGGCGAGATCGCGGGCAAGTCGGCCGACCACGTCGTGATCGCCCACAAGCCGAAGTACTTCCGCGGGCGCACGCTCGAGCACCTCGACGCCCGTCTGCGGGCCGGCCTCTCGCGCGTCGGCGTCGTCGAGGTCGACTCCCACCCCACCGAGCTCGAGGGCCTCCAGGCGATGCTGCCGACCGTGCACCCCGGCGACGTGCTGGCCTTCATGTCGCACGAGCAGCAGGCGGAGAACGTCCGCTGGCTCGAGGGGCTGGGGGCGACGGCCGACGACGCTCGGACGATCCGGCGCAAGGTCGTGCAGGCCCGCGGGGAGCACGAGTCCGAGGCGGAGATCGCGGCCCTCTGGGCGCTCGAGGACCCGGCCGCACGGATCCCCCTGGCCCGGGCGCTCAGCGCGGCGCACCCGAAGGACGCCCGCCTGGTCTACGAGTGGGCGGGGACGCTCGACGCCGCGGGCGACGAGGCGGCTGCGGTGCCGCTCTACCGGCAGGCGCTCGCCGACGGTCTCCGTGAGCCGCACCGGCACCGTGCCCAGCTGCAGGCGGCGTCCAGCTATCGGGTCCTCGGGCAGCCGGACGAGGCGCTCGTCCTGCTCGACGAGGTGGCCCGGTCGCACCCGGGCGAGGCGGCCGTGGTCGCCTTCCGGGCGCTCTCCCTCGCCGACGCGGGGAACGCGCGCGAGGCGGTAGCGGACCTCGTCGACGCGCTCGTCGACCACGCCTCGGACGACGACACCGCGGCATACCGGCGCGCCCTGCACGGGTATGCCGCCCAGCTGCGCGAGCCGCGCCCCTGACCGTCTCGTCCGCGGCTCGCTGGGGCAGAACCGCGAGGAGGTATAACCGCGCTCCCTGAGTCGCGGTTTTACCTCAACCCCCCGGGGTCGTCGCCTCCCCGAGGTATACCCGCGCTCCCTGAGCCGCGGTTTTACCTCAACTCCGGGGTCGTCGCCTCCCCGAGGTATCACCGCGCTCCCCAGGCCGCGCTCCCCAGGCCGCGGTTTTACCTCGATCCGGGGCTCAGTGGGAGACCGGTTCCTCCTGCGAGAACGCCTCGGCGTCGGCCTCGGCACCGTTGACCATCGCCGACTGCGCCAGGAGCTCCGGGTCGAGATCGGGGTCGGAGGCGATGTCCGTCGCGTGCGAGCCGGCGTGCGCGACGTGGGTGCGGTTCTCGAGCTCGGCCACCACCTTCGCGTGCTGGTCGACGCACATGACGACGAAGTCGCCCGGGTTGGCGCGGGCCATGACGTGGTTCACCGCGGCGATCTCGTCGAGGACGATCTAGATCTGCCGGCACCGGGCCCCCTGCGCCATCGCCTGCTTGACCCCCTTCGCGACGAGGCCCGCGGTCTCGCCGACGGCGCGACCACGACGCCGCACGTCCTCGCGGATGACGATGACGTCGAAGTGCTCCGCCGCGACCGCGCCGAGCTCGCGGATGTCGTCGTCACGGCGGTCGCCGGCGGCGCCGATCATGCCGATCCGCTGGATCCGCAGGTCGGTGCGACCGGCCTGCTGCTTGGTGTAGCCCTCGACGAACTCGCCGAGCGCCCGCATCCCAGCAGGGTTGTGGCAGTAGTCGATGAACACCTCCACGTTGTCGACCTCGAGGAGGTTCATCCGACCGGGGGAGAGGTAGTAGCTCGTCGTGAACGTGCGCAGCCCCTGCCGGATGTCGTGCAGCGGGGCGCCGGCGGCGAAGGCGGCACCGGCTGCAGCGAGCGCGTTGGCGACGTTGAACTTGGCCGCGCCGCCGAAGGTCGAGGGCAGCAGGTGGGTCCACGCGAGCTGCATGGCGCGGCGACCGTGCTGGATGACGATCATGTCGCCGCGGTCGGTCTGCTCGAGGACGACCGCACGACCACCGCGGCGGCAGGCCCGGTCGATGAAGTCGCGGCTCTCGCTGCCGGGGTACTGGAGCGAGAACCACACGATGTCGCCGGAGCAGCGGCGCCGCATCTGACGGACGAGCGGGTCGTCGGCATTGAGGACGGCGAAACCGTCCCGCGGCACGGCCTCGACGATGACCGCCTTGACGGCGGCGAGCTGCTCGAGGGTGTCGACGCCGCCCATGCCGAGGTGGTCCGGCGCGATGTTGGTCACGACGGCGACGTCGTTGCGGTCGTATCCCAGGCCCTCCCGGATGATGCCGCCGCGGGCGACCTCCATCACCGCGAAGTCGACGCGGGGGTTCTGGAGCACCATCCGGGCGGACTTCGGCCCGGACGCGTCGGCCTTGATGACGAGGCGCTCGTCGATGACGATGCCGTCGGTCGAGGTCATGCCGACCTTGCGGCCGATGCCCTTGAAGATGTGGGCGATCATCCGCGACGTCGTCGTCTTGCCGTTGGTGCCGGTGACGGCGATGATCGGCACCCGCGAGGGGGTGCCCGGCGGGAAGAGCAGGTCGACGACCGGCTTGGCGATGAACTGGGGGACGCCGACGGTCGGGTGGGTGTGCATCCGGAAGCCCGGGGCGGCGTTGACCTCGCAGATCGCGCCCCCGGTCTCGCGGACGGGAGAGGCGATGTCAGGACAGATGAAGTCGATGCCGGCGACGTCGAGCCCGACCATCCGGGCTGCCTCCTCGGCGATGTCGATGTTGTCGGGGTGCGCCTCGAAGGTGCGGTCGATCGAGATGCCGCCGGTCGACATGTTGCCGGTGAGGGCCAGCTTGACCATCACGCCGGTCGGCGGGACGTCGGTGAGGGTGAAGCCCTGACCGTCGAGGACCGCCTCGGCGGCCGCGTCCACCTTGATCTTGGTGAGGACCTTCTCGTGCCCGACGCCGCGGCGGGGGTCGCTGTTGGTGATCTCGACGAGCTCCGCGACCGTGTGCTGACCGTCGCCGATCACGTGGGCGGGGACACGCTCGGCGATGGCCTGCATCTTGCCGCCGACGATGAGGCAGCGGTAGTCGCGTCCGGTGACGAACGACTCGACGATGATGGTCCCGCGCTTGGACTCCTCCACCGCGATGTCGAAGGCCTGCTCGACCTCCTCGCGGTTCTGCAGGTTGAGGCACACCCCGCGGCCGTGGTTGCCGTCGAGCGGCTTGACCACCACGGGGTAGCCGATCCGCTCGGCGGCCTCGACGAGTCCGCGCATCGTGCGGACCGCCGCCTGCTTCGGCACGGGCAGCCCGGCCGACCCGAGCAGCTTGACGGTGAGGTCCTTGTCGCCGGCGATGTCGACGGCCAGCGCGCCGGTGCGCGAGGTCATCGTCGCCCGGATCCGCTGGGCGTGCACCCCTTGACCGAGCTGGACGAGGGAGGCGCCGTTGAGCCGGATGTAGGGGATGTCGCGGCTCACCGCCTCCTCGATGATCGCCGCCGTCGACGGCCCGAATGCCGTGCGCTCGGCGAGCCGGAGGAAGTCGTCGAAGCTCTCGGCGAAGTCGAACCCCTCCTCGGCCTGCACGAGGTGGTTGACGAGCCGCACGGCAAGGCGTCCGGCGGCGATTCCGACGGTCTCGTCGGTGAACCCGTAGATGACGTTGTAGTGGCCGGGCCTTCCCCGGACCGCCCGGGTCTTGCCCCGGCGCTGGTCGTGGCTCGCCTCGGACTGCAGCTGCAGCGCGATGTGCTCGCTGACGTGCCCGACCCACGTGCCCTCGTGCAGCCGCTCGACGAAACCGCCGGCGTGACCGCGTGAGCAGGCGTGCCTCGCGAGGCCCGGAAGCGCCTCGAGCAGGGCGTCGGTGAAGCCGGGGATGGTGTCGGTGGGGTAGCCCTCGAGGACACCGAGGTCGACGACGAGGTGGATCGCCTGCTCGTAGGACCAGAGGTTGGGCCCGCGGTAGACCCGGGACTCGACGATCGTGAGGTCCGGGGCGAGGGGGCCGGTCGGGCTGGGTCGCTGGGCGGCCAACGAAACCTCCTGGGTCGGGTCGAGCGGGTCCGAGGTGTGGTGCGAGGTGGTGCGCATCCGAGCTGATCGATGTCGAGAGGTGAGTCGTCCCGGCATACGGCTGGGGTCCCTCAGGTGGAGGCCGGCCGCAACGCGTCGCCCGGGCCGCCCGGCGTCGCGCGCTCGCGGGCCGAGGCACCCCCGACGTCCTTGTCCGGGTGACGCTCCACGAAGTCGATCAACCTGGCGGCGTCGAGGTCGAACGTAGCGCCCATCGGCAGTGAGTGCACGACCGCTCCCGAGACGAGCAGCGGGGCGCCGCGCCGGGCGTCGGGTGCGTCGGTCACCGCGGCCCGCGCGTCGATGACGAAGACCCCGCCCGCCCCCAGCACGGTCATCGTCCGTTCGTCATGGATCTCGGTCGCGGTGTTCTCGTCGATGCCGATCCCGATGAGGTTGGGGGAGTTGGCGACGAGCGACATCAGCCGCCCGTAGCGCCCGCGCTGGTCGAAGTGCTGGTCGATGATGACGTTCTCGAGCAGCCCGAGTCCGGCGGTCAGCTGGCTGGCGCGCTGCCGCGGGGTCAGGCCCTCGTCGCCGAGCGAGATCATGAACCGGCTCATGATCGAGGCGCCGGCCGACGTGCCCGCGATCACCGTCCCCGCCTGGTATGCCGCGTGGATGGCGTCCCCGACGGGGGTCCCGACGTAGTACTGGCTGAGCTTGAGCTGGCTCCCGCCGGAGAAGAACACCCCGGTGGCGTTGCCGATCCGGGCGACGAGCTCGGGATCGTGGGCGGCGGCCCGGGAGGGGGCGTGGACGACCTGGATGTCCGCGCCGGCCCGGAGCCGGGTGAAGACGGCCGTATAGGCCGCGACGACCTCGTCGACGAACGACGACGCCGTCGGGATGATGACGATGCGCGACTTCTGCCCACCGGCGAGCCGGACGAAGCGGCGGAGCACGAGCGCACGCCCCATCTTGTCCTCGGCACCGCCGATGATCAGCAGGGTCCGCGGACGGGGGCGCGTCGGCGTGGGCGTGCGGGGCATCCACACACCTTATGGAGTCAGCGCGGAGGGAGCGCGGGTGCGGGGGTCGGAGTGCCGTCGAGCGCGTCGGCCTCCTCGATCTCCTCGCGGCTGATGCCGAGGAGGTAGAGCACCGAGTCGAGGTAGGGCACGTTGACCGCGGTGTCGGCCTGCTCGCGCACGACGGGCTTGGCGTTGAAGGCGACGCCGAGGCCGGCGACGCCGAGCATGTCGAGGTCGTTGGCGCCGTCGCCGATGGCTACCGTGCGGGAGAGGGGCAGCCCCGCCTCGGCGGCGAACCGGATGAGCGCGCGGGCCTTGCCGGCCCGGTCGACGATGTCGCCGAGGACCCGGCCCGTGAGCCGGCCGTCGACGATCTCCAGCCGGTTGGCCTCGGCGTGGTCGATCTGCAGCTCCTGCGCGATCGGGCCGACGATCTCGATGAAGCCGCCCGACACGAGGGCGACCGTGAAGCCCAGCCGCTTGAGGGTGCGGACGAGCGTCCGCGCCCCGGGGGTGAGCACGACGGCGTCGCGCACCTCCCGCAGGACCGACTCGTCCAGCCCCGCGAGGGCCTTGACCCGCTGCCGCAGCGACTCCGAGAAGTCGAGCTCGCCGCCCATCGCGCGCTCGGTGACGGCGCGGACCTCGGCCTCGCGGCCGGCGTGTGCCGCGAGCATCTCGATGACCTCCTGCTGGATCAGTGTCGAGTCGACGTCCATCACGACGAGCCGGCGTCCGCGCCGCGCCAGGCCGGACGCCGAGACGGCGATGTCGACACCCTGGATGACCGCTTCCATCGCGAGCTCTCGGCGCAGCCGGTCGACCTCCGCTCCCGAGACGTCGAACTCGACCGTGGTCACCGGATAGCGCGAGAGCCGGCGGATGCGGTCGATGTTGGCGCCGTGCCCGGCGATCCGTGCGGTGACGGCGGATACGGCTCGGGCGCTCAGCGGGTCACCGAGGATCGTCACGGCCACCCGGCCGGTCCGCCGCCGGCCGGAGTCGCCGGTGCCGTGCTTGATCTTGACCTTCATGCCGAGGGAGCGGCCCACCTCGCGGACGACCTGCTCGAGGCGCGCGGTCCGTGGCCCGGCGGCGAGCAGCATGGCGAGAGTGAGGTGGTCGCGCACGACGACCTGCTCGAGGTCGCGCACCTCCGCGCTGACGTCGGCGATCGCGTCGAAGAGGGCGCTCGCGACCCCCGGTCGGTCGTCACCCGAGATCGTGACCAGGAGGGTCTCCTCCAGGTCGTGCGGTTGTCCCAGCGGCTCCGGAGGCTCGGCGGGAGCGTCGTGGGTCACCGCGAAAGGCTAGCGCGGCATACGGGGTGGGTTGCGGTCGTCGTCAGGCGAGGGCGGCGACCGCGGCGTCGTAGTCGGGCTCGGTGCCGATCTCGGGGACGAGCTGGGTGTGGAGGACGGTGCCGTCCGCGCCGACCACGACGACGGCGCGGGCGAAGAGGCCCCGGAACGCCCCGTCGGCCAGCGTCAGGCCGTAGGTGGTGCCGAAGTCCGAGCGGAACGCCGACGCGGCCGTGACGTTGTCGATGCGTTCCGCCCCGCAGAACCGGGCCAGGGCGAACGGCAGGTCCGCCGACACGCAGATCACCGTGGTGTTGTCGAGTCCTGCGGCGATCGCGTTGAACTTCTTGACGCTCGCCGCGCAGACGCCGGTGTCGATGCTGGGAAAGACGTTGAGCACGGTACGGGTGCCCGCAGGCAGCGTGACCTCGGAGAAGTTCGAGGCGGTGAGGGTGAACGGCGGTGCGCTGCTCCCGACGGCGGGGAGCTCGCCGACGGTCTCGCAGGTGTTTCCGCCGAGTGCTGTAGTGGCCATAGGAAAGTTCTACCGCACGAGCCGGTATGCCGGTGAGGCGGCCGGCGCACAGAACTGGTCAGCTGCCCTGTTCTGTGCGGGGCGTCAGCGTCGGCCCGGTCCAGAAGTGGTCAGGTGCCCCGTTCTGCACGGGGCGTGAGCGGGGGCCCGGTCCAGAAGTGGTCTGCTGCCCAGTTCTGTGCGGCGCGTCAGGCGTTGACGTCGTCCCGCCAGGCGATCAGCTCGCGGACCGCGTCCAGCGACGCGGGGTCGTCGAACGCCTCGCCCGAAATGCCGGTCGTGAACAGCCGCACCCCGACGTCATACAGGGCCTGGGCGTTGGTGGGGTAGCTGTCGACCTTCTCCGGCATCCGGCCCGGCGTGGGCGCGACCCCGGCCGACCGGATGATCTGCGACGGATCGCGTCCCACCGTGGCGCACCACTCGTCGAGGACGGCGCCCTTGCGGGTGATCACCTCGGCCTCCCCGAAGGTGTGCCAGATGCTGGCGTGCTCGGCGACGATCCGCAGCGTCTTCTTCTCGCCGCCGCCGCCGATGAGGATGGGGATGTCCCGGGTCGGCGCGGGGTTGAGCTTCGACCACCGTTCCCGGATGAGCGGGAGGTCGCGAGCGAGGTCGTCGAGCCGCGAGCCGGCGGTGCCGAAGGGATAGCCGTACTCGTCGTAGTCGCGCTCGGCCCAGCCCGACCCGATCCCGAGGACGAGCCGGCCCTCACCGCCCCGGGCGCTGATGTGGTCGACCGTGCGCGCCATGTCCGCGAGCAGCTGCGGGTTCCGATAGCTGTTGCAGGAGACGAGCGCCCCGATCTCCACGTGCTCGGTGGCCTCGGCCCACGCGGCGAGCATCGTCCAGCACTCGTAGTGCAGGCCGTCGGGGTCGCCGCTGAGGGGGAAGAAGTGGTCCCAGTTGAGCAGCATGTCGACCCCGAGCTCCTCGAGCGTCGCGCAGATGCGGCGGATGGAGGCGTAGTCGGTGTGCTGCGGCTGGACCTGGACGGCGATGCGCGCCGGGCCGGAGGGGACGTGGGCGGTCGGGGTACTCATGAACCCATCATGACGCCGCCGACGCCACCAACGGGTCGGGCGGTCACGAGCAGCCAGTTCCAGACACCACCGGTCTCCCTCGTGACGTCGAGGACGTCGAACCCGCACCCCGCGAGCAGCCCGCGCAGCGGCCCCTCCTGCCAGTACTGGAAGAAGCGGGGCGCGCCCAGCTTGTGGTCGCTCCACTCGGTGCCGTCGCCGATCTTGACGGAGAACGCGAGCAGCCCATCGGGAGAGAGGGATTCGCGGACCCGCCGCAGGACCCCGACCAGCTGTTCCGGGGTGAGGTGGAGGAAGACCGCGTCGGCCAGCACACCGGCATACGGGCCGCCGAGGTCGTCGGTCAGCACGTTGAGCACGTCCGCAGCATGCCCGTCCTGCCGGAGCAGGTCGACGAACGCGCGCGTCGCGTCCGTGCGCCGCACCCGGCGCCCCAAGCCCTCGAGGACGAGGGCGTCGCGGCCGCCGGCACTACCGATCTCGAGCATGCCGCCCTCCGGAGCGCGCTTCTCGAAGCCGGCGAGGAAGGTGGCGAAGGCCGGCCTGACCGGCCCGGCCCACTGGTCGCGGTAGGTCTGCGCGTGCTGCTCGTAGACCGCAAGCGTCCGCTCGTTGGAGCCCTGCTCGTCGTTCAGAGCGGGACCTTCTTCCCCTTCCCGACCACGACGATGCCGGAGTCGGTGACGGAGAACCCCCGCTCGCGGTCGTGGTCGTGGTTGACGCCGATCTCGGCGTGCTCCGGCACGACGACGTTCTTGTCGATGATGGCCCGCCGGATCGTCGCGTAGCGCCCGACGTCGACGCCGTCGAGGATGACGCTGTCGACGATCGAGGCGTAGGAGTGCACGTTGACGCGCGGGGCGATGACGCACCCGCTGACCTGGCCCCCCGAGATGACGACACCGGGGGAGACGGCCGAGTTGCGGGCCTCACCGACGCGGTCCCCGTGGCCGTGGACGAACTTGGCCGGCGGCAGCGACCCGGTCGAGGTGTAGATCGGCCACTCGTAGTTGTAAAGGTTGAAGATCGGGTGGACCGAGATGAGGTCCATGTTGGCCTCGTAGTAGGAGTCCATCGTGCCGACGTCGCGCCAGTAACCCTGGTCCCGCTCGGTCGAGCCCGGCACGACGTTGTCCTTGAAGTCGTAGACGTAGGCGTCGTCGGCCGCCACGAAGGCCGGCACGATGTCGCCGCCCATGTCGTGCATGCTGCCCATGCGGTCGTGGTCGCTCGTCACCGCGTCGATGAGCGTCTCGGCGTCGAAGACGTAGTTGCCCATCGACGCAAGGACCTCGTGGGGGGCGTCGGGCAGCGGCTTGGCGTCGGTGGGCTTCTCGCGGAAGGCCCCGATCTTGCGCCGGTCGTCGTCATCCACCTCGATGACGCCGAACTGGTCGGCGAGATGGATCGGCTGACGGATCGCGGCGACCGTGACCCCGGCCCCGGTCTCGACGTGCTGGTCGACCATCTGCGAGAAGTCCATGCGGTAGACGTGGTCGGCCCCGACCACGACGACGATGTCGGGCCGCTCGTCGGCGAGCAGGTTGAGGCTCTGGAAGATGGCGTCGGCGCTGCCGAGGTACCAGTCCTTGCCGACCCGCTGCTGCGCCGGCACCGGCGCGACGTAGTTGCCGAGCAGCGTCGACATCCGCCACAGCGAGGTGACGTGCTTGTCGAGGCTGTGCGACTTGTACTGCGTCAGCACGACGACCTTGAGGTAGCCCGAGTTGACGACGTTGGACAGCGCGAAGTCGATGAGGCGGTAGATGCCGCCGAAGGGCACAGCCGGTTTCGCCCGGTCGGCCGTCAGGGGCATCAGTCGTTTGCCCTCCCCGCCGGCCAGGACGATCGCCAACACCTTGGGATTCTGCGTCCGTCGCGCCATGGGCTCACCCTAGGGTCCACGAGGCCCGGCAGCGATACCTACGACACGCCGCGTTCTGCAGGGCTAGGGTCGGGCCGTGCGCGTCGACATCCTCAGCAAGGAATATCCCCCGGCGGTATACGGAGGCGCGGGTGTCCACGTCGCCGAGCTGGTCCGGGCCCTGCGCTCGCGGGGGGACCTCGAGGTCCAGGTCCGTTGCTTCGGTGCGCCGCGCGACGAGGCCGACACCACGGCATACGCCGACCTCGTGGAGCTCACCGCAGCCAACGCCGCGATCGCGACCCTCGGGGTCGACCTGCTGATGGCGCAGGACTGCGTCGGCGCCGACCTCGTCCACTCGCACACCTGGTACGCCAACTTCGGCGGCCACCTCGCCTCCCTCCTCGGCGGTATGCCGCACGTCGTCACCGCCCACTCCCTCGAGCCGATGCGCCCGTGGAAGGCGGAGCAGCTCGGCGGGGGCTACCGCGTCTCGTCCTTCGCCGAACGGTCGGCCTACGAGGGCGCGGCCGGGGTCGTCGCCGTCAGTGCCGGTATGCGCGCCGACATCCTGCGCGCCTATCCCTCCCTCGACGAAGATCGTGTCCACGTGGTCCACAACGGCATCGACTCGCAGCTCTGGCAGAAGGCGGAGGACGCGGCCGTCGTCGCCCGGCACGGCATCGACCCCGCCCGTCCGTCGGTGATCTTCGTCGGCCGGATCACACGGCAGAAGGGCCTGCCCTACCTGCTGCGCGCGGCCGCCGCCCTGCCCCCCGAGGTGCAGCTCGTGCTCTGCGCCGGAGCCCCCGACACCCCCGAGATCCTGGCCGAGGTCGAGAGCCTGATGACCGAGCTCAGGTCGGGCCGCGACGGGGTCGTCTGGATCCCCGAGATGCTGCCGCGGCACGAGGTCGTCGCTCTGCTTTCTGCCGCAACGGTTTTCGCCTGCCCGTCGGTCTACGAGCCGCTCGGGATCGTCAACCTCGAGGCGATGGCCTGCGAGCTCGCCGTGGTGGCGACGGCGACCGGCGGCATCCCCGAGGTCGTCGTCGACGGGGAGACCGGGTGGCTCGTGCCGATCGAGCAGGTCGAGGACGGCAGCGGCACGCCGGTCGACCCCGACGCCTTCGTCGCCACCCTCGCGGCGGCCCTCACCGAGGCGGTCTCCGACCCGGAGCGCGCGCGGCAGATGGGCGTCGCCGGCCGCGAGCGCGCCATCGCGCACTTCTCCTGGGAGTCCATCGGCGATCGCACCATGGCGGTCTACCAGCAGGTCCTCGGCGCGACCTGAGCCCGCGAAGAGTGCTGCGGGACTAAGCCGGTCGCCAGCCGGCGAGGGCCATCACGGCGATGTTGGTCGCGCCGGCGAGGGCGGTGTCGGCGGCCGACTCGAGCCGTCGCAGCCCGATCTCGCGCCGCGACGAGGAATGGACGTCGAGGGTCGGGCCGGCGGCCGCATTGCGCAGCCCCTCCTCGGCGATGATCGCGACGCGGGCCGCCGACGTCATCACCCGGACCGCGCGAGGCGGTATGCCGGCGGGCAGGCCCCAGGGGTCGCGGCCGAGCCTCCGCTCGGCCTCGTCGCGCGGACCGCTTGACCAGGGTCGACCGTCCACGGACTCCAGTGCGGTGGCCCACTCCGAGACGGTGAGGGCGAGAGTGCGCTCGACGTCCCCGAGGTCGATGGCCTCGAGGACGTGCCGGGCCATCGGCTCGCTGTCGTATGCCGTCCACTCGGCCGCCGTGCCCTCGTCGCCTTCGGGTCCGAAGGCACTGAGGGTCGGGACGAGCATCCCTCCCATCCCCGGGACGAAGACGCACTCGCCGGCGACCGCGGCCTCGGCCGCCGTGTCACCGGAGGTGGGCGGCATACCGGTGACGTCGCCGGGCCGGGGGAGGGCCACCAGCAACGCACTCTCGCCGAAGTCGCGCCAGAGCGAGACGCGCGCCAGATCGCCCGTCACGTGGTCGATGTCGGGGTGCGCGACCGCCATCGCCTGCTCGAGGGCCACGTCCCCGTGCCAGGACGCGGTCACCCAGAGGGCGAGCCGGACCGACAGGGGCAGGGAGGACATCCCCTCATTCTAAGGAAGCCGCACCGGCGCGTCGCGTCGCTAGGGTGGGTCGATGGCGACGCTCCGGCAGTTCCAGGTCACCTTCGACTGCGCCGAACCCGAGCGCGTCGCTCGGTTCTGGTGCGAGGTGCTCGGTTATGTCGTTCCGCCGCCACCCGAGGGGTTCGCGTCGTGGGCCGCGTTCGACGGCTCGCTGCCGCCGGAGGACCAGGGCTCCGCATTCGCCTGCGTCGACCCGTCCGGGGTGGGCCCGCGACTGTTCTTCCAGCGCGTTCCCGAGGGCAGGGTCGTCAAGAACCGGGTCCATCTCGACGTGCGCGCCGGCGCCGGGCTCGTGGGTGAGGAGCGCCTGACCACCCTCGAAGCCGAGTGCGCACGACTCGTCGCGCTCGGCGCGGTGCGCGAGCGACTCCTGGAAGCCGATGGCGTCAACGAGTCCTGCATCGTGATGCGGGACGTCGAGGGCCACGAGTTCTGTCTCGACTAGGGCACCGACCAGGAGCCCAGCCCGTCGGCCAACCTCGTCACGCACCGCCACTAGGGTGATCCGCATGAGCGACGTCCTCGCCTTCGCCGGTGTGTGCGTGGAGCGCGCAGGCAACCTGCTCCTCGACGACATCACCTGGGAGGTCGAGGAGGGGGAGCGGTGGGTCGTGCTCGGGCCCAACGGTGCCGGCAAGACGACGTTGCTGCAGCTGGCCTCCGCGCGGATCCACCCCACGCGCGGCGTCGTCGGCATCCTCGGCGAGGTGCTCGGAGCGGTCGACGTGTTCGAGCTCCGTCCCCGCATCGGCTTGGCCAGCGTGGCGATCGCCGAGCGCATCCCCGCCGACGAGCTCGTCGGCAACGTCGTCGTCACGGCCTCCTACGCGATCGTCGGTCGGTGGCGCGAGGAGTACGACACGCAGGACTACGTGCGGGCCATGGAGCTGCTCGCGGCGTTGGGCGTGGGGCATCTCGCCGACCGCCGCTACGGCACCCTCAGCGAGGGCGAGCGCAAGCGCGTCCAGATCGCGCGTGCCCTGATGACCGACCCCGAGGTGATGCTGCTCGACGAGCCGGCCGCGGGTCTCGATCTCGGCGGGCGGGAGGATCTCGTGGCGCGTCTGGGACGGCTCGCCGCGGACACGACGGCGCCCGCGCTGGTCCTCGTGACCCACCACGTCGAGGAGATCCCCCCCGGTTTCACCGACGTCCTGCTGCTGCGCGGGGGCCGGGTCGTCGCGGCCGGTCCGATCGAGATAATGCTCACCGCCTCGAACCTCTCCGCCACCTTCGGGCTGCCCCTCGTCCTCGAACGCCACGGCGAGCGCTGGGCGGCCCGGGCCGCCGACCCGGCGCCCCCTGCGGCCGGTCCGGCCGACGAGCCGGACTCGCACTGACCTCCGGAACCGGACCACGCGACCAGACGTCATACTGATTGACGTGGCCCGTTGCGGCGCCGCGTAGGGGAGGTCAGCAGGTGCTCGACAACTACGGATGGCTGGCCTGGGTCGCGGTCGCCCTCGCCCTCGGCGCGTTCGAGGTCGCGACCGTGAACCTCGTGTTCCTCATGCTTGCGGGCGGCGCCGTCGGGGGCGCTGTCGCTGCCGCCCTGGGCGCGGGCTTCCCACTGCAGGTCGTCGTCGCGGTCGCCGGGTCGGGCGTGCTCCTCGGCGTCGTGCGGCCGCGGGCCAAGGCCCGCCTCACCCGTGGCCCCCGGGTGCCCATGGGGACCGCGTCGTATGCCGGTCGGTCGGCGACCGTCATCGAGTCGGTCACCGAGACCTCCGGCCGGGTGAAGATCGGCGGGGCCACCTGGTCGGCCAAGGGACTCGACGGTGAGGAGTCCGAGGCCGGCGCCGAGGTGCGGGTCGTCCGCATCGAGGGCGCGACCGCCGTCGTCACCGCGCTCGTGCCACCGGACCCACCGCCGGCCACGCCTTCCGACGCGCCGTCCGACGCGCCGCGCCCGAGCGACCGGCTCGACTAGGCGGCATACCGGCACCACCCAGACTTCGCCGGACCGACACCGGTCCGGCGCCCATCAATGGCCGGCCCAGGGGGTCGGCGGAAAAGAGGCACCGGTGAACGGAAGCGTCCTGACCCTCGTGGTCGTGGTCCTGCTCGTCATCTTCGCCGTCATCGTCATCGCTCGGACCATCAGGATCGTGCCGCAGCAGACGGCACAGATCGTCGAGCGGCTGGGGAGCTACAGCCGCACCCTCGACGACGGGATGCACATGCTCATCCCCTTCGTCGACAAGGTGCGCGCCAACATCGACCTGCGCGAGCAGGTCGTGACGTTCCCGCCGCAGCCGGTGATCACCTCCGACAACCTCGTCGTGAGCATCGACACGGTCATCTACTACACCGTCAACGACGCGAAGTCGGCTGTCTACGAGATCGCCAACTTCATCCAGGGCATCGAGCAGCTGACCGTCACCACACTGCGTAACGTCATCGGCTCGCTCGACCTCGAGCAGGCGCTCACCTCACGTGACCAGATCAACGCGCAACTACGCGGGGTCCTTGACCAGGAGACCGGACGCTGGGGCATCCGCGTCAACCGCGTCGAGCTCAAGGCGATCGACCCGCCCCACTCCGTCCAGGACTCCATGGAGAAGCAGATGCGCGCCGAGCGCGACCGGCGTGCGACGATCCTCAACGCCGAGGGCGTCAAGCAGGCGGCGATCCTCACCGCAGAGGGTGAGAAGCAGTCGCAGATCCTGCGGGCCGAGGGCTCGGCACAGGCCCGGATCCTCGAGGCCCAGGGTCAGTCCCGCGCCATCCAGCAGGTCTTCGCGGCCATCCACCGCGGCAAGCCGACCCAGCGCCTGCTCGCTTACCAGTACCTCCAGGTGCTGCCGCAGCTGGCCCGCGGCGACTCCAACAAGATGTGGATCATCCCCAGCGAGGTGACCGACGCCCTGCGCGGCATCAGCGGCGCGCTCGGTGGCGACAAACCGTTGATGGGCAACGACGACGAGGACCAGCTCGCCGAGGCGGACTTCGGTCCGGAGGACAACGTCTTCGCCGACACGGCGCTCGAGGACCCGGCCAAGGCGCTGGCCGAGGCACGTGGTCAGGCGGGCCAGGCCAGCGCCGAGGCGACGATGCACGCGTCGCCGACCATGTCGCGACACGCCGCGGTCGCGCCGCTGGTGGCTCCGGTCGTGGCTCCTCCCGTCGCCGAACCGCTGGCGCAGCCGGCCGCCCCGACGACGCAGCCGGGCCCGGCGCCGCAGCACCCCGAGGTCGCGCCGCCGTTGGCGTGAGGCGGAGACGAGGGCCTCGCGTGTCCTTCGCGGCCTCGGAGGTCGGGGGTTGTTCAAGGGGCTGAAAGTGGGGTAAATCGGACGTTTAGGACGATATGCCTCCTGTCGTCTCCGAGGTGGACTGGGTGTGGCGCCTGACTGGGCGTCGCCACCAGCCCCCTGGAGATTCACATGCATTCAGCTTCCGACCCGCGCGCTGCGCGGGACTCCCTCCCTCGCGCCGGCCTCACGCGGCGTTCCCTGTTGGTCGTCAGTGGGCTCGGGGCCCTCTCCCTCGCGGTCGTCGGCGCGGCGCCGGCCTCAGCCTCGGCCACCACCCTTGCCCGGCTGCGAGTCGGTGCCAGGGTTCGGACCGTGGGTTCCACCGGGCCCGAGCTGGCTTCCTCGTTCCGCAACGCGAGTGCCGCGAAGGG
The DNA here is from genome assembly GCF_025353065.1 of Lapillicoccus sp. Classification (GTDB taxonomy): domain Bacteria; phylum Actinomycetota; class Actinomycetes; order Actinomycetales; family Dermatophilaceae; genus Lapillicoccus. Next base: position 47,270 of record NZ_JANXRJ010000037.1, read on the forward strand.
CCCCTGGGACATCACCCGGGCCTTCTACGGGACGCTGCCGACGAGCGAGCAGCCGATCACCCCCAAGGGCGGGGTCGACGTCGTGTCCTACAAGACACCCCAGAAGAACCTGGCCGCCTACGTCGCGACGATGCGCAAGCAGGACCTCATCACCTGGCACCACGAGCCCGAAGGCCCGAAGGACGGCTTCACCCCCGCCGGCTATCGGAACGCGTTCGTCAAGGAGTACGCCGCAGCGCACCAGGCTCGAGCTTCGGTGAAGTTCGGGATGATCTCCGGAGGCTTCCAGTGGCGGGAGGGCAACCCCGGCTACGGCGGAGGCTTCCTCCCGCCGAAGGGTAGTGTCGACTGGCTCGGTTTCGACTCCTACCGCACGGGCGCTGGCGCCAGGAACGCGGTCGTGCCGTTGACCCAGGTCGCCGAGTTCCAGAGCTGGTACGCCATCGCCAAGACCTACGGCGTCCCCCTCTACGTGACCGAGTACGGCCGGGGCAGCACCACCGTGCCGGGATCAGGGGACCAGCGCCCCTCAGTCATCCGGGCCGACCACGACTACCTCACCGCGAACAACTTCGCCGGATGGATCTTCTGGTATCCCGAGAACGGCATCGACAAGCAGTGGTACTTCACCGACTCGTCGTCCCTCGCCGCTCTGCGGTCGGTGTCGACCGGCTCCTAGCCCAGGACCGGACGCGCGATCCGCTCAGCCGTCGGTAGGGTGAGGAGGTGTCGTGGCCCGAGATGATCGCCGTGTTCGCGGCGGGGGTCTTCGCCGGTGGGATCAACACCATCGTCGGGTCCGGCACCCTGGTGACCTTCCCGATCCTGCTGTTCCTCGGATTCCCGGCCCTGACCGCCAACGTCAGCAACAACATCGGTCTCGTCGCCGGGGGCATCACCGGGAGCTATGGATACCGCAAGGAGCTGACCGGGCAGTCGGCGACCCTGCGGCGGATGATTCCCCTGTCCTTCGTCGGATCGGTCATCGGCGCGTCGCTGCTGCTCGTCCTGCCGGCCGACGCCTTCAAGGCCATCGTCCCGGTGCTCATCGCGATCGCCCTCGTCCTCGTCCTCATCGGCCCACGCCTCCAGAAGCGGGCCGCCGACAGGGCCGAGGGCGAGGCGGCGCCGTCCTGGCACCGGTGGGCGATCGCCGTCGGGGTCTTCGTTGCCGGGGTGTACGGCGGCTACTTCGGAGCCGCGCAGGGAGTGCTCCTCATGGGGATCCTCTCGGCCCTCAGCTCCGAGCCGCTGCAGCGGCTCAACGGCTACAAGAACGTCCTCAGCCTCATCGTCAACTTCGTCGCGGCCGTGCTGTTCATCCTCTTCGCACGCGACCACATCACGTGGCTCATCGTGCTCTTCATCGGGCTGGGGTCCTTCCTGGGGGGCATCATCGGGGCGAAGGTCGGTCGTCGCATCCCGCCCAACGCGCTGCGTGCCCTCATCATCACGATCGGCGTGGTCGCCATCGTGAAGCTGATCTGGTTCTCCTGAGCGGCGTGCGCTGATGGCTGACGGGACCAGCGGGATCGGCGGCATCGTGAGGATCGGCGGGATCATCGAGATCACCGATCTCGACGTCGGGAGCGCCGACCTGCTCGCGCACGAGCCGCTCTCCGACTACGTGGGCCTGACCGATGTCGCGCTCCGACGGCGCACCGAACCCGAGCGCGGCCTCTACATCGCCGAGTCCGAGAAGGTGATCCGCCGGGCCCTCGCGGCCGGGCACCGGCCGCGGTCCTATCTGATGGCCCGCCGCTGGCTGACCGACCTCGCCGACGTGGTCGCCGCCGCGGAGGCCGACGGCATACCGGTGTTCGTCGGGGAGCACGAGGTGATCGAACGGCTGACCGGCTTCCATCTCCACCGCGGCGCCCTGGCCGCGATGCAGCGGCCGGAGCTGCCGTCGCTCGAGTCGCTCCTGACGGACGCCCGCCGGGTCGCCGTGCTCGAGGACATCGTCGACCACACCAACGTCGGTGCGATAGTCCGCGCGGCCGCGGCCCTCGGTGTCGACGCCGTGCTCGTCACTCCCCGGTGCGCCGACCCGCTCTACCGTCGCTCGATCCGAGTGTCCATGGGCACCGTCTTCCAGGTGCCGTGGACCCGCATCGATCCGTGGCCGGCGGGGATGGACGTCTTGCGGGCGCACGGCTTCACGGTGGCCGCCCTCGCGTTGACCGACGACGCCGTGTCGCTCGAGAAGCTTGCGGCCGTCCCGCCCGACCGCCTCGCCCTCGTCCTCGGCACGGAGGGTGATGGCTTGGCCCGGGCGACGGTCGAGGGGGCTGATCTCGCCGTCCGGATCCCGATGGCCGGCGGTGTCGACTCGCTCAACGTCGCGGCCGCGAGCGCGGTCGCCTTCTGGGCCCTGCGCCCCCGACCCACTGTCGAGGTCGCGCATCCGCGGTGAG
>NZ_JANXRJ010000060.1 GCF_025353065.1 Lapillicoccus sp.
CGGCGACGACACCACCGACGACACCACCGACGACACCACCGCGCAGACCGTCGAGCAGGCCCGAGAGATCGCCCGCTCCTTCCCGACCCCGGAGACCGAGTCGGACGATCCAGCCCACGAGGCCCATCACCTCCAGCTCGCCCGGATGGCCTTCGTCGGCCTGGCCGGAGAGGTCGGGGCGGCGGAGGCCTGGGCGTTGGCGACCCAGGTGGTGGCCCACCGGGTCGCTGCCTCCGGTGAGTGCCGCGCCGACTGCGGTGACAGCATGAGCCACGCCCGGATCCGGGTGCGTGAGCTGGCCGACCTGGTGGACGAGTACGACGCCGTCACCGGTCGCGAGGTGCGGCGCCTGACGACCGACGAGGTTCGCGAGCTGTCGGTCCTGGTGGACCAGGACCGTCCGCTCTTCCCTGTCGGGAGCTAGCCGCGAGCCAGCCGAGCCAGCCGGGGACACCACCGGCCCGCCGGCCCAACGGCATACCGGGAGGGCGGATCAGTCGGTGGCGGCGGTGAGGTTCTCGGACCACCGCTCCTCGACGCGGCCGAACTTCCAGACGGCGATCGCGATCGCCCAGGTGACGACGAACAGCCCGACGATCAGGTATCCCATGTTCTCGAGGTTGAGGGCTCCGATGGCGGCCAGCGGGCCGTGGGTGATCCCCGCCTTGTCGGTGAGGATGGAGATCAGCTCGATGACCCCGATGCCGAGGGCGACCGCGACCGACAGCGCGGTGACCGTGATGTTGTAGTAGATCTTGCGCACGGGTTGGGCGAAGGCCCAGCCGTAGGCGACGTTCATGAACGACCCGTCGAGCGCGTCGAGGAGGGACATCCCAGCGGCGAAGAGGACCGGCAGGACGACGATCGCGTACCACGGAAGTCCTGACGCCACAGCGCCGCCGGCGATGACGAACAGCCCGACCTCGGTCACCGTGTCGAAGCCGAGACCGAAGAGGAAGCCCACGGGATACATGTGCCAGGGCTTGCGCACCGCCTTCGTCACCCGGCCGAGGATGCGGTTGAGGAACCCCCGGTTGTCGAGCTGCCGCTCGAGCTCGGCCTCGTCGAAGTGGCCCTGACGCATCCGCCGGAACACCTTGAGGATGCCGACGAGCGCGACGAGGTTGACCAGGCCGATGATGACGAGGAACAGGCCGGAGATCGAGGTGCCCCAGAGGCCGGTGACCTGCTGCAGCTCGGACTGGTTGTCCTGCAACGCTCCCGCGAGCGCCCGGACGCCGAGCGCGAGCAGCGTCACCATGACGAAGACCACCGAGCTGTGCCCGAGGCTGAACCAGAAGCCGACGCTCATCGGCCGCTCGCCGTCGGTCATCAGCTTGCGGGTGGTGTTGTCGATGGCCGCGATGTGGTCGGCGTCGAAGGCGTGCCGCATGCCCAGCGTGTATGCCGTGATGCCCAGCCCCACGCCGAAGACGCCGGTTGCGACCTGGTAGTGCGCCGGGACGATCAGCCCCAGCAGCACCCCCCAGCCGACGACATGCAGGAGGAGGATGAACAGGCCCATCCGGATCAGGCTGCGGCGTTCGCCGGAGGAGATCGAGAAACGTCGGGCCGTGGTCCCTGATGTCGTCTGCGTCGTCGCATCTGCGGGGCGTCCCGCGACTGAGCTGGTCACGCCGTAACGGTAAGCGGACAAACCCGTTGTTGCAAGCCCCTGGCAACAAACCGGCCCTCAGGTGCCGATCGCCGGCCCGTGCGCATCGGTCGGAAGCTCGTTGTAGGTGTCGGCGCGCACCTGACCCGAGAGGGCGGCGATCGCGTCCATGATCTCGTCCGTGACCTCGCGCCGGGCACGGCCCTGGGGCACGCCGGCATACCGCTCGGCGAAGTAGAGCGGCGGCCCGAACGCGACGCTCACCCTGGCCAGCCGGGGGAAGCGAGCGCCGATCGGCTGGATGTCGGCGGTGCCGGAGAGCGCCACCGGGACGACCGGGACGCCGGCCGTCAGGGCGAGGAAGGCGACCCCGGTGCGGCCGCGATAGAGGCGTCCGTCGCGCGATCGCGTGCCCTCGGGGTAGATGAGGAAGGCGTCACCCGCGCGCAGCACCTCGAGGGCGGAGTCCAGGGACTCCTGCGCGGCCTTCGGGGAGCGGCGGTCGACGGGGATGGCGCCGATCGTCTGCATGAACTCCCGCCGGACCTTGGCGGTCGGACCTGCGCCGGTGAAGTAGTCGTCCTTCGCGAGGAAGCGCACCTGTCGCGGGGCGGCGAGCGGGATGGCGAACGAGTCGATGAACGAGAAGTGGTTGCTCGCGAGCAGGACCCCGCCCGTCGGCGGGACGTTGGCCGTGCCGGTGATCGTGGGGCGGTAGAGCGCGTGGGTCAGCGGCTTGAGCACCAGGTGGCCCGCGCGGTAGAACATGCGCCCGACCCTAGTGGCCCGACCGAGATGCGGCCTGTGAAGGCCTGCCGCTCGACCGAGCCCACCAGGGCGGACGTCGATCCGGTAGGTCAGGCGAGGGCGGCGTCGAGGG
>NZ_JANXRJ010000063.1 GCF_025353065.1 Lapillicoccus sp.
CCCGGCTGGTCCAGGATCCAGCGCAGCGCCACCTGCGCCGTCGGCACCGGAGCCACGAGCTCGGTCACCGACCGCGCCGCCCGCACCCCGACCTCGAACGGCACCCCGGCGAAGGTCTCCCCCACGTCGAATGCCTCACCCCCGCGGTTATATGTGCGGTGGTCGTCAGCATCAAACGTCGTGCCCTCGTCGTACTTCCCCGACAGCAGCCCGCTGGCCAGCGGTACCCGCGCGATGATTCCCACGCCGGCGGCCTCGGCCGCGGGCAGCACCCGCTCGAGCGGCTTGCGCCGGAACGCGTTCAGGATGATCTGCACCGTCGCGACGTGCGGCCGCGCGATGGCGATCAGCGCCTCGTCGCACGTCTCCACCGACACCCCGTATGCCGCGATCGCCCCCTCCGCGACGAGGGTGTCCAGCGCGTCGTAGACAGAGTCGGCGCAGTAGACCGCGGTCGGCGGGCAGTGCAGCTGCACGAGGTCGAGGCGCTCGACCCCGAGGTTGCGCCGGCTGCGATCGGTCCACCCGCGGAACGCCTCGAGCGTGAACGCCTCGGGCGCGAACGGGTCGGCCCGACGCCCCATCTTGGTCCCGACGGTCAGGCCTGCGTCGGGCACCTCGCGCAGCAGCCGCCCGATGAGCGTCTCGCTGCGACCGTCGCCGTAGACGTCGGCCGTGTCGAGGAAGGTGACCCCGGAGTCGACCGCCGCGTGCAGCACCGCCATCGCGTCCGACTCCTCGACGTCACCCCAGTCGGCGCCGAGCTGCCAGCAGCCCAGTCCGATCGGGCTGACCTGGCGACCGGTGCGACCGAACTGACGTGTGTCCATGCCGTCAGACGAGGAGTCGGCGCAGACACCGTCGCGTCGGACCCGGACTCAGCGCACCACGCCCCGCTCGGCGAGCGCATCGATGTCGGGCTCGCCCAGACCCATCGCGGTGAGCAGCTCGCGGGTGTGCTCGCCATAGGTCGGACTCGCCGTGCGCAGGGTCGTCGGGGTGCCGGTGAGCTTGAGCGGCGACCCGAGGGTGCGCACGGTGCCGAGATCGGAGTGGGGCAGGTCGACGACCATCTCGCGGGCCAGCACCTGCTCCTGGGCCAGTGCCTCGTCGACCTCGTGGACGGGACCGGCTGGGACGCCTGCCTCCTCGAGCAGCGCGGCCCACTCGGTCGACGGTCGGCCGAGGAAGGCCTCCGCGATGAGCGGCAGCAGCTCGTCCCGCCGGGCCACCCGGTCGGGGTTGGTGGCGTAGCGCGGGTCGTCGACCAGGTGGCCCAGCCCGACCACCGGGGCGAACCGACGCCACAGCGAGTCGTTGCCGACCGCCACCATGATCTCGCCTGACTCGGTCGGGAAGGACTGGTAGGGAACGATATTGGGGTGCGCAGAACCGTAGCGCCTCGGTCGCTCCCCCGAGGCGAAGTAGTTCTGCGCGGCATACGTCAGCCACGACATCTGCCCGTCGAGCAGGGAGATGTCGACGTGCTGCCCCTGCCCCGTCTCGTCCCGGGAGCGCAGCGCGGCGAGCACGCCGATCGTCGCCCACATGCCGGCGCCGAGGTCGGCCCCCGCGACACCGAACCGCACCGGTTCGCCGTCGGCCGGACCGGTGATGCCCATCACCCCGGACATCGCCTGCGCGATGGCGTCGTACCCGGCCCGCCGGCTCTCCGGGCCGGTCTGGCCGAAGCCACTGACCGAGCCGTAGACGATCCGCGGGTTCCGTTGCGACAGCTGGGGATAGCCGAGACCCAGCCGCTCGGCCGTCCCCGGGCGGAAGTTCACCAGCACGACGTCGGCGGAGGTGGCAAGACGGAGGACGATGTCGAGCCCCACCTCGGTCTTGAGGTCGATCGCCAGCGAGCGCTTGTTGCGGTTGACAGCATGGAAGTATGCCGCGTCGTCGCCCTGGAAGGGCGGCCCCCACCGGCGGGTGTCGTCCCCGCCTCGGGTGTCCTCGATCTTGATGACGTCGGCCCCGAGGTCGGCGAGCACCATCGAGGCGAACGGGCCCGAGAGGATGCGTGTCAGGTCGAGGACGCGCAGCCCCGCAAGCGCGCCCTCGCGCCGGACCCACGCCCCCTCGGCGTCGGCTGAGATGGCGGGCGACTTTTCAAACGAATCCTCAACGGGCACAGCGGAACCGGGCTCGGTCACGCGGTGGCTCCGGCGGTCTCCGACTCCAGGGCGGCCTCGCGGTTCAGCTGGGTGCGCGGCATCAGCGCCAGCGCGATCGCCGACACGACGCAGCAGCCGATGATGTACCAGCTGATGCCGGTGCTGGAGCCGGTCTTCTCGAGGATGGCGGCGGCGATGAGGGGCGCCG
>NZ_JANXRJ010000065.1 GCF_025353065.1 Lapillicoccus sp.
ACCTCGACGCCAGACCACGACCTCAGCGGGTTCCGGAGCCTCCGACCGAGCGCCCGGGTGCGGTTGGATGGGGCGCATGACCACCGAGGCACTGTCGGGCGCCCTGCCCGCCATGGCGCGCGGTGGGCCGCTCGACGGCACCGTCCTCGGCGCGGCGGACGGCGACCGCTACGAGGTCGTCATGGCTGACCGCAGTCGCTGGGCGTACGTCGCGACGACCGCGCAGGCCACCCTGCCCGACGGCGGGGTGGCCGTCGTCTTCGAGTGTCGCGGCCGGTTCTGAGCTGGCCGCTTCTTCGGTTCGCTCGGTCTGGAGCTCGCCCGGTCTGGGTCTCGTTCAGTCTGGGTTTCGTTCAGTCTGTGTTTCGTTCGGTCTGGGCCCGACCTTCTCAGACGCCGAACTGGGCGCGGCACGCGTCGAGCCCCAAGACCCCGACCGGCGGGTGCTCGACCCGGTCCCAGTCCGCCCGGTCGAGCCGGAGCCGGTCGGAGACGACCACCTCGCCGTCGCGCACGTCGCGTGAGATGCCGTCGGGGTGGTAGCCGAGCTTGCGGGAGACACCGTGGGAACCCGCGTTGTCCGGGAACGCCTCGGTCACGGCCGAGACCGCGTCGAGGTGGTCGAAGGCCAGCGTCAGGAGCGCCGTCCGCGCTTCGGTCCCGAATCCCCGCTGCTGGTATGCCAGTCCGAGCCACGAGGACGTCGTGACCTCGCGCCGGACGGCGAACTCCGCCGCGCGCAGGGTGACGAGCCCCACGGGCTCGGAGTCGGCGAAGACACCGAGGCCGAGACTCCACCCCGAGGGCGACCAGGAGCCGAGCCGGGCCCAGTGCCCCTGCACGACGTCCGGGCGCGGTCGGCACCCGAGCCCTCGGTCCACGGCGTGAGGAACGGTCGTTCCCCGGGCCGGTGGACGCCCGCCGCCGCGAGGTCGGCCAAGGCCCCCATCTCCTCCTCCCCCGGCACGCGAAGCTCCAGCCGCGACGTCCGGAGGGTCAGCCCCAGCACGGGCCAGTGGTTGATGAGCCGGGGCGGCGTGGGCGGCATACGCGGCATCGTCCCTGAGTTCGTGCGCCGACACCAACCACGAAAGATCGCCGGCCACGCGTCCGCCGGCCGCCGGTTGGTATGCTGGGGGTCGCGCCCGTGCGGCAGCCTCGTCACCACCCCAGCTCCGAAGCCGAGAGGCCCTCCGTGTCCCACTCCCTCACCGCGTTCCTGCTTCTCGTCGTGACGGTGGCGCTGGTGCCCGGTCTGGACTTCGCCCTCATCGTGCGGGCCACGCTGCTCGGCGGCCGTCGCCGCGGCTGGTGGACGGCGGCGGGGATCGGGATCGCCTCGGCGGTGCAGGGTCTCGCTGTCGCGCTCGGGCTCGGCGCAGCCATCGTGCGCATCCACCCCCTCTTCGTGGCGATCAGGTGGGCCGGTGTCGCCTACCTGGCCTGGCTCGGGTTCGCAGCCCTGAGAACGGCGTTGCGCGGGAGCTACGACGATGCGGCGCTGCCCCCGGCGGCCGCGAGCGCGTGGACCGGCCTTCGACAGGGCATCCTCTGCAACCTCACCAACCCCAAGATCCTCGTCTTCTTCCTCGCCCTGCTCCCGCAGTTCGTCGGGCCGGAGGACTCCCTGCTGACCTGGGTGGCGCACGCCTGGCTGCTTCCGCTGGTCGGCACGGCGTGGCTCTTCGCCGTGGCCGCCTTCCTCGAGGTCCTCCGCGGGGTGCTGCTGTGTCGGGCCGTCCGCCGCACCGCAGACGCCGTGACGGGAATCGTCCTGTTGGGCTTCGGTGCCCGCCTCGCGACGGAGTCCTGAACCGCCGTGCGGCAGCGCCGTCGGGCAGTCCTGACCGCGGTGGGCGGCGTCGCGACCCTGGGCGCGCTCTACGTCCGCCGGGTCCGCCCGTGGGGCCTCACCTGGGGTGCGACCCCGGCGGAGGTCGCGGCCCGTATGCCGGGTGACGACCTCGTCCCCCACCCCAGCTTCGACGCGACCCGGGCCATCACCATCGCGGCCCCGCCGGACGCGGTCTGGCCGTGGCTCGTCCAGGCAGGCACGGGCCGGGCTGGCTGGTACAGCTACGATCTCGTCGACAACCTCGGTCGCCGCAGCGCCGACCGGATCATCCCGGAGCTTCAGGACCTGGTGGTCGGCGGCATCGTCCCCCTGACGCCCAGCGGTCGGCTGGGGCTCCGGGTCCACGCGCTCGACGCACCGCGGTCGATGGTCTGGGGAAGCGCCGGCGAGACGACGTGGTCGTGGGTCCTCACCGAGGCTGGCAAAGGGTCGACACGACTGGTCACGAGGTTCCGATCCCGTTCTGTCGCCGGCATCCCCACGGCGCTGTTCCTGCTGCCCCTCGAGCTCGGCGACAGCGTGATGATGCGCAAGATGCTGCTGACACTGAAGGGTCGCGCCGAGTCGGTGGCGGCCCGCCGCCGCTGACCCGCGGATCGGCCTCGTCAGGCTGCCACGATGTCATCATGACGACCCTGGGGACACGGGTATGCCGCGGAGACCGCCCACGAGGCCAGCGGAGCGTGCAAATCTAACGCGACGTGTTAAACGTGCACGATGCATGACGGGGAGACCGCCCGACCGAGCGACGGGGCACCCTCCTTCCACGTGATGGGTGCGGCCCCAGCTAGCCCAAAGTGGCCAGGACCCGGGCGGCAGCGTTCTGCATCCCGAGGGCGTTGGGGTGCAACGGGAATGCCGGCGAGCTGGGCACGAGTCCTTCGAGCCACCGGGTGCCCGGCAGCTGGCAGGAGTCGTGGCCGATCGTCGAGGCGCGGAGGTTGACGTAGGTCGCGCCGTGGGCCGCCGCCTGCGCGCTCATCCGACGGTTGAGTCGGTCGATCAGCCCTTGGAGGTAGGTGGCGTCGTTGCCGAGGATCGGCTGGTAGGGGAAGCAGCCGCCGTCCTTGATCGTCGTGGGGTAGCCGACCAGGAGGATCTTCGCGTGGGGCGCCTTCGCGCGGATCGTCTCGACGACCTGGCCGTAGGTCGCGGCGAAGGTGTCGATCCGGTTCTGGTAGGTCATCCCGTTGGCCGCCTGGCAGGAGTGCCCGATCGGCGGCGGCGCGAAGTTGATGCAGCTGAGGGCGAGGCCGACGAGGCCCACGTCGTTGCCCCCGATGCCCACGGTGACCAGGGTCGTGTCCGGGCTGAGGGCCTGGTACTGCGGCGGCGCCGGGGGACCGCCCGGGATGTTGGCCGGCTGCGACTGCACGAAGTCGGCGGTGGTGGCGCTGCTGCACGTGACGTCACGGAAGACGGCCACGCCGAGCTGCCGGGAGACCAGGCCGGGGTAGTCGTTCCCCGACCGGACACAGGTGATCGGGTCCGTCTGCGGCACGATGAGCGGCCCGGCCGAGTAGGAGTCGCCCATCGCGACGTAGACCTGCCGCAGGGTCGCTGCGGGAGAGCTCGGGGCGGCGATCGTCGTGAGGGCGAGCGTGGCCATCGTGGCCACGCTCGCCGTCACCCAGCGGCGGAGCTTCATCGGTCCTCCAGGGGTCGTGGTGGGGGCAGGGTGCGATTCTCGTCCTCCACGACCGGGTCCGCCACCGCAGAGTTGGGACACCGCAGCGACAACGTTGGCGAACGAACGGGTGGAAGAACTGCTCCTGTGGGGCGCAAGTCGCGTTGCGGCTCCGACAGACGTCATCGCCGGGAGCGAGCACCACGACCAGAAGACGTCCGCCGTCCGCCTGGTACAGAGGGAGCGAGCGGTAAGGAACCTGGGTCACCACGGAGCCAACCGAGGGACGCCGGCAGAGCGAGCAAACGATATTCGCTGTGGTCAGGGACATTCGGCTCCGGCTCCCCGCGTAGAAGCTGGCGACGAGGTGGCACGCCGGCGTCTCCACGCAGTCACCAGGGGGGGCCTCATGAGATGAGCGGCATACGTCGGACGGACGGTGCGACGAGACCTCAGCGCCGCCTGCGGGCGCGCAGCACGACGTCCTCGGAGTGGTGCGCACCGGCCCCACCATCGGGGGCGATGCGCGGACGCTGCTCGTCCACCTCGACCTCCCAGTCGTCGTCGAGCAGGGCGGCGACCATGGAGGGCCAGACGTAGTCGGCCGGGTCGAAGTCGCGGTCAGGGTCGTGGTGGGTCTCCATCCCGGCGTGGTGCACGAGCAGCAGCACTCCCCCGGGTGCCACCGCCGCGAGCATCGCGCGCTCGGCGGCGGAGTCCGGGGTCCTCAGCAGAGCCGGGTACTGGGCGGACACCAGGTCGAAGGACCCCGGGCGGAGCGCTGCCTCCACGAGGCCGGCGTGCACCCAGCGCACTGTGACACCAGCGTCTTTCGCGTGCCCGGCTGCTCGCTCGAGGGCCAGCCCCGAGACCTCGAGCCCGGTCACGTCCCAGCCGCTCTTGGCGAGCCACACGGCGTCAGCGCCCTCGCCGCAGCCGACGTCGAGCACCCGCCCGGGGGTCAGCCCGGCCACCTCGGCCACCAGCGCACCATTGGGCCGGCCGCTCCACAGCCGCTCCTGCTCGGCATACCGCTGGTCCCACTCCGCCTGGACCGCAGGGTCCCCGACGTAGGCGTCGGGAGGGGAGGTGGTGGTGGACGGGAGAGAGCCTGCTGTGTTGGTCATGACTTCACCGTCGCCCATCCGGTCCGCGCCCCGCAATCCCTCTTGCGAGATCAGCAAACGGGATGCATGGAACATCGCCCGTTGTCGACCGGCCCGCCCTCCTCCCGTATGCCGCGGCCGGAGGTCTGCCACGACCTCACCCGAGCAGGTCGGCCACCGCGGCTCGGTGCACGCCACCCTCCGTGGTCCCGACGACCAGCCAGGTGCCGTCCGGGGTGACGGACATCGACGTGACCGACGTCGACTCGAGCCCGCCGGACACCGAGGTCCAGGTCCGGCCGTTGTCGATGCTGCACAGCACCCCTCGTCCGGCGACCCGCCAGCCGTAGGGTCGCAGGGCGGCGCTGCCCGCGAAGAGCACGCGGGTCGGCGTGCTCGCCCCCGGGACACGGATGCTCGCGGTGGCGAACGAGCTGAAGAGCGTGTCGCCGCCGCCGGTGTCGGCCGTCCGGAAGGTCGCCCCGCCGTCGCTGCTGACCCGGATCCGAAGACCGCCCACGACGACGGTGGCCGGACGGGCAGGATCGACCCAGACGGAGAGCGCCTCGCCCGTGAGGACCGGCGTGAGGGTGCGCCCCGTGTCGTCGGAACGGAACAGTCCCTCGTCCGCCGCCACCCACATCCGTCCCGGTCGCGACGGGTCGAGGGTCACCTCGCGGACCGTGACGTCGTGGCTGTGGACGTGCCAGGTGGCCCAGTCGTCATCCGTGACGAGCAGCCCACGATCGGAGGACTGGGTGAACCCGACGACGGCGTGTCGGCCGTCATCGGGATCGACGACCAACGCAGACAGGGAGAGGCCGAAGGTCTGCGGTCCGACGACTCGCCACGTCACTCCGGTGTCGTCACTACGCTGGAGCTCGGCATTGTTGTTGGCGTCCAGGCGAATTCGTGTCCATCGCGCCGGGTGCAGGCTGTCGACAGCGACGTCGAGCGCAGCGACGCCGAACATCCCCTCGCCGCCGGTGGGACCCCAGGCCGTCTCGTCCACGGCGCCCGCCGCGGGCATGGCCGAGCCGTCGGTGCCCTGCTCGTCGGCGATGACGACCTGCGATCCGCCGCCCGGCGTGCGGGTCGTCACGACCTGGCGGATCGTGGTCGACGAGACGCCGATGCGGGTGCTGGTCAAGCCGTCGTCCGCCGACGCATACAGGCCGGCGTTCTCCAGCGGCATGAGCAGCGACCGCGGCCGGTCGGGCCAGCGTTCGACGTCGATGCCGACCGGTCCCTGCACGGGGTATGCCGTCAGCCGCCAGGTCGCGCCGGCGTCGGTGCTGCGCCAGTAGCCGCGTGGGCCGGCGACGAACGCCTCGCCGCCCAGCACCCGCGCGCCGATGGCGTCGTCGCCGTCGGGGAGCTGGCTCGAGGCCCAGTGCGCTCCGGAGTCGGTCGAGACCCGCACCGTGCCGTCGAACTCGGCGACGGTGGCGACGCGGCCCGAGGCCCCGAGGGCGATGAGCCCTGCGGCGCCGGTGACGGCGGTCGTCGGAGCACCCGGAAGCCCGGCCGCGAACCCGTCCCAGCCCCAGACCGTGGAGTAGCCGCTGACGAGCAGCCGGCTGCCGGTGATCGCCGCCCCGGTGATCCCCTCGGGCCAGCTCATGGGGCGCAGGGTCCAGCTCGCTCCGCCGTCCACACTGATCCGGACCCCGGAGGCGACGACGGCGATGAGGACGTTGCCGCGACCGAGGAAGGCGCGGATGTGGTCGTCGGGGAAGGGCAGCACGGTCCAGGTGCGACCGAGGTCGGTCGTCCTGAGCACCTTGCCGCGGTAGGTCGGGTCGAGCGGCGGGTCGCCGGGCGCGGCCTCGAGGGCGTACCAGAACGCCTGCGGGTCGGTCGGATCCGCGATCGGGGTCCCGAAGCCGTTGCCCACCGGCAGTGACCGCACCTGGGTCCAGCTGGCACCGTGGTCGGTCGTGACGAAGGGACGCGCCGATCCCGGTGTCGCCTGGATGGCCACGCCGGGCTGCGCGGTCGATACCGCGAGATCGCCCGCGCTGGCCGCGCGGCCCAGCCGCTGCCACGTGCCGGGTCGTTGTGGCTGAACGCGTTCCACGGTGGTGGAGCCGGGCAGGAGGGCCGCGCCGCGCCGCCCGACGGTCTCCACGGCATACGAACCGACGCTGGGCAGCGAGAGATCGGCGCGGTACCAGCCCGGCATCGCCCTGTCGGGGCGGGCGATGAGGGTGCGCGTGACCCCGGTCGCGGTGTTGCGGACGGTCAGCGCCGGGGGCGAGTCGAGGACGACCGAGGACATGACCATGAGCTGCGTCGCGCCGGTGGTCTGCTCCGGGGTGGCGCGCACGAGCAGCGTGCGGGCCACCTGGAGGAAGGGCACCCGCACGAGGGTGCCGTCGGAGACGTGGGCCAGGACCTCGCCGGAGAGCTCGGTGTCCACCCGCCCGACCGCCGACCGGGCGGAGACGACGACCTGGGTAGTGGCCCCCGGGGCGAGCCGGACGCTCGACGGTGACACCGTCGCGCGCCCAACGGAACCGTGCGCGCTGGTGAGGTCGACCGTCGCCGTGACGGCCTGCGAGGAGGAGTTGGTCAGGGTCACCGTGGCGCGGGATGCGTTCTGCCCCAGATCAGTTGGGAGGCCGAAGGACACGACGGCGGGTGAGGCGGTGACCCGTCCGTGCAGCGCAGCAGCGAGGTCGAGACGGCCGGCGCCCTGCACGGTCGTCGAGAGGTCGCGCGAGTCCCCCGCGAGCGGCGCGGCGCTGCCGGTGAGGCGGGCCCGCACCTGCAGCCCGGTGAGTCCGGGCTCGTGCGAACGCAGGACGGCGGCCGCGCCGGCGACGGCCGGTGTCGCCATCGAGGTGCCGGAGAGGCGGTAGACGTTGCCGGGGACGCCCTGCGCTCGCGGCACGAGCGAGCGGATCTCGACCCCGGGCGCGACGAGGTCGGGCTTCTGCGCCATCGACGGGGTCGGGCCTCTCGAGCTGAACGCCGCGATCTGGTCGGTCGCGTCGATGGGGGTCAGGCGCATCCGCATCGTCCCCGGGGGGAGGCCGGCGGAGAGTGCCGCGTAGTCGCTGGCGTGGACCCCGAGGACGACGAGGCGGTTGAGGCGACCGTTGTCACCGCTGGTCAGTGGGCGCTGGCCGGTGCTGTCGGCGACGGCGGGCAGGATCCCGGGCTCCGTCACGGACACCGGCCCACCGCCCGGCTCGACCCCCGTCTGCGGGCGGGCGAGGGCGGCGACGGCGCCGTGCTGCTCCGCGAGACGGGCCTGGGCGAAGGAGCTCCCCGGGTAGTCGTTGCTGCTGCGGGGAGCCTCATCGACGTAGGTGACGACGGCGCCCCGGAGGTCGCCGACCCGGCGGTAGTCGGCGGGTGTCCCGGCGCCGACGTCGATGACTCTCGCAGTGATCGGGGAGGCAGGAGCGTTGGCGGAGAACGTCACCCGCCAGGTGGGGAGATCCCGCGAGGTGCCGATGAGGCGCGCCGTGGCGAGACGGAGGTCGGTCGTCGACGCACCGACGGTGAGGGCGGCCGGGGCGACCCCCGGGCTGCCCAGGGTCTGGGCACCCGGTCCGGCGTTGCCGGCCGCGACGGCGACCACGGCGCCCAGTGCCGTGGCCCCGGCCACCGCGCGCGAGATCGGGTCGTTCTCGTCGCCGGCCCCGCCGAGGCTCATGTTGACGACGTCCGCGGGGTTCGCCCCCAGGGGGTCGACCGCCATCTCGAGGCCGCGGATCACGGTGGACTCGCTGCCGTTGCCGTTGGCGTCCAGGACCTTGTATGCCGTGAGCAGCGCACCGGGGGCGACGCCGCGGACGCTGGGGCCCCGGCCCGCGGCGATACCCGCGACGTGCGTGCCGTGGTGGTGGTCGTCCATCGGGTCGGCGTCGTCGTTGACGACGTCGTAGCCGCCCACGACGACGCGGCCCGCCCCGAAGCCGGCGCCCAGGTCGGGCAGCGTGTAGTCGATCCCGGTGTCGACGATCGCGATGACCGTCCCCGCTCCGGGGGCGGGACCGGCTGAGGGCGCTGAGGGCGCTGAGGGCGCTGAGGGCGCTGAGGGCGCTGAGGGCGCTGAGGGCGCCGAGGTCGCCGGGGTCGCCGGGGTCGCCGGGGTCGCCGAGGGCGGGACCGGCGTCGTGGCCGAGGCCGACGACCCTGTTCCTGCAGGGGTGCCCGTCGGGAGGTCCACCGCAGTCATCGGGACGTCCGGGGTCACGCGCAGGACACCGGGAAGGGTGGCGAGGGCCGGCAGGTCGGCCCGACGGACCTCGCCGTAGACGGCGCTGAGCACGTCGACGCTCGTGTGCGGGTTCGTGACCGTCATCGCCCGAGACGCCGCGGTGGCCAGCACCTGCTGGGCGGCGGCGCGGACGAGGACCCGGGAGGACTGGAGCCGCGAGACGGCTGCCGCTTCGCGCTGGGTCTGCCCGGCCGGAGGCACCGCCTGCGGCGCCGTGCCGGTGGCCGAGTCAGCCGCCCGGGTGCGAGCCCGGCGGTCCTCGAGCGCAGCGTGCTCGGCTGACGTGAGCGCGGCCCCGGACGAGGGGGCATCGAGCTCGATGATGACGTGGACGAGGTCCCGACGGCGTGGCCGCGACCGCCGGGACGGGTCCGGTGGCGACCAATCCCACGACGAGGCCGACCAGGCCGAGCAGGACGCCGGCGATAGGCCGGGGTCGGCGGTTGGCGCGACGGTCGGCACGACGTGCGCATCGGCCCGACGCGGAGGTGGGGGAGGGGGTCGTCATGCGGGCAGTCTGGACCCGTGACGGGACTCGGGACCGGGGCAAGGATGGCCTGGACCGGTCACGGACCCCTGTAGGCCATTCCTGGACTGTTCCTGGACGGGCACTGGACTGCGGCTCGACGTCCCCGGCCCACGTCAGGTCGGGTCATCCACCCGGACCGCTCATCCGAGCCTGGCCTCAGAGCCAGCCGCGGCGGGCGGCCTCCGCCCCGGCCTGGAAACGGTTGGCTGCCCCGAGTTCGCTCATCAGCTCCTGGGTCCGACGCCGCAGGGTGCGCGGCGAGATGCCGAGCTGGCGGGCGATGACCTCGTCCTTCAGGCCCGCGCCGATCAGGGCCAGCAGTGCGCGCTCCGGCGAGGTGGCGAAGCGGACGTCACCGGAGGCTGCCGGCGACGTCCCGACCGGGTCGCCGACGGGGGTTCCCTTCTGCCAGTGCGCCTCGAAGAGGTCGCACAGGGCGTTGATGAGCGGACGCGAGTCGGTGCGCAGCGTCTCCACCCCGCCGGTGTCGAGCCGGAGCCCGAGGATGGCGAGGTCGTGGTCAGCGATCGCGAGCTTGATGGGCAGGTCGGGGACGACTCGGGCCTCCTCGCCCCGCTCCGCCAGACCACGCACCTCCTCCCACGCGCCCGGGATGTCGAAGCTCGCCCCCGCGTAGACGGCGCGCCACCGGACCCCTCGGGCCAGGACCGCCGGCTGCAGCGGGTTCGCGGTCGCCGACAGGTAAGGAGGTCGGTCGAAGGCGAGGAACTGCTCCCGGGCCAGGTGCTGCATCCGCACGTAGGTCGCGGCGATCACCTCACGGTCCGACAGGACGGTGGTGCCGTCGCCGGTGGACGAACCGACACCGATGGTGTCGAACAGCTGCACGAGCAGCGGCACCTCCTCGCGGATCCGCTCCAGCTCCGCGGTATGCCGGTCGGTCAGCGCGCGCAGGCCGGCGCGCGGGTCGACCGGCGCGTACTCGCCGTCCGCGAGGAAGGCCACCAGACCAGCCTGACGCGGCTGCGCCGCAGCCCGGGCGACGGCGGTCGGTCCGAGGCTCAGCTCCACCGCGAGCTCTGCGGCAGAGGCGTGCCCGACCCGCAACATCGGCCGATAGAGCCGCTCGGCCTCGGAAGGGATGCCGAGGAGGCCGAACGCCGATTCCGTCACCTGCGCCAATCTAGATGAGGCGCCGAGCTGGTCGTGATCTGCCGCTGATCGGCAACGCGCACGGCAAGGGCGGGTCCGCACCTCTCGGTCCGGACCCGCCCCCTGCTGCTGTTCGCCTGCGGGCTAGCCGGTGACCAGCGTGTATGCCGCGCCGGGGATCTCGGTGGTGAGGTCGCCGGCGAAGTCGGCCTGGTTGGTGATGCCCGTCCCCACGGGGGCCGTGACCTTGACGACCAGGGTCTCGGTCGCCGAGGCGTTCACCGGTACTGATCCCAGGCTCCAGGTGACGGTCCGGTTGGCCGCTGAGTACGTCGCCCCGGGTGCAGAGACGAAGGTCAGGCCGGCCGGGAGGCGGTCGGTGAGGAGCGCGTGGTCGGACGCGGCCGGACCGAGGTTGGTGTAGCCGATGGAGTAGGTCAGGTTCTGGCCCTTCTGCACCGTGGTCGGAGCCGAGACCGTCACCGGGACCACCGGGTCGTACGGCGGTCGGGTGGAGAGGTCGGAGCCGAACGCCTCGAACTCGGCCGCTCGCACCGTGTTGCCGTGGGCGCCGCCGAGGATGTTGAGGTCACTCGTCGCCACGCTCCCCGAGCCCGTGACGCAGTCCGAGTTGTTGGTCGGGTCGAGGTCCTGGTCGCCCTGGTAGCCCGGGGCACCGGTGCACTGGTTCTGCAGCGCCACGAGCTTGACGTAGGTCGCCGCGAAGTCCGGCACGTCGAAGGTGCGGGACGTGAGGTCCGGTGCGACGGGCCGCGGGTTGACCGCGGGGAAGGCGTCGTCGGCGCTCGTGTAGACCGGGTGGAAGCTGGTCGGCAGCGAGCAGGTGGGGTCGAGCGAACTGACGACGCAGGCGTCGAGCCGGAACTTGCGCAGGGCCTCGAACCGGCTCTGGGCCGGCTGGAGGTAGGCGCTGACCCGCACCGACCGGACGATCCGGGACACCGCGGTCCCGAGGTTGCCGAGCTTGATCGTCACCGCCGGGTTGCTCGTGTTGACCGCGACTGCCGTCGTCGGGTTGGTGTCGTTCCAGGACGTGCCCTCGGTGTCGTCGATGAGCGCGGCCGCGTCGGTGCTGTTGAGGCTCTCGGCGGCGGTCGCCCCGTTCGCCGACGAGGCGAGGTTGGCCACCACGTGGACCGGCCGGTTGAGCGTCGAGCTGGCCGGCACGGTGACAGCGATCTTGGTGAGACCGATACCCGCCCGCTGGAAGACGAAGTGGTAGGTGCCCGGCTCCATCGTCACGCTCGCCACACCCGACGCGTCGGACGTCGCCACCGGGGTGACGCCTCGCTCGTAGTCGCCGACGTAGACCTTGACCCCGGAGCCGACGACCGGCTTACCGGTGTCGTAGATGCCGATCGTGAAGTTCACCGTGCTCGCCTTCGAGCCGGTCTTGGCGACGAAGCTGGGGATCGGGTCGGTGTCGTCGGTCCCGACCGTCGATGCGGTGACGCCGAACCCGCGCTTGGCGAAGGCCGACCAGAGGGCGTCCTGGTTGGCGCCGCCGTAACGCATGACGTCGGCCGCGAGGTAGGAGTCCCGCGCGTCGAGCATGCTGTCCGAAGCGGGCTGGAGCAGCCACCCGTCGTACACCATCTGGATCCAGCGGCGGTTGCCCGGGCAGAGGTCCGAGGGGATCTCGCCCTGGGCGCAGCGCAGCTGCAGCGTCTTGTCCGTCGCGGGGTACTTGCTCTGGTACTTGTTGACCAGCGCCTGACGGATGTCGTAGTTGACCGCGTTCCACACCTCGCCGTCGGCGTGCACCTCTGCGCCAGTCGTGTCGAACCCGATGTCGCTGTAGTTGAGCGGGTTGTTGTTGAGGGCGTAGTCGCGGATGCCCTTGGTCTTGTTGCCGGTCGCGTAGACGCCCTCGGCCCAGTCGTTCTCTCCGGCCTGCGGCGTGTAGCCGAACGCGTGCATGTACTCGAGCGCGTCGAGGTCCGACCAGCTCTCGCCCATCGAGCCGGCCTGCGCCCCGGTGAGGTTCGACATCGGGCCGCCAACCATCCGGTTGCTGATCAGGTGCGTGTACTCGTGGCCGAAGATCGAGGTGTCCATGTCTCCGTCGGAGCAGGGGGCGTAGAAGGCACCCGCGATCGGCTGGAAGAGGTACTGGTTGGTGATGCTCGGCACGCCGTCGGGAAGAGCGATCTGGTTGGCGTTGTCGCGGCCCATGTAGCTGGGTGCACCACCGTCGAAAGCACCGGCCTGGACGTTGCCGATCTCGGGGTCAGGAGTGAGCGCCGAGGTGCCTGCGCTGACGTTACCGAACTGGTTGGTCTGGGCGTTGTAGTTGTCCTCCGTGAAGCCGAGGAAGTAGGAGAAGTCGTGGAAGCGGTTGTGCCCGACGAAGAGGTTGGTGATCGCCGCATTGATGTCGGTGCCGTTGGTGGGCCCGGGAGTGATCGTGGTGGGGTTGCACTTGTTGACGTTCCAGCCGTTCGTCCACGCGTCCTGGTAGGTGCGGTCGGGGTGGACCGGCCGGGTGCTCGTGGCCCCGGGGGCGAGCGGGTTGGTGAAGGCCTCAGCGGTCTGGGCGTTGTTGCCGATCGTCGTGAAGGTCGGCAGACCGGAGGAGACGTCGACGTCCCACGGAGCGCGCGAGGCGAGGTTCTGCTCCTTGCGGGTGCAGGCGGTTCCTGCGACCTGCGTCCAGCACCCGGTGATCCGGGTGTCGGTGGAGGAGAAGTCGAAGTTCGGCGCGTTGGTGAAGTACTTCCAGGTCGGCGGGTAGGGGATGCCGCTGTTGGTGCCGCCCGTGCCGCCGGCCGCCGCGGTGTTGGTGGCGATGAACGCGCCGGTGGCGGTGTAAGGCGCGACGAACGGGGTGGCTGCGCCGACGGCGGGACAGATCTGGACGAGGTAGTCGCCGGCGGGGACCCCCGCGGCGGGCGCGTAGGTGAGCGCCTCGGTGCCGACGCCGGTGTCCTCGGAGGCCACGACGGTGTTGTCCTTAAGGAGCTTGACGACGATGTCGTTGCTCGCCACCGTGGCACTCATCGAGACGATGATCTGCTTGGTCATCGCGTCGACGGAGCCGCCCGGCACCGGCGCACCACAGGTGGTGTCGGTGAAGGCGGCGTTGACGACCATCTGCTGCTCGCTCTGGTCGACGCGGTTGGAGCGCATGATGACGTCCCCGGTGATGCCGTCGATGGTGGACGAGTAGGCGAGGGACCGGCCGCCCTGGACGTCGATCACGAGAGCCTCGTAACCGGAGCGCACTCCGGCGCCCGGGATCGGGATGACGACCGGACGCACGTACTGCGGCTGCGCGAAGCCCGCCGCGGAGAACGAGGTCCAGCCGTTGGCCAGGACCTTGGGAGTGCCCAGCGACGCTGCGACGACGGGGCGTCCGACGTTGGTGGCGGCGGCCAGCCAGGCGGCGGTGACGCTGAGGGTCGAGGCAGCCGGGTCGGCCTGGGACCCGGCCGACGACGAGGTGACGATGGCGATCTGCTTGCCCTTCACGCCCATCGTGATCGCCCCGTCGAGGACCGACTGGACGCCGTTCCAGGCCTGGGTGAAGGAGACGCTGTAACCCTTGGCCTCGGCCATGGGGTTGACCCGGACCGGGAGAGCAGCGACGTCGGTGGTGGTCAGCTTGAAGAGCGAGGCGTGGCTGCTCAGCCAGGACCGGGCTACCGACTTGGCGTCGGACCCGGTCCCGGTGCCGAGGAAGCCGCCGTAGTTGATGAGGGTCTGGGGAGTGCCGAACTTGTTCCAGCGCACGGTTCCGAGCGCGGCCGCGGAGGAGACCTGCGATGCGCTCGGCGCGACCGAGCTGGTGCGGGTGTCGATGTCGGAGAACCCGATCGGGGCGCCGAGCAGGCTCAGTGCCTGGGCGCGGGGGGCGAGCGTCAGGGCCGAGGGCGCCGCCGTGGCGGCGGCGCCGGAGAGGGCGGTGGCGACGACCGCGGCGGCGGCCACGATGCCCCCGGCTCGGGCGCGCAGCCCGGTATGCGGGCGATGGCGACCTGTTGGGGTCTGGGACATGGACGTTCCTCCAGGGGTCAGCCGACGTCGTCCTTCATAGGGGGGGTGGGTCGAGGACGGGGCTCGGTGCCGCAATTTCTACAGGGCGATCAGGCCTCGCAGTGGATCGCGACAACACCCGGTTTTAGTGACATAAGTCATGCCATCCGTCTGGTGATCTGCTGCGAACTTCCTGCGTTCTTCATCCGAAGAATGGTTGCGTATGACAACCTCAGGCGTACGGGGGGACGGGGGGACCTGCGTGACGCACCCTCAGCGCACCCTCAGCGCACCCTCAGCGCACCCTCAGCGCAGCCTTTCGGCCCGGGCCGAGAGGTAGCGCTGCTCCGGGACGCTCGTCGTCAGTCGCGCGGCGAGTGCGTAGTCGGCGGCTGCGGCGGGGTCGCCAGCCATCTCGAGGAGGTGGGCGCGGACGGCATACAGGCGATGGGTGGTGCGCAGCCTCGGGTCGGCCTCGATGGTGGCCAGCAGCTCCAGTCCACGGCTGGGTCCGTGGGCCATCCCGACGGCGACAGCGCGGTTCAGGGTGACGACGGGGTTGGGTGCCACCTGCTCGAGCAGGCGGTAGAGGACGTCGATCTGCGCCCACTCGGTGACGTCCGCCACCGTCGCCTCGGCGTGCACGGCGGCGATGGCGGCCTGCAGCTGGTAGGGCCCGATCGGGCCGCGCGACAGGGCTTCCGACACCAGGACCGTGCCCTCCGCGATGGCGGCCCGGTCCCACAGCCGGCGGTCCTGCTCGTCGAGCGGGACGAGGTCGCCCGTCGTCGAGGTGCGGGCGGTGCGGCGGGAGTCGGTGAGGAGCATGAGCGCGAGCAACCCCGCGACCTCGCAGTCCTCGGGAAGCACCCCTCGGGCCACCCGCGTGAGCCGGATGGCCTCGCGCGAGCTCGACGTCCTGAAGGGCCGTGCTGCCGCTTGCGGTGTAGCCCTCGGTGAAGACGCGGTAGAGGACCTGCAGCACGGTCCTCATCCGGTCGGGGAGGTCGTCGTGGGCGGGCGGCTCGAACCGCGCTCCCGCCTCGCGGATCCTGTCCTTGGCGCGCGAGATCCGTTGCGCCATGGTGCTTTCGGGCACGAGGAACGCGCGGGCGATCTGCGCCGTGGTGAGCCCACCGACGGCCCGGAGCGTCAGCGCCACCTGTGACGCCGGTGTGAGGACCGGGTGGCAGCAGAGCAGGAGCACGAGCAGGGTGTCGTCGGTGCCCACCGTCTCGTCGTCATCGGGCGCGGCTGTGACCCACTCGTCGTCGGGTGTCGTTGCCGCAGAGGTAAGCTCGCGTCGTCGTCGAGCGCTGTCGCTGCGCAGGCGGTCGATGAACCGCCGAGAGGCCACGGTGATGAGCCAGGCCCGCGGATCCGCCGGTGTGCCGTCCGCCGGCCACTGCGCTGCGGCCGCGAGCAGCGCCTCCTGCACGGCGTCCTCAGCCACCCCGAAGTCGCCGTAGCGGCGGGTGACGGCCGCCAGGACCTGGGGAGCGAGCCGCCGCCACAGCTCCCCGCCCTGGACCGTGTCGTCCTGCGTCACATCTCCTGGCCCGACGACCCCATGATCGGGCGCATCTCGACCGCCGCGAAGCGCGCGTCGGGGAACCGGCTGGCGATCTCCTCCGCCCGCTCGGGCGTCTCGACGTCGACGATCCAGAACCCCGCCATCTGCTCCCTCGACTCGACGTAGGGCCCGTCCGTCGCGACGACCGCACCCTCGCGGACGCGCACGGCCCGGGCGGTGACGGGGTCGGCCAGCGCCTCGACCGAGACGAGCTCACCCGACGCGGCGATCTCGGCGATGAGGGTCTCGAACTGCGTCGTCATCTGGGCACGCTCACCCTCGGTCATGGCCGCAGCCTCTGCGGTGCGCAGGAAGATCGGGTGGCCCCAGGACTCGGGGTTGCTGTAGATCATCAGCACGTACTTCACGTCGGTCCCTCTCGTCGCGGCGTCCCGTCGGCGCCGTCATCCGGAGGTCGGAGCGGCCGAGGGTTTCTCGACATCCTTGTCCCCCGGGCCCGGGACTCCCGACGCTACCGGGTGTCGAGACGGGCGAGCGGGCTCCGACGTATCAAGAGAGGCCACGGCGCCGGCCGTGGTCACGACGAGGAGGATGGCGCGATGATCGAGATGGACCTGCCGACCGATGACGGTCGCACCCTGCACTGCTACGACACGGGCGCGGGCCTATCGGGCGACGCCGAGCGACTGGTCGTCTTCTGGCACCACGGCACGCCCAACACCGGTGCCCCACCGCAGCCGCTTTTCGCGGAGTCCGAGCGGCTCGGGGTCCGCTGGGTGTCCTACGACCGCCCCGGCTATGGCGGCTCGTCACCGCTCCCCGACCGCGACGTCGCCTCGGTGGCCGACGACGTGACCACGATCATCGACGCCCTGGGGATCGACCGGCTCGCGACGATGGGCCACTCCGGCGGTGGTCCTCGCGCCCTGGCGACGGCTGCCCTGCTCCCGGACCGGGTCCGCGCCGTGGTGAGCATCTCGGGGATCGCCCCCTATGACGCGCGAGGTCTCGACTGGTATGCCGGGATGGCCGACGGCAGCGCGGCCAGCCTCCGCGCGGCGGCCGGGGGACGGGCGGCCAAGGAACGTCACGAGGCGTCGGGCGACGAGGGGGACATCGGCTTCATCGCCGCCGACGAGGCGGCGCTCGGCGGTGAGTGGGCCTGGTTCCTCGACGTCGTCCGGCCCGGAGTGGCCTCTGGCCCGGCGCCGCTCATCGACGACGACCTCTCGGCCGTCACCCCGTGGGGCTTCGACCCGGCGACCATCACCGCGCCGACGCTGTTCGTGGCGGGGGGCAGGGACGCGATGGTGCCGAGCAGCCACAGCGAGTGGCTGGCCCACCGGATCCGGTCCTCCGAGCTCTGGGTCGAGGCGGACGACGGACACGTCTCGGTGATGCACCGGGCGCCCGCAGCACTCGTCTGGCTGGTCGACGCGACGGCGGGTCGATGAACACCGTCGCCCCTCAACGTCCTTCGTCGACCCAGCGAGCGAAGAGCGCGCTCCACGGAGCCCTCACAGCCCAGCGCGCACACGTGATCGGCATCCTCGAGGGCGGCGACGAGCAGGCTCTCCGCCGCCCGGTCGGCCCTTTCGACTGGTCGTGCCTCGGGCTCGTCCAGCACCTCACCCTCGACGTCGAGCGGTTCTGGTTCCGGGGGGTGGTGGCGGGTGAGCTGTCGGTGACCGACGGCGAGCCGGGCTCTTCCAGCTGGGCGCTCGCGCCTGATGCCACCGCAGACGGCGTATTCGCGGCATACCGGAAGGAGATCGCGCTGGCCGACGCCGTCATCGCCACGACGTCGGTCGAGACCGCCCCTGGGTGGTGGCCCCAGGACGTCTGGGGGGACTGGCGGCTGGCCGACCTGGGCGCCGTGCTGCTGCACGCGATCACCGAGACGGCCTGCCACGCCAGTCACCTCGACGCGGCGCGGGAGACCATCGACGGACGCCGATGGATGGTGGTCTGAGTCAGCCGTTGCCGTTGCCGTAGACCCGGGTCGGGGCCACGAGCACTGCGGTGCGGCCCTGCTCGAGCATCGCCGCGTCGTAGGCGTCCCAGTCCTCGTGCCGGCCGCCGGCTGCGCCGAAGACCTCGCGCAGCAGCAGCCTCAGCTGCTCGGCGTCTGCGAGCCATGGCCGGGGATCGGCCGGACCGGCCAGCTCGGCAGGCCCCTCCACCGTCGCCCACTGCCAGCCGGAGCGGAAGGTCGCCGAGAGCTGAGGGCGCGCGCGGAGGTTGGTGAGCTTGACCCTGCCGTAGGTGACGAAGGCGAGGACCGGCTCGCCGGTCGCCGGGTGGGCCATCGTCCCGGCGTTGACGAGGGACGCCTGGACGGTGAGGTCGGCTCGCACGGTGGCGATGACGGCCAGCCCCGACTCACCGGCGGCCAGGCCGACCGCCTCCGCCAGAGTCGTCATGAGGGGGCCACCGGCACCTGGTCGGGCGACTCGTAGCGGTCGACCGCGGCGAGCAGCCCGTCGCGGACCTCGAAGACGATCCACGTGTCGGCGGGTGCGTCGGTCGGGGCCTGCACCGGTGCGTCGGCGGTGGTGCGCCGCCGCGCCCGCTCGTGCACGACGAGGCGGCCGCCTGCCGCGACGAGCGGGTGCTGCGGCTCGAGGGTGATCCCCGACCGGGTCAACCACGCCTGCAGGAGATCCGGCCCCTGGCCGGAGCCCCGCGGTCCCCCGACCGCGACGTCCGTGCGGCAGAGGGCTACGGCAGCCTCGATGTCCTTCGCGTTGACGGCGTCGTGCCACTGCCGGACCAGGGTCGCGTCAGAGTCAGACATCCGCGTCACCGTCCCGCACGAGCGCCGCGTAGTCGGGGTGCCGTTCGATCCACGACGCGATGAAGGGGCAGAGCGGCACCACCTCGCGCTCGCCGCGGGCCTGGACGTCGTCCAGGGCGCCACGCGCGAGCACCGACCCGATGCCGGTGCCGCCGAACGCGGGATCCACCTCGGTGTGGGTGAAGACGATGACGTCGCTGCCGCTGGGCCGGTAGGCCGCGAAGCCGGCGACCTCGCCATCCACCCGCGCCTCGTAGCGGCTCGCACCGGGGTTGTCGGTCACGATCACCGGCGGGCTGGTCTCGCTCATGGGTCGATCCTGCCGCATCGCGCGAGATTCCTAGTCTGGTGGCATGACGTCTGCTGACCCGACCTCGGGAGGGGTGACCGCTGCGGCCCCCGTGGTGACCGCGATCCACCTCGCGCCCGGCACCCGGCTGCCGACGAGGTCTGTCCCCCGCGTCGAGGCTGAGGCGGGCCGTGGTCTGGTCGGTGACCGCTACCACGGCAGCCGGCACCGGCACGTGACGATCCAGTCGGCGCTCGACCTCCAGGCGGGCGCCGCCGATCTCGGCCGGCCGATCGACCCCGGTCTCACCCGGCGCAACCTGACGATCTCCGGTGGCCGGATCCCGACGAGACCGGGTGAGCCACTGTCGATCGGCGACGTGCAGCTCGAGGTCGTCCGCATCGCGGCGCCCTGCCGGCTGCTCGACGACGGCCTCGGCCCGGGGGCGGCGCGGGCGCTGCACAACCGGGGCGGGACCGTGTTCCGGCTCCTCACCTCCGGGACGATCAGCGTCGGTGACGAGGTCGACCTCGCGCCGAATCAGTCGGGCGGGACTACGTCGGTAGGCGGGACGGAATAGCTGAGCTCGTAGCGGTGGGAACCGTCCTCGTCGACCGTGAGCTCGAAGTCGCCTCTGATCCCGGCGAAGCCGCCGGTGCCGCTGCCCGGCACGACGGCGATGACCAGCGTCGGCTCGCCCGCGTCCATCACGCCCGAGTGCTGCAGGGCGAAGCGACCCTCGCGGTCGCCGATCCGGCCCTCGACGATCTCGACCACGACGTAACCGGCCGACCCCGTGCTCGGGTCGCCCGCGGACAGCATCGCCCCGCGCGAGGTGGCCACGAGGTCGCCGTGGAACTCCTTGTCGAACTCGAAGCGGCCGAGGCCCTCCGGGTCGTTCGGACCATCTGGACCGTCGGCTGGTCGCAGGTCGATGGTGAAGGTGCCGGTCGCGTGCTCGTGGTGGGTCATCGCCGTCCTCTCGTGTGTGTGTCTCGTGCGTTCGTTCGTCCCGTCGAGGCCGCCGTCAGCCCCAGTTCTTGGCGTCCGTGAGGCAGAACGGGTGGCCGGCCGGGTCGAGCAGCACCCGCCAGGTCTCACCCGTCTGGTCGTCCGGCACGCTGGCCCCGAGCTCCACGCAGCGCGCCTCCATCGCGGGGATGTCGTCGACGGCGAGGTCGAAGTGGAACTGTTTGGTACCAGCGGGATTCGGCCAGGCCGGCGGCTCGTAGTCCGGCACCAGGCCGAAGCCGAGGGCGCTGGACGGACCGGTGAGCATCGCATACTCGTCCTCGACGGCGGCGACGTCCCACCCGAGGAGGGCGCTCCAGAAGACCGCCTCTGCACGCGGGTCGGCGCAGTCCAGGGTGACCATCGCGAGGCGCGCGGTGGGGGAGCCGGTCGTGGTGGCGGGGGATGTGTCGGTGGTCATGTCGTGCTCCTTGCCATGGCGGTGATTGCCCCAGCCTCCCGCAGGGCCGCTCCGTGCGGCTAGGAGAAACGCGGCACGATTAATCGCCGCCCGGCCCATCCCCCCGGATTGGGGTGAGAACGCGCTCTCGATGACGCGTTCTCACCTCAATCCGGGACGGGCGGGGCCTCCGGCCACTGGCGAAACTCCTCGGGCCAGAAGGCCCGGTCGGCGGCCTTCTGGGATGACCAGATTCGTTGTGGCACCTGCGGGGTCGCGGCCGAGGTCTCGTCGTAGTCGCCGCGGATCGTGTCGAGCGTCCCGACGAAGGTCGCGTCGGGCAGCGGCCCCAGGGCGCCGAGCTCGCCGAGCTCGCGCCGGATCGACCCGAACCTGCGCGCCGCGGTCTCGTGGGCGATCCGTCGGTCGTCCAGCCGGAGGAAGGTCTGCAGGGCGGTGAGCAGGGCCGCGACGAGGCTGGCCAGCGCGATGAGCACCCGGTGGTCGGCGGCGACGTCCGCGACGACGGCCGAGCCGGCTGCGAACCCGAGTACGACCGCCGGCACGCCCAGCCAGAGGAACAGGGAGCGTGACCGGGTGGCCGCGCGGGCGTGGGCGAGCTGGGCGCGCCGGGCCCGGCGATACCACGCGAGGGTGAGGTGGCGGGCGCCCTCGTCGGGGTCAGGACTCGGGCTCTGTTGTGGGCGCGTCGTCATGGCCACAGTCTGTCGGGCCGCACCGACGCCCGGGTCGCCACGAGAGCCCTTGCGTCCGCACGGACGGGACACTGGTGTCGCGTCGGCGCGGACGCAAGCAGTCTCCCTCGTAGGGTCAGCCGCGTGGCGGACGACATCTTCGAGCACCCGCGCCTCGTCGCGATCTACGACGTCCTCGACCCCGACCGCAGCGACCTCGAGGTGTACGCCGCGCTGACAACCGAGCTCGGCGCCCGCCTCGTGCTCGATATCGGTTGCGGCACAGGCTCATTCGCCCTCATGCTCGCTGGCACCGGCCTCGAGGTCACCGGGGTCGACCCGGCCGGCGGCTCGATCGCGGTGGCCCGTTCGAAGCCCGGCGCCGACCGGGTGCGTTGGGTCCACGGCGTCGCGCGGGACCTCCCCCCGCTCCAGGTCGACCTCGCGACGATGACCGCCAATGTCGCCCAGACCATCGTCGACCCGGCCGACTGGTCGGCGACCCTCGCCGGCGCCCGCGAGGCCCTCCGACCGGGAGGCCACCTCGTCCTCGAGACCCGAGACCCGGCATACCGGGGGTGGGAGGAGTGGACGCGCGAGGCCTCCACTGCCACCACCGAGATCCCCGGCGACCGGGTCCGGACGTGGGTCGAGCTGACCGACGTCCGCCTGCCCCTGGTGAGCTTCCGGCATACCTGGGTCTTCGCCTCCGACGGCGAGGTGCTGACCTCCGACTCGACTCTCCGCTTCCGTGAGCAGGATGAGGTGACAACGGATCTCGTCGAGCACGGCTTCGTCGTGGACGAGGTCCGAGACGCTCCCGACCGCCCCGGCCGCGAGCTGGTCTTCGTCGCCCGCCGCCACTGACCACCCTGCCACTGACCACCCCGCCGCTACCGTGGCCCCATGCCGCACCCGCAGATGTTCCGCGACGACGACCCGCTCCTCGCCCGCGTCCGGGAGATCGCGACGACGTTCCCGGGGGCGGCCGAGAAGATCTCCCACGGGCGGCCCAACTTCTTCACGACGAAGGTCTTCGTCTACTTCGGCGGCTCCCAGAAGGTCGACGGCGAATGGGTCAGCCACGAGGCGTCCGTCCTCGTGCTGCCCGACGCGACGGAGCGCGAGGTGCTGCTGGGCGACCCGCGCGTCTACGTGCCCGCCTACCTCGGGCCCTCCGGCTGGATCGGGTTCGAGCTGCCGACCCTCCGGGCCGCGAAGGCGAGGTGGGCCGAGGTCGTCGAGCTGATCGACGCGTCCTACCGCAACACGGCGGGGAAACGGCACGTCGCCGAGCTGCTGGCCCGCTGACCCGATGGCCGACCTCAGCGATCGCTGAGGTCGCCGTTGACGCGGGGCACGGCAGCGGCCATCGTGTGCGGGATGACGTCGTCCGGCGGTCGCTCGCACGGCCCAGCGGTCCGTGTCTGGCACGCGCTGTGTGCCCTGGGGATGGTCGGGATGGTCCTCCCGGCGCCCCTGTGGTTTCCTCGGGCAGCGTTCTTGCTGTTCGCTGCCGGGGTCGTCTGGTGTGGCGTGAGAGGCCGTCGGGAGGGTGCCGACAGTGGTGACCGCGCGGCATACCTCGGCCTGGGGGTGTGCTGCCTCGCCATGGCCGTCATGCTCGTGCCCGCCCTCGACTGGGTCGTGGGGAGCGCCGGAGCCGGTATGCCGGTCGCCCCCGTCGGGCACGCGGCCATGCGGATGTCGTCCGGCGCGGGCGGCCCGACCGCCCACGCCTCCGTCCCGACCGCCCTGCTGGTGGTGCTGGCCCTCGCACTGACCGTGGTGAGCCTGCGCGCCGTGGCCCGGTCAGCCGCCTCGGTCCGCAACGGATCGGGGCACGCTGCCCGCGCCGAGGCCTTGGCC
Source organism: Lapillicoccus sp. (assembly GCF_025353065.1). GTDB lineage: Bacteria > Actinomycetota > Actinomycetes > Actinomycetales > Dermatophilaceae > Lapillicoccus. The sequence goes on from NZ_JANXRJ010000065.1 coordinate 23,056, forward strand.
GAGGCGCTGCTGGCGGCCGCGATGGCGGCCATGCTCGCGATCACGGCCAGCCCCTGACCGCACCTAGTCTGAAACGAGAGCAGTGCTCTTGACGGTGGGCCCGAGCCGGGGCAGGATCATGGCAATGGGCAGCATCACGTTCCGGGACGTCGCGTACTTCCTGGCCGAGGTCGCCGTCTACGTGGCCGTGGTGTGGTGGGGCTTCAGCCGCCGTCCCCTCAGTCGCCCGTTGGGGTCTCGGGGTCGGGCTCCTCGCGGTCTTCGCCGTCAGCTTGGGGAGTGTGTGCGGCGACCGGTGCCTCGCTACCGCTGCACGGGTGGCTCGGCACGGCGTTCCGCGTCGTCTGGTTCGGTCTCGGGCTGGCGGCGGCCGTCTCGCTCGTTGCTGCCCGCTGAACGCCGCCGCCGCGCCGAGCTTCCCGCCGCCGAGCCTCCCGGCGTCGAGCGCGACGAGCTGACCGACGCGCCCTCATCAACCTTTCGCTTAGCCCCCCGTTGACGGGCCGGACCGACAGGGGCGACAGTGACCCCGAAGGACACCGCCGTCCGTGGAGGAGCGACCCCATGCAGGTCCCAGCACCGTTCGAGTACGAGCGGGCCACCAGCGTCGACCACGCGATCGGGCTCCTCGAGCGCCTCGGCGACGAGGCCCGGCTCGTGGCCGGCGGGCACAGCCTCATCCCGATGATGAAGCTGCGCCTGACCGACCTCGAGTACCTCATCGACATCAACGACCTCCACGACGAGCTCGGCTACGTCCGGATGGGCACGGACGAGGTCCGCATCGGGGCCATGACCCGGCACCGCGAGCTCCTCGAGTCGGCCGAGCTCGCCGCCCTCTTCCCGATCTTCGCCGACGCCGAGGCGGTCATCGCCGACCCGGTCGTGCGCAACCGCGGGACCATCGGCGGCTCGCTCTGCCAGGCGGATCCGTCGGAGGACCTGTCGGCGGTCTGCACGACGCTCGACGCCTCGTGCGTCATCCAGGGCTCGGGCGGGCAGCGGGTCGTGTCGATGGAGGACTTCCACCACGGGCCCTACGAGACCGCGGTGGGGCACGACGAGATGCTCATCGAGATCCGGATCCCGGTGCGCAGCGGTGGCTCGAGCGCCTACGCCAAGGTCGAGCGCCGGGCCGGCGACTGGGCGGTCACCTCGGTCGGCAGCGCGGTCTGGATGGACGGGCCGGTGATCACGGCCGCTCGCGTGGGTCTGGCCGCGGTCGGCCCCAACACGACCGGCATACCGGCGATCTCCGAGGCGATGCGGGGGCAGGTGCCCTCCGAGGAGCTCTATGCCCGGGCGGGGGCGATCGCCGCGGAGAGCTGCTCACCGACCACGGACAACCGCGGCACCGCGGACTACAAGCGGCACCTGGCCGACGAGCTCACGCGGCGCACCCTCCGGCGGGCGGTCGAGCGGATCACGGCCGGGCTCGAGGGCGACGCAGCCACCACCCACAGCAACACCAATGACAGCGACGGGAGAGCCTGACATGCAGGTCACGATGACGGTCAACGGCGAGTCGGTCACGCGCGACATCGAGGCGCGGATGCTCCTCGTCCACTTCCTGCGCGACGAGCTGAGGTTGACCGGGACGCACTGGGGCTGCGACACGAGCAACTGCGGCACCTGCGTCGCCTGGATGGATGGCGAGCCGGTGAAGACGTGCACCGTGCTGGCCGCGATGGCCGGCGGGCGCGAGGTCCGCACGGTCGAGGGCCTTGAGCAGGACGGGGTGCTCGACCCCGTGCAGGAGGGCTTCATGCAGTGCCACGGCCTGCAGTGCGGCTTCTGCACGCCCGGGATGCTGATGACGGCGCGGGCCCTGCTCGACCGGGACCCCGACCCGAGCGAGGCGACGATCCGGGAGGCCATCTCCGGCCAGATCTGCCGGTGCACGGGCTACACGACGATCGTCCGCTCCGTGCAGTGGGCGGCCGCGCACGCCCACGGCGCCGACGAGCTCGCCCTGCCCCCTCCCACGTCCGCCCCCGTGGGGAGCCCGTCATGACGATCACCCAGGACACCCAAGAAACCCAGCAGCCGCGCGAGGACCACGACCACGTCGACAACGACCACAAGCCGATGGGCCACGGTCGGATGCTGCGCAAGGAGGACCCGCGCTTCATCCGCGGCCTCGGGCAGTACTGCGACGACATCCAGCTGACCGGCATGCTCCACCTCGCGATCCTCCGCTCGCCGGTGGCCCACGCCCGGATCACGAGCATCGACATCAGTGCCGCGCAGGCCCACCCCAAGGTGCGTCTGGTCGTGACGGGCGCGATGCTCGCCGAGAAGGGGCTCGCCTGGATGCCGACCCTGTCCAACGACGTCCAGGCCGTCCTCGCCACGGACAAGGTCCGCTTCCAGGGCCAGGAGGTCGCCTTCGTCGTCGCCGAGGACCGGTATGCCGCGCGCGACGCCCTCGAGCTCATCGACGTCGACTACGAGGAGCTCACCCCCGTCGTCGACGTCCGCAAAGCCCTCGCCCCCGACGCCCCGGTCATCCGCGACGACCTCGAGGGCAAGACCGACAACCACTGCTTCGACTGGGAGACGGGCGACAAGGACGCCACCGAGGCGGTCTTCGCCTCCGCCGACGTCGTCGTCACGCAGGACATCGTCTACCCCCGCGTCCACCCCGCGCCGATGGAGACCTGCGGTGCGGTCGCCGACTTCGACCGGGTGAGCGGCAAGCTCACCCTCTGGTCGACGACCCAGGCCCCGCACGCCCACCGGACCCTCTATGCCATCGTGGCCGGCATACCGGAGCACAAGATCCGGGTCATCTCGCCCGACATCGGCGGGGGCTTCGGCAACAAGGTGCCGATCTATCCCGGTTACGTCTGCGCGATCGTCGGGTCGCTGCTCACCGGCAAGCCGGTGAAGTGGATGGAGGACCGCAGCGAGAACCTCGTGAGCACCGGCTTCGCCCGGGACTACGTCATGCGGGGCGAGATCGCGGCGACCAAGGAGGGCCGGATCCTCGCGATCCGCACCAACGTCCTCGCCGACCACGGTGCCTTCAACGGCGTCGCCTCACCGGTGAAGTATCCCGCCGGGTTCTTCGGGGTCTTCACCGGCAGCTACGACATCGAGGCGGCCTACTGCCACATGACCGCCGTCTACACCAACAAGGCGCCGGGCGGTGTCGCGTATGCCTGCTCGTTCCGGATCACGGAGGCCGTCTACCTCGTCGAGCGGCTCGTCGACTGCCTCGCCTACGACCTCGAGATGGACCCGGCCCTGTTGCGGCGCAAGAACTTCATCCAGCCCGAGCAGTTCCCCTACACGACGAAGACCGGCTGGGTCTACGACTCGGGGGAGTACGAGCGGGCGCTCGACCTCACCCTCGAGATCGCCGGCTACGACGAGCTGCGCCGGGAGCAGGCGGAGAAGCGTGCCCGGGGTGAGCTGATGGGTATCGGGGTGGCGTTCTTCACCGAGGCCGTCGGCGCCGGGCCGCGGAAGGACATGGACATCCTCGGTCTCGGGATGGCCGACGGCTGCGAGCTGCGTGTCCACCCCACCGGCAAGGCCGTCGTCCGCCTCTCCGTCCAGAGCCAGGGGCAGGGGCACGAGACGACGTTCGCCCAGATCGTCGCCGAGGAGATCGGCATCCCGCCGGAGGACATCGACGTCGTCCACGGCGACACCGACAACACCCCCTTCGGGCTGGGGACCTACGGCAGCCGTTCGACCCCGGTGTCCGGTGCCGCGGCGGCGCTGGTCGCCCGCAAGGTCCGCGACAAGGCGCGGATCATCGCCTCCGGGATGCTCGAGGTCTCGGTCGCCGACCTCGACTGGGAGAAGGGGTCCTTCCACGTCAAGGGCGACCCCGGCCGCTCGGTGACCATCCAGGACATCGCGATGCGGGCCCACGGCGCCGGCGACCTCCCGGAGGGCGTCGAGGGCGGGCTCGAGGCCCAGATCTGCTACAACCCCGACAACCTCACCTACCCCTTCGGCGCCTATCTCTGCGTCGTCGACATCGACCCCGGCACGGCCGTGGTGAAGGTCCGGCGGTTCGTCGCGGTCGACGACTGCGGCACCCGGATCAACCCGATGATCATCGAGGGCCAGGTGCACGGCGGCCTCACCGACGGCGTCGGGATGGCGCTGATGGAGATGATCTCCTTCGACGAGGACGGCACCTGCCTGAGCAGCTCCTTCATGGACTACCTCATCCCGACGGCGCTCGAGGTGCCGCACTGGGAGACCGGGCACACCGTCACCCCGTCGCCGCACCACCCCATCGGCGCCAAGGGGGTGGGCGAGTCCGCCACCGTCGGGTCGCCGCCCGCGATCGTCAACGCGGTCATCGACGCCCTCAAGCCCTACGGCATCCGGCACGCCGACATGCCGCTGACCCCCTCCCGGGTGTGGGACGCCATGCGCGGTCACGCGACCCCCCCGATCTAAACGGCCGACGTCAGGAGCGAGCCATGACCGTGGCCATCACCGAGCGGATCGACCAGCTCACCCGGGAGCGGGTCCCCTTCGTGAGGGCGACGGTCGTCCGCGCCCAGGAGCCGACGTCCGCGCACGCCGGCGACCGGGCGATCGTCCTCTCCGACGGGTCCATCGAGGGCTTCGTCGGGGGACTGTGCGCCGCGGGGTCGGTGCGCACGGCCGCCCTCGACGTGCTCGCCTCCGGCGAGGGGGTCCTGCTGCGGGTCCTGCCCGACGGCGGCGACGCGTTCCCCGCGACACCGGGGGCGAGCGTCGTGGTCAACCCGTGCCTCTCCGGTGGCGCGCTGGAGATCTACCTCGAGCCGTTGCTGCCCGCGCCGGTGATCCACCTCGTGGGCACCTCCCCTACGGCCGAGGCGGTGGCCGACATCGCTGCGACGCTCGGCTTCGGCGTCGACCGCGCGGGGCCCGGCGCGGGGCCGGCCGGAGCCGTCGCGGTCGTCGTCTCGAGCCACGACGGCGACGAGGCGCGCGACGTGCGGGCCGCCCTCGACGCCGGGGTCGGTTTCATCGCCCTGGTCTGCAGCCGCACCCGAGGACAGGCCCTGCTCGAGCAGCTCGACCTGTCGGAGAACGAGCTGCGACGCGTGTTCCCGCATGCCGGTGTCGACATCGGGGCGCGGACCGCGGGGGAGATCGCCCTGTCCGTCGTCGCGCAGGTGGTGCGGGCGATCCGGGTCGACGGTCTCGTCGCGTCCGCTGCTCCGCACCACCTGGTGGTCCGGACCGCGACCGACCCGGTCTGCGGGATGTCCGTGACGGTCGCCGCCAGCACGCCGCACCTCGTCCGCGACGGACTCGACGTGTGGTTCTGCAACCCCGGGTGCCGTGACGCCTTCGCCGCGGCCTCGTTGTCGTGACAACTGCGGGTGTGAGTGCCGAGGGGAGGATGCGCGACGCCGCCGACGTGCGCCGCCGCCTCGACGACCACGACTACCTCGCCGACATCGGGCTCTCGACCGCGCTCTACCTCTCCCTCGAGCTCGGCCTGCCCCTGCTCCTCGAGGGCGAACCGGGCGTCGGCAAGACCGCGGCCGCGAAGGTCCTCGCCCAGGCGCTGGACGTGCCCCTCATCCGGCTCCAGTGCTACGAGGGCCTCACCGCGGCCGAGGCGCTCTACGACTGGAACCACCAGCGGCAGCTGATGGCGATCCGTCTCTCGGAGGCGCGTCACGAGAAGCTCGCCGAGGCCGACCTCTTCTCCGAGGAGTACCTCCAGGAGCGCCCGATCCTGCGCTGCGTCCGATATGCCGGGCCGCACCCTCCCGTGCTGCTGATCGACGAGATCGACCGCGCGGACGACCAGTTCGAGGCGCTCCTGCTCGAGTTCCTCGGCGAGAGCTCCGTGACCGTCCCCGAGCTCGGGACCTTCCACGCGGCCAGCCCGCCGGTCGTCGTCCTCACCTCCAACCGGAGCCGCGACCTGCACGACGCGCTGCGCCGCCGCTGCCTCTACCACTGGATCGACTACCCCTCTCCCGAACGAGTGGTGGAGATCCTGCGGCGCACGGTGCCGTCGGCCCACGTCTCGCTGATCGCCTCCGCCGCCCGGTTCGTCGGGCACCTGCGCACCCTCGAGGTCGAGAAGGCACCCGGGATCTCCGAGGCGATCAACTGGGTCGCGGCCCTGTCCGTGCTCGGTGCGACCGAGCTGGTGCGCGAGGACGTCCTCGCCACGCTCGGGGCTCTGGCCAAGACGCCGGACGACCGGGACCTCGTCGCGGCGGCTGTCTCCGACCACGCGTTCGGCTGAGGGTCGGTAGTGGCGCCTTCTGCGTCGGCCGTCCTGAGTCCGGTCGACCGGGCCGCGCTCGCTGCGGCCCTCGGTGACCGGTTGCGCCGGCGCGGTATGCCGGTGACGCTGACCTCCCTCGCAACCTTCACCCGAGCGCTCGAGGCCGCCCCGCCCGACGACGTCGAGTCGCTCTACTGGACGGCGAGGGTCACCCTCGCCGGCCGCGCCGACGACCTCGCGATCTTCGACGCCGTCTTCGATGCGGTGTTCCGCGACGCCGCGATGCCCGTCGAGGGGCGTCGGCAGCGACCTCCTGTGGACACCGGTTCCCCGGCCGATGTCTGGGCCGGACTCGATGCGGCATCTGGAGTGGACCTCCCCGGGCAGGGGCTGCCGTGGCACACCCTCCCGCCCGTCGTGAGCTGCGACGACGACCCACCGGGCGGGACCGCTGTGCCGGAGCGGCTGCCGAGCGCGCTCGCCGCACTGGCGACGACACCCTTCGAGGAGCTCGACGAGGCGGACCTCGCCCGCCTCGGTGCGTGGCTCGAAGGCGCCCTGGTGCGATGGCCGACGCGGCCGACCCGGCGCCGCCGCGTCCACCCGCACGGAGAGCGAATCGCATTGCGCGAGACCATCGCCCGGTCCCGTCGCACAGGCTGGGAGACGATGGCGCTGACCCGGACGCGGGCCACGCGGCAGGCGCGTCCGGTGGTGATGCTCGCCGATGTGAGCCAGTCGATGCAGCCCTACGCCACGGCATACCTGCACCTGATGCGCGCCTTCGCCCGCGGGGGGAGCGCCGAGACCTTCGTCTTCTCGACCGAGCTGACCCGGGTGACCCTGGCGCTGCGCCACCGCTCGGCGGCCGAGGCCGTCGCGGGGGCGACCCGGCTCGCGCCCGACCGCTACGGCGGGACTCACCTGGCCGCGAGCCTGCAGGCGCTGCTGCGTTCGCGTCACGGCAACACGTTGCGCGGGAGCATCGTCGTCATCGCCTCCGACGGCTGGGACGCCGACGAGCCGGAGGCGCTCGCGGCGGCGATGCGTCGGGTCCACCGGCGCGCGCACCGCGTCATCTGGCTCAACCCGCGGGCTGCGGCACCGGGGTTCGCGCCCCTGGTCGGCTCGATGGCGGCGGCGCTGCCCTACTGCGACGACTTCCTGCCGGGCGACACCCTGCAGCGGCTACGCCAGGTGATCGACGCGATCGTCGACGCGTGACGCCCTCGGGGGGATCGGCTAAGTCCGCGGCCCGGCCTCGAGCATGAAGGGTAAAGACTTGGTCAGGATCTACGGGGTTGCGTCACCGTCTGCATCGCCCTCGCGATAGGTAATGCGGCAGAGGTGCTCGACGACGAGCACCCTGACGACAAGGGTAGACATGAGACTCAGGCACGTTCTCGTCGCAGCGGCCATTGCCGCCCTGCTCGTTCCCGGCACGGCGCTCACCGCTGCCGCCGCCGCTCCTCCCCACAACGACATCGTCTCCGGGGCGCGCACGATCGCGTCCACGCCGAAGACGATCACGGAGGACACCACCTCGGCCACGACAGACGCGGTGGACAGTCAGATCAACGCCAGCTGCGGGGCGCCGGCGACCAACGGCAGCGTCTGGTTCACGTACGTCGACACGACCGGCAAAGGGCTGATCGTGGACGCCTCCGCGTCGGACTACTCGACCGGCATCATCATCGTCGCCGGCGACCCGACCTCGGGAGGCTCGCTCGTCGCGTGCGGACCCCAGATGTCAGCCGCCACGGGTCCGGCCGGAACCACCTACTACGTCATGGCCTTCTCCCCCACCGCCGGCGTGACCGGCGGTCAGCTGAAGGCGACGTTCTCGGAGGCTCCTCCCGCGCCCACGGCGACCCTGTCCGTGGACAAGGACGCCATCGCCACGATGAACGGCAGCCTGAGGATGCACGGCACCTACTCCTGTACGAACGCCGACTCCTTCAACAGCGCCATCCAGGGTCAGGCCATCCAGCGGGCGGGTCAGCTGAAGATCACCGGCTCGTTCTTTCTCGTCGGCCTGACCTGCGACGGCAGGATGCACCGTTGGAATGCCGTGGCCACGAGCGACAACGGCTACTTCGCCGCCGGTCTGGCCACGAGCTCGTCGTCGGTGTTCGCGTGTGGGCTCATCGAGTGCACCCAGCAGGTGGTCTACCGCAAGCTCACGGTCACCAACGCCCACTGAGGCCCCGAACAGGGGGAAGGGGTGCGCCCCCCGCTCGTTCCGGACTCGCCATCCTCGCAATCTCCGCGGTCGCGACGCTCTCGAATTGCGAGGATGGCGAGTCCGGATGCTCGTATCCCCTCTCACGGCACGATCACCCCCCACGTTGGCGACAATTTATTCCAATGTGAACCATTTATGGCGAAGAAGTGCCGGACCCCGTAGGGTCCGGGTCACTGACCGTCGGTCAGGTGATCGTGGGAGCCCGTGATGGCGAGAGGATGCACCAGTGGATCTCACGGTGGTGCGGACCGACGATCCGAGCGGCGCCGTGCTGGCGCGGGTTGGTGGAGACCTGGATGTGACGACCGAGGCTGCCTTCACCCGTCGAGCCCAGGAGCTGGGGCTCGAGGCTGCTGTGCGACTGGTCGTCGACCTGACCGAGGTGACCTTCCTCGATGTCGCCGGCAGGGCGGCTCTCGCGCAGCTGGCGCAGCACGTCACCGATGGCCTGGGGCGGCTGGCGTTGGTGACCTTGCCGAGGAACAGGCGCCTGCTTCACGTCACCCACCTGGACCAGCTCATCACCGTCTTCGACACGGTTGAGGAGGGTCTCACGTGGATCAACGTCGACCCGTCCTTGCGGCCCCGGCTCCTGGCCTCCTCGATCGGTGGGTACCAGCAACCACTGCTCACGCCCTCACCGAGGGAGTCTCTGGGAATGGGGTTCCCCACGTCACGTCGGCGGGCGATGGTCCGGGACACCACGAGGGCCGAGCCCGGCAGGGTCGGCGCCCGCGCTCCTGCGGATGACCTGGACCAGCCGCAGCCGCAGCCGGCGCTTCGCGCAGAGCCTGACCCTCTCCCACACGGACGATGCCCTCCCTCTGCCACGAGGCCCGGACTCGACCGTCTGCCGACCGTCACGGCGGGGAAGGGCGCCGACGCTGTCGAACCGGGCGACTGGGGGGTGCTCCTCACCCCGTCCCAGGTGGCAGCGATGCTGACCGTGGCGCCGAAGACGGTGACGGGTTAAGCAAACGCCGGCCTGGTCAGCTCGACACGCACGCCGGGCGGGCATCGCCGGTATCGCCAGTCCGAGATCGTGGGCCTCCTCGCGACAGGGCACCACCCTCGGCGCGTGGCCGTCGCGCTCGCCGGGTCCCCGGTGACCGCTACTCTGCCCGATCACGGCGACACCAGGGACCACGCAGATCGCTGGACGACCCCTACCGAACACGAGCACTTCGTCGCCGCTGCCGCGATCGCGGCTGAAGCGGTCGTCATCGTGTCGAGGACGCAGGCCACGGCTGAGGCGCACAACGTCCTGGTGGTTGCGGAGGCCGTCGCGGCTGCTGCTCGCACGGCAGCCGAGGCTGCTGAGGCGGCCCGGGAGGCCCGAGCTGCCGCAGCCCAGTTCGCGGCCACCGCGCTGGCCACGAACGCCGCCCACACCGCGGCAGCGATGCAGGTGCGAGCCGATGCAGCTGCAGCGCAGCAGTGCGCGGCAGCCTCGGAAGCGGCAATTGTCGTCGCCGCAGCCAGCCGGCCGGGGCACCAGCGCGAGGACGCGCTATCTGCGCTCCGGCTGGCGGCGATCGTGGAGGCCCGGGCCCTGGCTACGGCCAAGGACACCGCGGCGGATGCCGCCTGCGTCGCGAGCGCTGTCGTGGCCGCATTTCGTGACGTCGCCCTCTCCGTCGTCGCGGCCGCGCATGCTCTCGAGAGTGAGGTCGCCGTCGCGGCCGCCACGGTTCTCGTCTACGCCACGGCGGCCGCGCGGAACGTCGCCACCGACACCGACGCGAGGGCCAGCGGCGCGGCCGTGGTCGCTCGCACGTCTGCTGCCGCGGTGATGACGATGGAGACCGAGCACCCACGGCGCTCATGAGACACCCGGCTGAACGCCTCGGCCGGAATCACGGGCGGGCCGGGAGCCGATTTGTCCTACCGTCGCGAACCTCGGAATGCCGCTGGTGTCATCCATGGCGATATCCGCCCATTGTGTCAACCACGTGGTAGAAGATGACCGGAACATGGCCGACTTCGTCACCCTCATCGCCCGTGGCTCTGAGGCAGATCGCTAGGCTCTCATCGCCGGGTCCCGTCCTGTTCTTCCCTTCAGGACTCCCGGTGGTGGGTCCTTCGGCCATGACGGGACCCACGAGATCGCCTTTGGCTCTCGAGGGCGGTCGCGGAGTCTCCTCCGCCTTCCCCCACCGCGGAGGAGACTCGTCCGCCCCAGAGACTCGGGATCGGCGACATGGCGGGCTCGACTGCACCAGGTACCTGTTCGGGAGCAGTGGCCACACTCCCGGAGGGTCGGTCCGACGGGCTCGTCGCTGGTCAGGGAGCGGGCAACCGAGGTCAGCTCCACAACGTCACGTGCACCGAGGGCCGGAACCGGCCGGGTGCCGCTCCGGCCCCCCGGATCATCGCCTGCGTCGCGCGGGGCGTGGTGATGAAACGGACCAGCTCGGCAGCCGCAGGCAGCTGGCTGTGCGGGGGTAGGACGATCGCCGCCCACCTGCCGCCCGCGCGCATCGCGGGTCCTCCGACGGCGACGAGCCGGCCGGAGGCGAGGTCGGCCGCCACCGCGAACCGCACGGCGAGCGCGATACCGTCGGTGCGGATCGTCTCCTCGATGGCCTGCGCGTCGCTCTGGAAGATGCGCTGCTGCGGTTCCGGCACGGCCAGCCTGCGGAGCAGGTCCGAGACGACACCGGCGCCGGCGGCAGCGGGGCCGAGCAGCCAGGTGTAGGTCCGCGCCTCGGGGGGGCGCACGTCGTGTCCGGCGGCAGGATGTCCAGGCGCGGCGACCGCCTGGATCTCGTAGTTGAGGAAGGTCGTCGACACCAGGTCGGCGGGCAGGGTGCTGGGCTCCGGTCCGATGGCGATGTCGACCGCGCGAGAGCTGAGCAGCGCGGAGAACCGTCCGGTGTCGTGGACGCTCAGCTCGACGTCGAGGTCCTTGGCGCGGCTCGCGAAGAGGCCGAGCAGGCCCGGCGCCGCGTGCTCGGCGAAGAGGGTGGACGACGCGACCCGCAGCATCCGACGGCCCTGCCCGGCCTGGCCGACCTCGCGCACGGTGCGGTCCTGCAGGCCGAGGATCTCCACGGCCCTGCTGGCCAGGCGCAGCCCACCGGGGGTGAAGGCCAGACCGGCGGAGGCGCGGCTGAACAGCTGGTCGCCGAGCTCGCGACGCAGCTGGCTGACGTGCATCGAGACGGCCGCCTCGCTGACGGCGAGCTCGGCCGCTGCCGCCTTGACCGAGCCGGTGCGGACGACGCAGGCGTAGGCGCGGAGCTGGGTCGGGGTCACGGCCGGATCGGGGTCACGCCGGCGCGCGCCCGGCGGGCATCCGGCGCCCGTTCCCGCTCAGGCCTGCGGGGGGCCGGTCCGGCTGATGTTGACGAGCCAGCCCACCCCGAACTTGTCGGTGAGCTGACCGAACTCGTCGCCCCACATCTGCTTCTCGAGCTTCGTCGTCACGGTGCCGTCCTGCGACTGGGCGGCGAACCAGTCGCGCAGTTCGGAGTCGGTGCCGCTCAGGCTGATGGTGATGCCCGAGCCGCTCGAGCGCTCCATCCCGGCCGGGGTGTCGGCGCACATGATCGTGAAGCCCTGGTCGGTGACGAGCTGGGAGTGCATGATCTTGGTGGCGTCCGGCCCCTCCATGCCGAACTCGCCGAACGTGCTGCTCGTCAGGTCTCCGCCGAAGATGCTCTGGTAGAAGGCCATGGCCTCCTTCGTCGTGTCCTCGAGGTTGATGTAGGGAGAAAGGGTGGCGGTCATGGTCGGCTCCTTCGGTGCGGGTGTGAGGAGGTCCCAACAGCGCCCCAAGAACAGAGCCCTCGAAGACTAGCGCCGCAGCACCCCGCAGGGGATCCCGTTCGAGCGGCGGTGAAAATGCGCGAGGCACGTGCCGGCCGGCGCGGGCACAATGACCGGGTGTTCCTCACCCTGACCTCGACGGCAGAGCCTGCGACCGACCTCGGCTACCTCCTCCACAAGCACCCCGACCGCGTCCAGGTCTTCGAGCTGCCGGTGGGTCGGGCGCACGTCTACTACCCCGAGGCCACGGCCGACCGGTGCACGGTCGCGCTCCACGTCGAGGTCGACCCGATCGCCCTGGTGCGCGGGAAGCGTTCTGGCGCGGAAGGATTCGCGCTCGCGCAGTACGTCAACGACCGACCGTATGCCGCATCCTCGATGCTCGCGGTCGCCCTCGGGCGGGTTTTCGGCACGGCCATGAAAGGCCGGTGCGCCGCCCGTCCCGACCTCGAGGGCGTCGCGATCCCCCTGACCATCCACGTCCCCGCCACCCCGACGAGCGAGGGGCCCGAGCATGCGCTGCGCCTCTTCGCCCCGCTCGGGTGGGCGGTGGAGACGGTGGTCGTCCCACTCGACCCGGACGTCCCCCACTGGGGCGACGCACCCTACGTCGACCTCACGCTCACCGGCACCCTCACCGTCGCCGAGGCGCTCAACCACCTCTACGTCCTGCTCCCGGTCCTCGACGGGTCCAAGCACTACTGGGTCGGCACGGACGAGGTCGACAAGCTCGTGCGCACCGGCGGGGGCTGGCTGCGCGACCACCCGGAGCAGGCCCTCATCACCAGTCGCTACCTGGCGCGTCGCCGGGGCTACGTGATCGACGCCCTGGCCCGCCTCGCCGAGCTGGACGACGACATACCGGCTGGGGAGGCTGTGCCGACGGACGAGTCCACGCCGCGCGGCGACCCGTCCGCACCCACCGTCGCGCCCACGGCCATCCCCCTCGTTCGCCTCCGCATCGAGGCGGTGCTCCAGGCCCTCGCCGACGTCGGCGCCCACCGCATCGTCGACCTCGGCTGCGGCGAGGGTGCCCTCCTGCGCGAGCTCCTGGCGACGCCCACCTTCAGTGAGGTCGTCGGTGTCGACGTCTCCGCCCGTGCGCTCGAGCGGGCCGAGAAGCAGCTGCACCTCGAGCGCCTGTCCGACACCCAGAGGCGCCGGATCCGGCTGCGCCAGTCGTCAGCGACCTACCGGGACACCGAGCTGGTCGGCTACGACGCAGTCGTCCTCATGGAGGTGGTCGAGCACCTCGACCCCGACCGGCTGCCCGACCTCGAGCGCAGCGTCTTCGGCCACGCCCACCCTGGCTCGGTCGTCGTCACGACGCCGAACGCCGACCACAACGTCCTCTACCCCCACCTCGCCGCCGGCACGATGCGTCATCGGGACCACCGGTTCGAGTGGAGCCGTAGCCAGTTCGCCGACTGGGCCGAGGGTGTCGCCGCGACCCACGGGTATGCCGTTGAGCTGCGGCCCGTCGGTGCGCAGGACCCGGCGCACGGGTCCCCGACCCAGCTCGCGCTGTTCACACAGGCCTCTCGACACGGAGGTGCGGCATGACGACCGTCGACGCCCGGGAGATGTCTCTTCCAGAGCTGTGTCTCGTCGCCCTCGTGGGCATCTCCGGGTCCGGCAAGTCGACCTTTGCCGCCGAGCACTTCGGCCGATACGAGGTGACCTCGAGCGACGTCTGCCGGGGCCTGGTGTCCGACGACGAGAACGACCAGTCGGCCTCGGCTGCAGCCTTCGACGTGCTGGGCTACATCGCCGGCAAGCGGCTCGCCGCCGGACGGCTCACGGTCATCGACGCCACCAACGTCTCGACGGAGGCCCGCCGTCAGGTCGTCGAGCTCGCGAAGGCCCACGACGTGCTCCCCGTGGCGATCGTCCTCGACGTCCCCGTGTCGGTCGCGGTCCAGCGCAACGCGGCCCGGGCCGACCGCGACTTCGGTGCCCACGTCGTCAAGCGTCACCACGACCAGCTCCGTCGGTCACTGAAAAGCCTGCAACGAGAGGGGTTTCGCCGGGTGCACGTGCTCTCCGGAGTCGACGAGATCGCCTCGGTCACGGTCAGCCGCGAACGGCTCAACAACGACCGCCGCGATCACCATGGGCCGTTCGACGTCATCGGCGACGTGCACGGCTGCCGCTCCGAGCTCGAGACGCTGCTGGGACGCCTCGGCTACGACCTCGTCCGGGACGGCGCCGGCCGGCCCGTCGACGCCGTCCACCCGGAGGGCCGCACCGTGGCCTTCCTGGGTGACCTCGTCGACCGTGGCCCGGACTCCCCGGGCGCCCTGCGGCTGGCCATGGGGATGACGGCCGCCGGGCACGCCATCGCCGTCCCCGGCAACCACGAGAACAAGCTGGTGCGCGCCCTCCGGGGCCGTCAGGTCCAGATCAGCCACGGTCTCGCCGAGACCCTCGCGCAGCTGTCCGAGGAGCCGCCCGAGTTCCGCGACGCGGTGACCACGTGGTGCGACGACCTCGTCTCGCACCTCGTCCTCGACGACGGGCGCCTCGTCATCGCCCACGCCGGCCTGCCCGAGGCGTACCACGGGCGCACCTCGGGCCGGGTCCGGTCCTTCGCCCTCTACGGCGACACGACGGGGGAGACCGACGAGTTCGGCCTGCCCGTGCGCTACCCCTGGGCGGTGGACTACCGCGGGCGGACGAC
>NZ_JANXRJ010000089.1 GCF_025353065.1 Lapillicoccus sp.
CTCAGCGCCAGACCACGACCTCAGCGCGGATCTCGACCTCAGCGCGGATCCCGCCCCGTCGGTGCGACCAGTTTCCGGTGTGGCGGCTAGGCTCGAACGAGTGAGCGCCGATCCCGACACCTCCCCCGCGACGACCGTCAAAACCAGCGTGCCCGCCTGGATCGACCTCCCGGGCGTGGTCAACATGCGCGACGTCGGTGGTCTGCTGACCGAGGACGGTGGGGTGATCACCCCCGGTCGGGTCCTGCGGTCCGACAACCTCCAGGATCTCCCCACCGAGTCGGTGCGGCGGCTGGTCGAGGACCTCGGCGTGACCGATGTCGTCGACCTGCGCACGTTCGTCGAGGTGGCGAAGGAGGGCGACGGTCCTCTCATCAGGCGCACGGACGTCCACGTCCAGCACTTCACGCTCTATCCCGAGGACACCGACGAGACCGGCATCCCCGCCGGCGAGCGGGAGCTGCCCTGGGTCGGCGATCCCGACCTCGGCGACCGGGCCCGGTATGCCGCGGCGGCTGCGGCCAGCCCGCTGACGGTCGGCGCGGCGATGGACGAGGAGGCCGCGGCTGAGGATGGGGACACCCGCCCGGCGGCCGAGCGGGGCGGCGAGACCGACCCTGCGCGCCACGACTCCTACTGGTCGAACCACTACCTGGGATACCTCGCGCAGCGCCCCGACTCGGTCGTCGCGGCCCTGCGGGCGATCGCCGACAGTCCCGGCGCCGTGATCGTGCACTGCGCCGCCGGCAAGGACCGCACCGGCACGGTCATCGGCTTGGCCCTCAAGCTCGCCGGCGCCACGGACGAGGCCATCGTCGCCGACTTCCTGGCCTCGGCGGAGCGGGTGCCGCAGATCCTGGAGCGGCTCAAGGGCCGTCCCGCCTATGCGGTCAACCTCGACGGCAAGACGGTCGCACAGCAGTCCCCTCGCGCCGACACGATGCGGATGATGCTGCGCTCCCTCGAGGAGGACCACGGCGGGCTCGGAGGCTGGCTCGGGCAGCACGGCTGGACCGCCGATGACACGGCCCGGCTCCGGGCCAAGCTGCGCGACTGAAGCACGACCACCCAGGCCCGCCGAGGTGATCGGCGTCCGCGATCCCCTAGCCGGAATAGGTGCCGAAGCTCCAGCGATTGCCTTCTGTATCAGCGATGCTGAAGCCGCGGGAGCCGTAGTCGGTCTCCTCCATCGGCCGCAGGACGCGGGCGCCGAGAGCCGTCGCGCGCGCGAGGACGGCGTCGGGGTCGTCGCAGACCACGTAGCAGGAGCCGCCACCCACCGGGACGGCGAAGGTCGGGTCGGACTTCTCGGCGCTCGAGACCATCACGCGGCCTCCTTCGGGCCACAGCATCTCGCTGTGGTGGACCGTTGCCTCGTCGTCGTCGAGGACGCAGATGCCCTCGTCGAACCCGAGCGCCGCGAGCCAGCGGCGGATCGCGAGCGCGTCGGCGCAGGTCACCCCCGGCCAGAGGTTGTGGTCTCGACGGTGAGGGCTGGCGTCACCACCCGAGGCGGTCGAGGCGGTCGAGGGGTTCGGGTCCGTCGTGTGGGTGGTCATGACCTCACCCTCCCTCAGCCCGGACGGACCGGTCTTGAACATTTGCGAGGACATCGCTCTCGGGCCAGCGCCCGGGCGTCACGCCGGCCAGCGCCTGCCACTCGCGGGTGAGGTGCGCCTGGTCGGCATACCCGCAGGTGGCTGCGACGTCGGCGAGCCGCACCCCGGGTCGGACGAGCCGGGTCGACCGCTCGAACCGCATCACCCGGGCGGTCGTCTTGGGGCGCAGCCCGAACTCCGAGGTGAACCGCTCGGTCAGCTGGCGAGCCGACCACCCGACGTGGCGCGCAACCTCGCCGACCCCGACGGCGCCGTCGTGACGGGCGAGCACCCGCCACGCCTCGCCGACCTCGGGGGCGGCCGCTGTGGCCGGGTGGGCACGGCGGTCGAGACGGGCGAGCAGAGCAGCCTGGACGAGGCCGAGCCGAGCTTTCCAGGTCGCCGCATCGACGAGCCGTTCCTGGAGCAGCCGGCCGCCCGACCCGAGCAGATCCTCCAGGCCGACGACGAGACCCGCGAGCTCAGCCGCCGGCATACCGAGGAGCGCGCGTGCGCCGGCCGGTGTCAACGCGACCTGGATGCCGTGCTGGCGCCCGTCGTGGTGGATGAGGACCGGGCGGTCGTGCAGGCCCCCGACGACCGAGCCGAGGCGGACCTCGCCATGGCCGGGCACCGACAGGTCCATCGGCTCGTCCAGGCTGATGACGACGGTGAGGTCGCGCGACGGAAACCCCACGTGGGAGCCGGCCGGGAAGCCCCACATCCGGTAGCCGTGCAGGCCGGAGACCAGCGGCACCAAGGGTTCCGTGAGGTGGGCGGTGACATGCTC
Source organism: Lapillicoccus sp. (assembly GCF_025353065.1). Classification (GTDB taxonomy): domain Bacteria; phylum Actinomycetota; class Actinomycetes; order Actinomycetales; family Dermatophilaceae; genus Lapillicoccus. The sequence goes on from NZ_JANXRJ010000089.1 coordinate 2,389, forward strand.
CTGCACGACCGCCAGCGTATGCCGCGTCCTCGCGACACTCGGCAGACGCGAGGGGCCGGACCTACTTCTTGGCCTTTTCGCCGTCGTTGGACAGGGCCGCGATGAAGGCCTCCTGGGGGACCTCGACGCGGCCGACCATCTTCATCCGCTTCTTGCCCTCCTTCTGCTTCTCCAGCAGCTTGCGCTTGCGGGTGATGTCTCCGCCGTAGCACTTGGCGAGCACGTCCTTGCGCATCGCGCGGATGGTCTCGCGGGCGATGATGCGCGCCCCGATCGCCGCCTGGATCGGCACCTCGAACTGCTGGCGCGGGATCAGCTCGCGCAGCTTGGAGGCCATCTGGACGCCGTAGGCGTAGGCCTTGTCCCGGTGCACGATCGAGCTGAAGGCGTCGACCTGCTCGCCCTGCAGGAGGATGTCGACGCGCACGAGGTCGGCGACCTGCTCGCCGTCGGGTTCGTAGTCGAGCGAGGCGTAGCCCCTGGTGCGGGACTTGAGGAGGTCGAAGAAGTCGAAGACGATCTCGGCCAGCGGCAGCGTGTAGCGCATCTCGACGCGTTCCTCGGAGAGGTAGTCCATCCCGCGCAGGGTGCCCCGCCGCTGCTGGCAGAGCTCCATGATCGCGCCGATGAACTCGGCCGGGGCGAGGATCGTCGCCCGCACGACGGGCTCCTGGACCTCGACGATCTTGCCGTCGGGATATTCGCTCGGGTTGGTGACCTCGATATGCCGGTTGCCCTCGAGGAGGACGTCGTAGACGACGCTCGGCAGGGTCGAGATCAGGTCGAGGTCGAACTCGCGCTCGAGCCGCTCGCGGATGATCTCGAGGTGGAGCATCCCGAGGAAGCCCACCCGGAAGCCGAAGCCGAGGGCCACCGAGGTCTCGGGCTCGTAGACGAGCGCCGCGTCGTTGAGCTTGAGCCGGTCGAGCGCGTCGCGCAGGACCGGGTAGTCGGAGCCGTCGATCGGGAAGAGCCCGGAGTAGACCATCGGCTTCGGGTCGCGGTAGCCGCCGAGGGCCACCGTCGCGGGCTTGGACGCGTTGGTCACCGTGTCGCCGACGCGGGACTGACGGACGTCCTTGACCCCGGTGATGAGGTAGCCGACCTCGCCCACACCGAGGCCCTTGCTGGGGGTCGGCTCCGGCGAGCTGACGCCGATCTCGAGCAGCTCGTGCGTCGCCCTCGTCGACATCATGACGATCTTCTCGCGCGGGTTGAGGTTGCCGTCGATGACGCGGACGTAGGTCACCACGCCCCGGTAAGTGTCGTAGACCGAGTCGAAGATCATCGCTCGCGCCGGAGCGGCAGGATCGCCGGACGGACCGGGGATCTGGCGGACGATCTGGTCCAGCAGCGGCTCGACCCCGAAACCGGTCTTGCCCGAGACCCGGAGGCAGTCGTCGGGCTCGCAGCCGACCAGCCGGGCCAGCTCCTCGGCATACTTCTCGGGCTGCGCGGCCGGCAGGTCGATCTTGTTGAGGACCGGGATGATCGTCATGTCGTTCTCCATCGCGAGATAGAGATTGGCGAGCGTCTGCGCCTCGATGCCCTGTGCGGCGTCGACGAGCAGGACCGCGCCCTCGGCGGCGGCGAGCGAGCGCGAGACCTCGTAGGTGAAGTCGACGTGCCCCGGGGTGTCGATCATGTTGAGGCAGTAGACGTCCTGCCCCGCCTTGGCGCCATCAGCCTCCGGTGTCGCGTCGACCGCCCAGGGCATCCGGACCGCCTGGCTCTTGATCGTGATGCCGCGCTCGCGCTCGATGTCCATGCGGTCGAGGT
>NZ_JANXRJ010000120.1 GCF_025353065.1 Lapillicoccus sp.
GCGAGCATCCCGGCGATCCCGCTCGACACGGATCCAGGCACCGGGCCCGGCCCGGACTCGACCCTGAGCCCCGGCACGGACTCCCCCACCGCGCCCTCGTCGCGCGCCCTTCGCGCGCCCTCGTCGCGCGCCCTTCGCGCGCCCTCGTCGCGCGCCCTCGTCTATCTCGGAATCTGATACGGTACGAAACGTATCGTATCTCAATGAGCCATCCGAGCAGCGTCCCGGAGGCGTCCGTCCTGGACGGCCCCGGGATCACCAGCGCGAACGAGTGATCCTCGCGTGCGTGCTGGTGCTGCTCGGGGAGGTCGGTTACGACGCGTTGACGTACGAGGAGGTCGCGCGGCGGGCCCACGCGTCCAAGGCGACCCTGTATCGGCGGTGGGCGACCAAGGGCGAGATGGTGGTCGCGGCCGTCGCTGCCGGGCCCGCGTCTGCTGCGACAGGTGCTGGTGACATCGACACGGGATCGATCCGTGGGGACCTGATCGCCCTGTGCCGGCGGCTCGACACCACGATGCGTTCGGCCGACGGGTCCCTGAGTCTGATGCTGCTCCGGGCCGGGTTGGAGGATCCCGCACTGTGTCGCCACATCGAGGAGACGACCGGGCCCACCGGGGCGAAGCTCCCGGCGTCGGTGCTGGACGCGGCGATCCGCCGTGGCGAGCTGCCCCAGGGTGCCCAGCCCTTCGCGTACGAAGAAGTCGCCGGTTCGGTCCTGCTCCTGCGCAGGCTCAACGGTCTTCCTGCCGGACCCGACTACCTCACCTACCTGATCGACAGCACCCTGCTTCCCGCCCTGCGTGCGAGCGCGGGGACCGATCCGCCGCCGCGGGCCATCTTCGGCTGATCGCGGCCCCCTGAGATATCGACTCCGGGAGGCCACCCCAGATGTCCACTCCAGCACCATCATCGAGAGGTCCGACCCATGACCGACGTGACCATCGACGGCTTCGACTACCGAGCAGTCCCCGGCGACGGCGGCGTCGAGCTCAACGTCGCCGTGGGCGGCAGCGGGCCCGCCGCCGTCCTGCTCCACGGCTTCCCTCAGACGCACCTCATGTAGCGCCACGTCGCCCGCCAGCTCGCTGACACCTACCAGGTCATCGTGCCCGATCTGCGCGGCTACGGCGCCAGCGACAAGCCGGCTCCGATCTCTCCCGAGACCTACTCGAAAGCCACCATGGCACGCGACATCCTCGGTGTCGTGCGCTCCATCGGGCCGGATCGGTTCAGTCTGATCGGTCATGACCGCGGCGCCCTCGTCGGGGTCCGGGCCGCTCTCGACCACCCGGGGAGCGTCACGCATCTGGGGATCCTGGACGTGCTGCCCACCATGGACACGTGGGACGTGCTGCGCGGCGTCGATGCGGCCGTCGCGTGGCACCTCTACCTGATGGCCCAGCCCCAGGGTCTGCCCGAGCGGATGATCGAGGCCGTCGCCGAGGACTTCTTCGGTTCGTTCCTCGACGCCTGGGATCCCAGCGGCACGACCTTTCTCACCGCAGATACGCCAGCACTACGTCGACAGCTCCGTGCTGGCGATACCGTCCATCGTGGCGGACTACCGGGCCACGGCCACGATCGACCTCGAGATGGATCGCCTCGACCGGAAGGCCGGCGCCCAGCTGGCGATGCCCGTCGCGGTCATCTCCCAGGACTGGGGATCACAGCTCGGGTTCAACGCGCTGGACCTGTGGCGGCAGTGGGCACCGCGCGCCACGTATCAGGCGATCGACGCCGGTCACTTCATGGCCGAAGAGCGTCCGGACGACGTCGTGTCGTTCATTCGCGAGCTGGTACAACGCCCCTCCGACTGACCGGGATCCCCTCTGTGTGCCGTCGGCCACGTGTGGTGGATGTTTGTCCGCTTTGACCGAAAAAGCCAACCAGAAAAGGGAATTGGCCGGGTGGGCGCCGGATCCGGATGGCAGACTTCGAGGCGTTCGGGACACCGTGGTCTCGCGTCCATCGCCCGCCAGACCAGACGGACACCTCCATGACCGGTATGCCCGAGACGACGACCCAGCGCACCGCGGCGCCGGGTCGTCCGTCCCCCTCCGCACGTCGACGAGGCCCCGCACGGGGTGACTCGCGGGCGGGGCGTGCCCGGCCGCAGCGCGCCCGGTTGCAGCGTGGCCGGTTGTCGGGCCCCCTCCGCTGGTCCGGGTCCGGGTCCGGCCGGCCCCGGGCCACTGACCTGTGGTCGCGCCTCGGCGCCGAGCCGAGCACGGGTCACGCCGTCCCCGGCACCGGTATCGTCGCCGTCGCTGCCGCCCTGGTGGGGCTGGTCGCGAGCATCGTCAGCACCCGCTCGGGCTGGAACCTCGCCTACGCCGACGCCCAGAGCCACCTCAGCATCGCGCGCCGCATCGTCGACTCCGCGGACCCGGGTCTCGGCCAGCTCGGCACCGTCTGGCTCCCGGTGCCCCACCTGCTGCTCATGCCCCTCACCGCGATCGACGTCCTCTGGCGCACCGGATGGGCCGCCTGCCTCGTCGGCATCGGCTGCCTCGCCGTCTCCGCGGCCGCCCTCCACCACATCGCCGCACGACTGGGGCTCGGTCGTGCCGGCCGCCTCGCCGCCCTCGCGGCCCTGCTGCTCAACCCCAGCCTCCTCTACGCCTACACGACGGCGCTCACGGAACCCGTCCTCATCGCCGCGATGCTGGCCACGATCGCGGGCCTGGCGCGGTGGGCGACGGCGACGCGGACCCCCAGCGGCGGCGAGCTCGCGGTGTATGCCGGGGTGCCGGCCGCCGCCGCGGCCCTGTCCCGCTACGAGGGGTGGGCGCTCCTGGTCACCGGATCCGCCTTCGTCGCGGTCGTCGAGCTGCGGCGCCGCCAGGGGCTGCGCAGAGCCCTCACCCGAGCGGCCGCCTTCCTCGCCGTCCCCCTCGTCGGTATCGCGTGGTGGCTGTCCTACAACGCGATCCGCTTCGGCGACCCCCTCGCCTTCGTGACCGGGCCCTACTCGGCGAGAGCCCAGCAGCAGGTCCTCATCGACAACGGCATCCTCCCGACGCGGGGCAACCTCCTGGTCTCGCTCAGCACCTACAACTGGGCGCTCCTCGAGACGGCGGGCCTCGCGCTCCTCGTCCTCGCCGGCCTCGGGCTCATCGTCGCCGCCCGGCGCTTCCGCACCGGCACACCGATGCTCGTCGTCGCCCTTCTCACCACGTCCTACCTCTTCTCCGTCGTCAGCCTGACCCTCGGGCAGACCTCCATCAGCAACGACCACACCGATCCGGCCACCTGGTGGAACAACCGCTTCGCCCTCTCGGTCTGTCCCCTGCTGGCGCTGCTCGTCGGGGTGCTCGCCGACGCCCGTCTCCGGGCGCTGGCCCGAGGCGCCGTCTTCGTCGTGATCATCCCCGCCCTGATCGGCCAGACCGCCTGGTTCGCGCTCGCGCTGCCGTCGCGCAGTGCGGTCATCGCGGAGGCGCAGCGCAGCCGGCAGGACGCCGTGGGCTCTCAGGACGTCGCGAGATACCTCGCGACCTTCTACCGCGGGGGCGACGTGCTCATCGACGAGAGCGCCCGTGGCAACGCGATCCTGCCGGTCCTCGGGATCCCCATGCGCGAGCTGATCACGCGCTCGACGGGGGCGCCGTTCGACGCCGCCATCGCCGACCCGGCGGCGCACGCGGAGTGGATCCTCGCCAACGTCGACGGCCGCGGTGTCGGCCTCGACTCCGGGCCGCACGACCTCGCGACGCAGGCCCTGGCCCGACCCGAGGTGCTGAGCCGCTACATGCTCGTCCGCGCGAGCGGCGACCACGCCCTCTACCGACGGGTCGGACAGCTGTGACCAGCCCCCGCACCTTCGTCCGTCAGGGCTGGATGCCCCTGGTCAGCGGCGACGGCCGACACGTCGAGATCGTCAGCGCCGTGCCCATCGCCGACTCGACGGCGCGGTTCGTCCGGCAGGACACCGGCGCCGACGCGGTCAGTGTGACCCGGGTGACGCTGGCCGAGTTCGACGCCACCATCGCCCGGGAGTGCCGGGCCGAGCTCCTCCACGAGATCGCGGAGTCCCTCGCGGAGGCGCAGCCCAGCCGGTCGGCGCGTTCCGGCCTGACCCGGGGGCAGTTGCTGGCCCCGCCGGTCGTGCTGGTGCTCGTGGCGGCCTGTCTCGTGGTCGACGTGCGTCTGACGACGATCGTGCTGCTCGCGGTGACGTCGCTGACCCTCTCGCTGTTCATGGGCTTCCGCCTCGTCTGCGTGCTGCTCCTGCCGCTGCGTCGGCTGTTCCAGCGGCGGTCCGAGGCGCCGGCCGAAAGGTCGGATCCCCAGCGGACAGAGGACTCCTGGGTGACGAACGGCACGCTCGACACGCGCGGGTCGGAGGACCTCCCGACCTACACGATCCTCGTCCCCGCGTTCCGCGAGGCCAAGATCATCGGCCGGCTCATCGAGAACCTCGAGCAGCTCGACTACCCACGCGATCGGATGGAGGTGCTGGTCCTGCTGGAGGAAGACGACACGAGCACCATCGTCGCAGCGCTGGCGGCCGACCCCCCGGCATACATGCGCATCCTCGTGGTCCCCCGCGGCGCCCCGCAGACCAAGCCACGGGCCTGCAACTACGGGCTGATCTTCGCCCGGGGCGAGTTCCTCGTGATCTATGACGCGGAGGACCGGCCGGAGCCCGACCAGCTGCGGCGGGTCGTCGCCGACTTCCGCAGGGCCGCCGTCGAACGCCAGCAGGGCCGCCCGCTCGCTCAGCTGGCCTGCGTGCAGTGCGGTCTCAGCTACTACAACGCGCCCTACAACGTGCTGACCCGGCTCTTCGCCATCGAGTACTCCTTCCTCTTCGACGCGATGCTGCGAGGGCTCGACGGCTCGGGGATCCCCATCCCGCTCGGGGGGACGTCCAACCACTTCGACACCCTGATCCTGCGGCGGCTCGGCGGCTGGGACCCCTACAACGTCACCGAGGACGCCGACCTCGGCATCCGGGCGGCGGCGATGGGCTACCGCGTGGGGGTCAACACCTCGACCACGTGGGAGGAGGCGTGCTCGCGCAGCGGCGCCTTCATCAAGCAGCGCACCCGCTGGATCAAGGGCTACCTGCTGACCTCGGCCGTCAACCTGCGTCACCCGGTCCAGTTCACCCGGGCGACCGGCCTGCGCGGCCTCGTCTGTCTCCTCGCACTCATCCTCGGGACCCCGCTGGCCTTCCTGGTCTATCCCGTGCTCGTCGTCTTCGCCGCCCTGACGATCGCCGGCGAGCAGTGGGGGTTCCTCGGTATGCCGCACTGGCTGGCGACCCTCGGGCTGGTCAACATGCTGGCCGGCACCGGGCTGACGATCGTCACGTCGGCGATCGTGGCGCTCCCCCGATACGGTTGGCGCATCGCGGGACTCGCGATCTTCAGCCCGGTCTACTGGCTGCTCCACTCTGTCGCCGCCTGGCGGGCGGCCTGGCAGACGATGCTGACGCCGCACGTGTGGGAGAAGACGCCGCACGGGCTCTCTGACGACTTCGACCCCGAGCAGGAGCTCGGTCAGACGGATCGGACGACCGGCCAGCCGGTCGGCCGGCCGGCTCCGGTCACGGCTCGCCCCTGAGCTGGGGGAACTGGTCGTCGCGCCACTCCTGCGGCGGGCGGGCTGCTGGCGCCGACGAGCCGGCGGATCCGGCCGCCAGCGCCTCCTCGCGACCCCGCAGCTCGACGCGACGGATCTTGCCCGAGATCGTCTTGGGCAGCTCGGCGAACTCGATCCGGCGCACCCGCTGCCACGGCTGGAGGTGCTCACGGGCATACCGCAGGATGGACAGCGCCGTCGCCTCGTCGGGCTCGTGGCCCGGCGCGAGGACGATGTAGGCCTTCGGCACGGCGAGCCGCAGCGGGTCGGGGGCCGGGACCACGGCGGCCTCGGCGACGGCCGGGTGCTCGATGAGCACCGACTCCAGCTCGAAAGGGCTGATCTTGTAGTCGCTCGCCTTGAAGACGTCGTCGGTGCGCCCGATGTAGGTGATGTAGCCCTCGGCGTCGACCGAGGCGAGGTCGCCGGTGTGGTAGAAACCGCCGGCCATCGCCTCCTCGTTGCGCTCGGGGTCGCCCTGGTAGCCGGTCATCAGGGTGAGTGGGTGCTGCGCGAGGTCGAGGCAGATCTCACCCTCGCCTGAAGTATCGTCGTTGGCCGAGGAGCGTTCTCCTGTCACCAGATCCACGAGCACGACGGGTATGCCGGGTAGTGGCCGGCCCATCGACCCGGGCTTCACGGGCGACCCCGGGGTGTTGCCGACGCAGGCGGTCGTCTCGGTCTGGCCGAACCCATCGCGCAGAGTGAGCCCCCAGGCCTCCTGCACCTGCGAGATGACCTCGGGGTTGAGCGGCTCGCCGGCTCCGATGACCTCGCGCAGCGCCCCGGGGCGGCCGCTCGAGAGGTCGGAGTTGATGAGCATCCGCCACACGGTGGGCGGGGCGCAC
>NZ_JANXRJ010000143.1 GCF_025353065.1 Lapillicoccus sp.
ATTACGCGGGCCTGACTTCGCCCACCACCGACCCCTTCAGAAGCGGAAATTCACATGAAGAACGAAAATTATCGTCACCCAACAGATTCAACGGTAAAATGAGAAATTCAACTCTTTATCTTTGAGCGGCACGCATGCTACCAATGGTGGTAGGTCGGATCGCCTTTCCGACGGCCCGGGAACGGGTGTACCGGTGATCATTGGTTGGGGTGGAAAATGCATGGTGGGGTGAAGGTCTACCGCGGTTCGCCGGCGGCTGCGCGCAGCTATGTCGAGGCCGGCCGCCACGGCGGCGGAGGCCGCGGCCGTGCGGATGACTACTACCTCGCCGAGGGCGCCGGCGTCGCTGAGCGTTACACCGCCTCTCCAGAAGGGGGGGTACGCCCGGTCGGAACGTTGACCGGCGACTCCTACGAGAGGTGGGTCGCCGGGTACGACCCCGACACAAGCACGGCCAAGGGCCGGCTGCGCACCGACGCTGGCGGGGTCCGGTTCGTGGAGGTCGTGGTCAACGGGCCGAAGTCGTGGTCGCTGGCCGCGGCCCTCCACCCCGACATCGGCGCGGCGTACGACGGCGCCCAGGACCGGGCCGCCGCGCAGATCATAGGCTGGCTCGCCCAGCACGCCACGACCAGGGTCGGGCCACGCGGGGCGCAGGTCCAGGTCCCGGTCCAGAGATCGAGGCGGTGGTGGTGCGGCACTACACCTCGAGGGCTGGTGACCCGCACCGGCACCTGCACCTGCAGGTCAACGCCCGAGTCCTCGCCGAGGGCACCTGGCGGGGCCTGCACACGGTCGGGGTCCGCGACGCCCTGGCCGCGATCAACGGCATCGGCCACGCCGCCGTGATGTGCGACCCCGACTTCAGGGCCGCCCTGGCCGGGCACGGTTTCACCCTGGAGACCGGCACCGGCGAGATCGTGCAACTCGCGAGGTTCGTCGGGCCGTTCAGCGCCCGCGCCGCCCAGATCGGCCGCAACATCGACCGCTACGAGACGACCTGGCGGGCCGCCCACCCCGGGGGCGAACCGAGCCCGAAGGTGCGGCGCTCCTGGGACGCCCGGGCGTGGGCCGAGGACCGGCCCGACAAGGTCGCCCCCCAGGGCGGCGCCGACCTGACCCGGCGCTGGGTCCAAGAACTGATCGACCTCGGCTACCGCGACCCAGACCCCTCACCCACCTCCCCACCCATGACCTCACCGACCCCCTCACCCGCCCCGGCCGCAGCTGCGGCGGCGGCGGCGGCGGAGCCGGTCCGGGTCGGGACCCTCGACCGTGATAGCGCGGCCGAGCTGGTCCTGACCCGGCTGGGGGCGGCGCGCTCGTGGTGGAACGCCGCCGACGTCCGCGGGCAGGTCGAACAGCTGATCGCCGCCACCGGGATCACCTGCGTTGCCGCGGCCCGGTTGGAGCTTGCCGAAGACCTGACCGCCCGCGCCGTGACCCGGTGCCTGCCGCTGCTACGCCTCCGGGGTGTCCCCGAGCACATCCGGGCGCTCACATCCAGGCCGGTCCTCGACGTCGAGGCCGACCTGGCCGCCCGGTTCACCGCCCGCGCCGCAGCAGGCGGCCACCCCCTGCCCGAGCCCGTCCTCGCGATCGTACCCATCAAGACCGCCTCCCCCGTCGCCTGTTCCGGCGACGGGTTCGCTGCCCCGGGGTGGGGCCGGGACGGGTGGGATGCCGGGTTCGATACCGGGTTGGATGCCGGGCAGCGGCGGGTCGTGGCCGCGCTGGCCGGCACCCAAGGCCTGCTGGTCGTGGAGGGCGCCGCCGGCGCCGGGAAGACCACCACCTTGGCCGCCACCCGAACCGTGTTGCAGCAACAGGGGCGGCGGCTGGTGGTGGTCACTCCCACTTTGCAGGCCGCCCGGATCGCGGCGCAGCAGGTTGGGGCGGCGGCGTTCTCCGCGGCGTGGCTGGCCCACCAGCACGGGCACCGGTGGGACAACGACGGCCGGTGGACCCAGCTTCGAGTTGGCGACGCCGACCCGGTCACCGGCGGCGCCTACCTCGGCCCGGCCCCGGCCGCGGTCCTGGCCGCTGGTGACCTGCTGCTGGTCGATGAGGCGGGGATGCTGGACCAGGACACCGCCCGGGCGTTGATGGCGATCGCCGACACCGCCCACGCCCGCGTCGCCCTGGTCGGGGACCGCCACCAGCTGCCGGCGGTCGGCCGCGGCGGGGTCCTGGACCTCGCCGCCCACGCCGCTAACGCCGATGGGGCCCACCCGGGTGCCTGCCTGACGCTGGACGCGGTGCACCGGTTCGCTGACCCGACCTACGCCCAGCTGACCCTGTCCATGCGCACCGGCGGGCCCGATGGCCCGGGCGTGGTGTTCGACGCGCTGCTCGCCCGCGGTCAGGTCCGGTTCTACCCCACCCCAGCAGAACGTACCCAGGCCTTGTCAGAGGTCGCTGCGGCCGCCGTCATCGACGCAGCCGCTGCAGTCCCAACGACGACCGGCGCAAACACGCTCGAGGGCAGGCACGGGCAGGGGGTGGTGCTGGTGGCGGACACCCGCGAACAGGTGGCCGAGCTCAACGCCTCCATCCGGGAACGGCTCGTCGCCGCCGGGCACCTCACCGACACCACCACGGTGACGACCTGGGCCGGGGAACGGGTCGGGGTCGGGGACCACGTCGTGACCCGGCACAACGACACCGGCACCGATGTCGCCAACCGTGACACCTGGACCGTCACCGGCCTCCGCGATGACGGGACGCTGCTAGTCACCGGCCGCAGCGGCCACCGGGTCCTGCCCGCCGGGTACGTCCGCGACCACGTGCAGCTCGGCTACGCCAGCACCATCTACGGCGCCCAAGGGGTAACCACCGGCGCCGCCCACCTCGTGGTGGGGGAGCACACCGGCGCCGCCGGTGCCTACGTCGCGATGACCCGCGGCCGCGAGACCAACACCGCCCACCTCGTCGCCGACACCCTCCAAGCGGCCCGGGAGCAGTGGGTTGAGGTCTTCGGCCGGGACCGCGCCGACCTCGGCCCGGCCCACGCCGCCCGCCTCGCCGCCCACGAGTCCGCCTTCTACGCGCCCCACCGCCCCCACGCCGTAGCCCTGGCCGATCTGCGGGCCGCCTGGACCCACGAACACGCCCTGACCCAGGACCTGGCCACAGCCCGACACAACCGCTACCAGCTCGCCCAGGTCGTGGCCCCACCCGCCGACCACAACCACGCCGACCACGCCCACTACGCCGACTACGATTCAGACCATGACAAGCTTGTCGCCGCCCGCCTGAGGGCCTACCAGCAGGCCCGCGCGACAGCCGCCGTGGCGGGCGAGCAGGCCGCCCGACTGGGCACCCTGGTCGGCGACGACACCGTCCGGCGGGCCGGCCGGCTAGCCCAGGAATGGGACACCGGTCGCGCCGACGCCGCCGCAGCCGGGCAGACCGTCCGCGCCGGCGGCGGCCGGATCGGGCAGCATCGCGGCGCCGTCCGACGCGCCCGACACCACCTCCAGGAGTGGGCCGATCGGTGGCGCCCGGTCCTGGCCTGGCTACCGACCGATACCAACGAGCTCGCCGTCCACGTCGGCACCTTCGACGACCCCGACCTCGGCCAGGCCCTCACCGCCTCCGCCCGGACCGCCGCCGAAGCCGCCCACCCCGACCACGCCCCCGCCCAAACCCTGGCCGACACCGCCCGGCACACCGCAGACCAAGCCCTGGACGCCTACCACCGGGCCCGCACCAGCCACGCCCAGCAACCCCGGCACCCCGCGCAGCCCGGGCACCCCGCGCAGTTCACCGGCTCCGGCGACCCGGCCGGGTTGCCCGATCCCGCCGCCCATCTCGCGCAGGCCGAGCAGGACCTCGCCGAGCTCACCGACCAGGTCCACGCCGCCCACGCTGCGGTCCGCGCGGCACTGGCCGAACCCGCGATCCGCTCGCTCCCCGCCGAACAACTCGAGGCCGAACACCAACGCTGGGCCACCGAACCCCAGCAGGAACGACACACCAGTCCCGCGCCCGCTGCCGACCACCACGCCGCACCCGTCGTCGCGCCCACCCCGACCAGCAGCCGGCGGCACGAACGATCCGCGGCACACACCAGGCCGACGCCCGGCCCCGGGATCAGCCGCTAGCCCCAAGAACGCTAGCCCGCAAAAAAAACCACGCCCAGATGTCCACCCGGGCGGCCGAAAACCGCTTACTGAAGTATCACGTCAATCCAGTAAGGAGCCCACCATGACCCACCCCCACGACCTGCCACCGGTCAACGACGAGTTGCTGACCCTCGCCGAGGTCGCCGCCATCGTCCGCGCCCCCGTCGCCACCCTGCGCTACTGGCGCCACCTCGGTACCGGCCCCCGCAGCTTCCGCCTCGGCCGACGCGTCGTCTACCCCGGCGCCGACCTCCGAGCGTGGATCGACACCCAAGCCACCGCCTCACACGCCGGCGCCGCACCCAGCACCCAGCGGTAACCCACAGACAACTCGACCCGAGGCAACGTCACCGCCAGGACGTAGCCTGCTAAGCAGCAGAGAGGGTGCACAGACATGGCCAGCATCGAGAGACGCACCCGCAACGGTCAGGTGCGGTGGTACATGCGCTACCGCGACCCGTCCGGGGCGCAGCGGACGAAGACGTTCGACCGCAAGGTCGACGCCGAGCGGTTCCTGACTACGGTCGAGTCGGCCAAGCTGAACGGCGCCTACATCGACCCCGCAGCCTCTCGGCTCACGGTCGGGATCTGGGCTCAGCGCTGGCTCGACGGCCAGACGCACCTGAAACCGTCAACCCGCGAGCGATACGCCGGCATCCTGCGGGAGCACATCGTCCCCCGCTGGGGGACAACCAGGCTCGCGGATGTCTCGCACAGCACCGTCCAGGCCTGGGTCTCTGAGGTGGCGGCCTCGAGGTCGGCGGCGACTACCCGTAAGGTGCACCGGGTCCTGTCGTTGGTCCTTGCGATGGCGGTCAAGGATGACCGGCTGGTGCGCAACCCGGCCGCCGGTATGTCCCTCCCCCGCGTCGACTCTGCCGAGCGCATGTACCTAACCCACCGGCAGGTGCATGACCTGGCCGATGCGTGCGGGCAACAGCGGCTCACTGTCCTCTTTCTCGCCTACACCGGCGTGCGGTTCGGCGAGATGGCCGCGCTGCGGGTCGCACGCTTGGACCTGATGCGCCGCAGAGCGACGATCGCCGAGTCGGTGACTCTAGTCCGAGGGGTCCAGACCTGGGGGACCCCGAAGGGCCACGAGCGTCGGGAGGTACCCATCCCCCGCTTCCTCGTCGATGACTTGGCCGCGCACGTCGCCGGCCGTGACTCCGGGGACCTGGTCTTCACCGCAGTGAAGGGCGGCGCGATGCGGGCGCAGGGGTTCCAGCGCACCGTCCTGACCGAGGCGGCCGCCTCGCTGGGCCTCACCGGCATGCACCCACACGCGCTCCGCCACACCGCGGCGTCGCTGGCCATCGCGTCGGGAGCCAACGTGAAGGTCGTGCAGCAGATGCTCGGGCACAAGTCGGCGACCATGACCCTCGACCTGTACGGGCACCTCTTCGCGGACCAGCTCGACGAGGTCGCCGATCGCCTGGACGCCGCGGCTCGCGCCGTTGTGTACCCGATGTGTACCCGGGCCGACATCGTCTCGATACCTGCGGGGATAGGAAAAGGCCGATCCCCCTGTGAGACAAAGGAACCGGC
>NZ_JANXRJ010000155.1 GCF_025353065.1 Lapillicoccus sp.
CGGTGATGACAACCGGGATGACCGTGCCGGCATCACCCTGCGTCTGAGCGTTGAACGCCTTGACGAACTCCATGATGTTGACGCCGTGCTGACCGAGCGCGGGACCGACGGGCGGTGCGGGCGTGGCCTGGCCGGCCTGGATCTGCAGCTTGATGAAGCCGGAGACCCTCTTCTTCTTGGGGGGCATGTTCCTTGACCTTCTGTGGGTGGTGGTGGGCCGACGCCGTGGGCGATGACCCGGTTGCGGTGTGGCCCCGGCGGGTGCCGGGACCTGTTGGACGTGCGTCGGACGTCAGATCTTGGCGACCTGGCCGAACGACAGCTCGACCGGGGTCTCCCGGCCGAAGATGGAGACGAGCACCTTGAGCTTCTGGGTGACCGCGTTGATCTCGGAGATCGTCGCGGGCAGGGTCTCGAAGGGCCCCTCCATGACGGTGACCGACTCGCCGACCACGAAGTCGACGATGGTGGCGTCCTTGCCGGAGCCCGTGGAGCCACCGGCTGCGGCGGCGGCGGCCGACTCGGGGGTCTCGAGGTCGGGGGCGAGCATCACGAAGACCTCGTCGAGGCTGAGCGGCACGGGCTGGTGGGCGTTGCCGACGAAGCCCGTGACGCCCGGGGTGTGCCGGACGGCGCCCCAGCTCTCGTCGGTCAGCTCCATCCGGACCAGGACGTAGCCCGGCATCCGGACCCGGCGCACGAGCTTCTTCTGGCCGTTCTTGATCTCGGTGACCTCTTCCATGGGCACCTCGATCTCGAAGATGTGGTCCTCCATGTTGAGGGAGACGATGCGGGTCTCGAGGTTGGTCTTGACCCGGTTCTCGTAGCCGGCGTAGGAGTGGATGACGTACCAGTCACCCTCCTTCATCCGCAGGCCCAGCTTGTACTCCGCGACGGGGTCGACCGGCTCGGCGTCCTCGATGTCCTCGGGCCCGGCTTCGGGCTCGGCTTCGGGCTCGCTGACCTCGGCGGCGTCCGCGTCCGTGGCGACGAGCGTGTCATCGGTGTCGACGGCAGACTCGACGAGAGCCTCGTCCTCGACGGTCTCGAGGTCGTGCTCGGTGTCGGTGCCCCGGAGGGCGTCCTGCTGGGACACGTGGGTGACCTGCTTCCTGTGCTGACGTGGGTGAAGTCGGAGGGTGGGGGTCGTGCCCCCGCACCCTCCGGGCGGGGTGCGCTCTGTCGTGCGGTCGCCGTGGTCGGGCTAGCCCGCGAGGGCGAACAGGACGATCCGGTGGAACACGAAGTCGAAGCCGGAGACGAGCGCCATGATGACGAGGACGAACACGATCACCACGCCGGTGTAGTTGATCAGCTCGGGACCCGTGGGGCGGACCACCTTGCGCAGCTCGTCGATGATCTGACTGACGAACAGACCGATGGACTGGACGAACCGACTGACCGGGTTGCCCTGCTGCGCGCGCTTGCGATCGGCTCGACCGGTGTCGCGGTGACCTGCACTGGTCTCAGTCACGGAGCTCTTCCTTTGCTTTCAATCACGATTGTCCGCCATCGATGCGACAACGCAGGGCACGAGGGACTCGAACCCCCAACCCCCGGTTTTGGAGACCGGTGCTCTACCAATTGAGCTAGTGCCCTTCGCGGACCCGGTTGGGCGGGAACCGCGGGCGCCTGACGGCGGGCACAGTGAGTCTGGGCAGCCGTCAACCACCGCCAGCAGCATACGGGACCGGCCCGACCGGGCGCGAACTCGAGCGAGGTAAGCGCTCCTGCACATGCTCATGTGTCGTAGCGGATGCTAGTGTGCCGGGCATGTCGCTCCTGGAACGCCGCCTCCAGCTGTTGCTCGACGAGGAGCGCTACGCCCTCGTCCGTGCTGAGTCGCAGCGCAGCGGACGCAGCATCGCTGCGGTGATCCGGGAGGCCATCGACGACCGGTTCGCGGTGCGGGAGCAGGACGCGCGGACGGCGGCGGCGGCCCGGCTGCTCGAGCGGCACGCCGACCCCGGAGCCGGGCACGAGCCGGACTGGGACGCCATCAAGGGCGAGCTGGAGGACGACCTGCTCCGGCCGCTGCGCGCCGCCACGTGAAGGTCCTCGTCCTCGACACGGCCCCGCTGCTCTATGCCATCGGGTCGAGTCATCCGTTGCGCGAGCCGTGTCGGCGCATCATCGAGGCGGCCCTGCGTCAGGAGGTCGAGCTCCACGTGAGTGCGGAGGCCGTGCAGGAGGTGCTCCACCACCGGCTGCGCCGAGGTGATCGGGCGTCCGCGGTCACCGATGCCCGGGATGTCGCGGCCCTGTGCGTCATCCACCCCCTCGACACCGCCGTGCTCGACGCCGCGATCACCCTCGTCGCCAGCACGCCCCTGCGCGGGAGGGACGCCGTCCACGCGGCGACAGCGTTGCTGGTGGGCGCGGGTCACATCGTGAGCACCGACCAGGCGTTCGCGGCCGTGGACGGCCTGCGGCTCGTCGACCCGGCCGACGCGCTGCTCTGAGCGCCAGGCGGGCGACAGACGGGCGACGGGCGGGCGGAGCGCGCGCGGCATACCGGCTCGGGCAGGTGGATGGGAGGATGGCGGGCGTGACGACCATCTCCTCCCCCGCGCCCTCCCCCACTCCGGCCCCCGTCCGACCGTTGGCCTCGCTCACCCCCGACGAGCTCGCCACCTTCCTCGCCGAGACCCGCGAGGCGTATGCCGCGCTGCAGGCCCGCGGGCTGAAGCTCGACCTCACCCGCGGGAAGCCCTCGAGCGCCCAGCTCGACCTGGCCAACGAGCTCCTGCACCTGCCGACGACCACGAAGGACCGGTCCGGCGCCGACGTGCGCAACTACGGCAACCTCGAGGGGCTCACCGAGCTGCGCGAGATCTTCGCCGAGCTGCTCTGGGTGGAGGTCGACCAGGTGGTCTGCGGGGGCAACTCGAGCCTGACGATGATGCACGACACGCTCGTGGACCTGCTCCTGCACGGCGCGCCTGGCTCGCCGCGGCGTTGGGTCGACGAGCCGGTCGTCAAGTTCGTCTGTCCGGTGCCGGGCTACGACCGGCACTTCTCGATGCTCGCGAGCTTCGGCATCGAGATGGTCACCGTGCCGACGAACGCGGACGGCCCCGACGCCGAGGCGGTGGCGGCGCTGGTCAGGGACGACCCGAGCGTCAAGGGCATGTGGGTCGTGCCGACCTACGCCAACCCCTCCGGGGCGGTCTGCTCGCAGGAGGTGGCCGCCGCGCTGATGGCGATGCCGACCGCGGCTCCGGACTTCCGGATCTTCTGGGACAACGCCTACGCCTTCCACCACCTCACCGAGGATGAGGCCAAGAGCGCCGATGCCCTCACCCTGGCGCTGGCCTCCGGGCACCCCGACCGGCCGATCATGTTCGCCTCGACGTCGAAGATCACCTTCGCCGGTGCCGGGGTCGCGGTCATGGCCGCGTCCGCTGCCAACAAGGCGTGGTACCTCGAGCACCTGGCGATGGGCTCGATCGGGCCGGACAAGGTCAACCACCTGCGTCACGTCGAGTTCTTCCGCGACGCCGGCGGCGTGCGCGACCACATGCGCAAGCACCGCGCGATCATCGCCCCGAAGTTCGACGCCGTCGACGACGCGCTGACGACCGCGCTCGACGGGCTCGAGATCGCCGAGTGGACCAGGCCGACGGGCGGCTACTTCGTCAACCTCGACGTCGTGGACGGCACCGCCGCCCGGGTCGTCGCGCTGGCGAAGCAGGCCGGGATCTCCCTGACTCCCGCCGGCTCGTCCTTCCCGCTCGGCCACGACCCGCGCGACCGCAACATCCGGCTCGCCCCGACCTTCCCGGTCCTCGCCGAGGTCGAGACCGCGATGGCCGGCGTCGGCACCTGCGTCGCGCTCGCGGCGGCCGAGAAGCTCCTCGGCGCCTGACCCTGGCCGAGGTCGCGCACCTGGAGGGGACTGCCAACCGGCGCGAGTCCGGTATGCCGTCTGGCTGGCGCGGCATACCGGGCACCTGCCGGTCCTCCGTCCCCATTGACGGAGCCGCGCGACCGAGAGGTCACGTGCGGTCGTTCCCGGACCCCCAGAACGACCGGTCCTGACCCCTCGACCGGGCCCGGGCGGCTCGCGGGGGCGAGAGGTCACCTCTGGCGCGGCCCGATGGCGGTGCGTGGCAGAGTGAGGACATGAGCGACAACGGCATCGACGAGAGCTACAGCGGCGAGGATCTCAACACCGACACGGGGTCCTACTCCCTCGACGACGAGGACCAGCTGCAGGCGGAGGACACCCTGGTCGACCGGGGGGTCGAGGACACCCTGGACGAGGGCTACTCCCCCGCCGAGCGGGCGCAGGGGTCGACCGCCTGGGGGACCACCGCCTGGGAGCAGTCGCAGGACGAGACGATCGAGCAGCGCATCAAGCAGGAGATCCCGGACCCGGACTCGGCCTATGGCGCGCCCGACAACGAGAGTGGCCTGGACCGGCTCGACGAGGAGCGGGTCGGCGGCGACGACCCCGACGCGATCGCCGCCGAGGACGACTTCCTCGGCGACGCGGGCAGCCGGAGCGGCCGGCTCGTCGCGCCCGACGAGGGCGCGCGCAGCGACGAGGAGAAGGAGATGATCGGCAGCGACGTCGGGTTCTCCGGTGGTGCCGCCTCGGCCGAGGAGGCCGCCGTCCACGTCGAGGCCGACACCGAGCTCGAGGGCCTCGACAACGACGAGTCCGACGAGTCCGACGTCGACGACACCGTGATGCACGCGGACGACGACCCGGAAGAGCTCGCCGACCTCATCGACTGAGCGGTCAGCCCGGCGCCGGGTCGCCGGTGCTCGTCTCCCGCCGCCACTGCGGCACCGGGCAGCGCGAGTCCGCCGTCCCCGGGAAGGTGCCGAGGTCCTCGACCCGGTAGCCGTCCGGATAGGTCCGGACGGTCGGGTTCTGCCGCCCGAGGGTCGGCTCGGTGCGCGGTGGCAGCAACCGGACGAGCCGGCCCCGGGTGGTGAGGGCGGACCGGAAGATCGCCCGCACCGGCCTGGTCGGTCGGGGGTAGTGGAAGGCGTCCAGCAGGTGGTCGTCCATCAGCGAGAACGCCAGCTGCCGCACCACCGCCCGCGGCGCCCACCGGTTCGGGGCGAAGGTGCCCAGCAGGTCGAGGGTCGCGTCGGCCACGGCGCGCGCGCCCTCGTCGAAGGCGAAGTGCTCCCGCTCGTAGTCCTCCATCAGGGCCTCGAAACCGGCATACGTCGTCGGCAGCTGCGTGATCCCCATGTGCCGGCCGAGGTCGAGGTAGTAGGCGGTCGTCGCATCGCGCTCCCCGTCGGTGTAACGGCGCCAGCCGTAGGCGTCGACCCAGCGCACCGGCGAGACGACGAAGGTGGCCAGCACGTAACGCAGGTCGTCGTCGGGGATGCCGTGGGCGCGGTGCATCTGGTTCATCCGGCGGACCGCCATCCGTCCCTCGGGGCTCGCGAGCCCGTGCTCGAGGGCGGCGTCGAGGACGAGCACCGTGTCGTCGTAACGCTTCTGGGTGCGCTCGGTGAACTCGCCCGTCTCGAAGAGCAGCCGTCCGATGCTCGGCACGGCATACGTGCGGAAGAGGGCGAAGCTCAGCGCTTGCGTGATGTCCCAAGGGAACTCGCGGGTGGCCAGCAGGGTGCTGATGCGCACGTAGTCCGTCTCCGGGTCGAGGTGCGCGATCTCGTCACGGAGGTCGTAGCGACCCATGCCTCGGACCCTATGCCCGCTCGCCCGATCGTGTGCGCGCTCTGCCACAGTGGTGTCGTGCACAGTGGTGGCTTGGCGGTGCCCGGACGCGACCTCGCCACCCTGCCGAAGGCCCACCTGCACCTCCACTTCACCGGATCGATGCGGATCAGCACCCTGGCCGAGCTGGCCGACCACCACGGCGTCCGGCTGCCCGAGGCGCTGCGCGCGTCGCTGGACTGGGTGCCGCCCCGGCTGCACGCGACGGACGAGCGCGGCTGGTTCCGCTTCCAGCGGCTCTACGACCTGGCCCGGGCGTGCGTGCGCGGCGAGGACGACATGCGCCGCATCGTGCGGGAGGCGGCGGTCGACGACCACGCCGAGGGGTCGCGCTGGCTCGAGATCCAGGTCGAGCCGAGCTCCTACGCTCCGTTCGTCGGCGGCATCACGCCCGCTCTGGAGATCGTCCTCGACGAGGCGCGGCTGGTCTCCGCGGACCTCGGCATCGGGGTCGGGGTCATCGTTGCGGCCAGCCGGATCCGCCACCCGCTCGACGCCCGCACGCTGGCGCGCCTCGCGGTCCGGTATGCCGGGTCGGGGCCCGGCACGGTCATCGGCTTCGGCCTCAGCAACGACGAGCGCCGGGGCTGGCTGCCGGACTTCGCGCCGGCGTTCGACATCGCCCGGCGCGGAGGCATCGCCCTGGTGCCGCACGCCGGCGAGCTGCTCGGCCCGAGCAGCGTCATCGACACGCTGTCGGTGCTGCGTCCCGACCGGATCGGCCACGGGGTGCGCTGTGTCGAGGACCCGCTCGTGCTCGACGCCGTCGCCGAGTCGGGCGTCGTCCTCGAGGTGTGCCCCGGCAGCAACGTCTCGCTGGGGGTCTACCGGAGCGCCGCGGACGTGCCGCTCGCCGACCTGCTCGAGGCCGGCGTCCCCGTCGCGCTCGGCGCCGACGACCCGCTGCTCTTCGGATCGCGCCTGGTGGCGCAGTACGTGATCGCCCGCGACGACCTGGGTCTCGACGACGTGGCCCTGGCCGGCCTCGCCCGCTCGTCGCTGCACGGCAGCACGGCCCCTGCGGAGGTGCTCGACCGAGCCGACCGCGACCTCGACGCCTGGCTCTCGGGGCCGCCGGATTTGGAGGCAGCCACCTCCGCACGGCACTCTGGATGACGGTCGCCCCGCTGTCATCGCGGCCGCGACACCCGGATCTGCGAAGGACGACACACCCCACATGAGGACAACTGCGCTGGCCCTGCTGGGCGGGCTGACTGCCGGCACCCTGCTCGTCGGAGGCTGCGCCGCACCCCAGCTGACGGCCACCGACGGCGGCACCGTCGCCCCTGCCACCGCGACGGCGACGGGCCGTCCGCCGACCGGGAGCACCTCGGCGGGCCGCACCTCCGGGACGACCAGCGCCACACCGAGCCCGACGACCTCGCCGCCGACGCCGTTCCCGACCGCCTACCTCACGGTCGGCAAGACGATCACCGACACCGGACTCGGCCACAAGATCACCGTCTCCCGCATCCTGCGGACCCTGCCCTGGCCCGTCGGCTACCAGGCCACCTCCGCGACGTTCGAGCTCGTCGCCGTGGAGATGACCTTTGCGCCCAGCGCCACCTACACCGCGCCCCTGCGCGTCCAGGACCTCTCCATCGCCACGGGCAGCCCGCTCCCCAACCGGCCCGACACCATCGACGACGCGATGCTCCAGGCCGCGAAGCTCACCCTCCTGCCCGCCGAGGTCGCGACCGGGAAGACGGCCACGGGGTGGGTCGTGTTCCGGATCGACCCCAAGGGCGCGCCGAAGCTGACGATGACCTACACCCGGCCGAAGTCCCAGGTCACCGGCAGCGGGCAGGTCTTCGACAGCCAGGTGTTCAGCGTCGACGTCGTCGGCTGACCCCGCCGAACGGCCCCCATCCCTGCCGGATTGGGGTACGGACGCGTCGTCGGCGACGCGTTCTCACCCCCATCCGGGGGCGGAGCGGGCGGGCGGTGCGCGCGCTCAGAGGGTGACGCCGACGAGGGTCGGCTCGGGCACCAGCCGGACCCCGAAGGCCGACTCGACGCCGTCGCGCACCTCGCGGGCCAGGTCGAGGACGTCGTCGGTGCTCGCCGTGCCGCGGTTGGTCACGGCGAGGGTGTGCTTCGTCGACAGGGCCGCCGGGCCGGGCAGGCCGTAGCCCCTGCCGAAGCCGGCGCGCTCGATGAGCCAGGCGGCGACCGTCTTGGTGCGCCCGTCCGGCTGGGTCCAGGACGGCGCCGTCACGTCGGCCCCCAACCGGTCGTGGACCCGCCGCTCGAGGTCGATGAAGCCGGCGTCGTCGAGGACCGGGTTGGTGAAGAACGACCCGCAGCTCCACGTGTCGTGGTCGGGCGCGGAGGCATCCGGACCGTCGAGCACCATCCCGCGCCGCCGCCGCTGGGCGAGCACCGCCTCGCGGGCGTCGGTGAGGGGGACGCGCGCCCCGACCTCGACGCCGAGCTGAGCGGCCAGGTCGGCATACGCCAGAGGCTCGCTCAGGTCGCCGACCCGCAGCTGGAAGACCACGTCCAGCACGACGTAGCGACCTCCCTTGCCGTCGCCGCTCTTGAAGCGCGAGTCCCGGTAGGCGAAGCCGCACTCCGGCCCGAAGACCGTCCGGACCTCCTGGCGCTGCCGGTCCCACACCCGCACCTGGGCGACCGTCTGGGACACCTCCTGGCCGTAGGCGCCGACGTTCTGGATCGGCGTCGCCCCGGTCGAGCCCGGTATGCCGGAGAGCGCCTCGATCCCGGCCCAGCCCTCCGCGACGGCCCGGGCCACGACCTCGTCCCACGGCTCGCCCGCGGCCACCCGGAGGTTGGCCCCGCCGCAGCTGTCGTCGGACTCGACGGCGACACCCGTGGTCGCGACGTGCACGACGGTCCCCGCGAAGCCCTCCTGCGCGACGACGAGGTTGGACCCGCCGCCGAGGACGAGCAGGGCCTCGTCGGCGTCGTCGACCTCACGGATCGCGTCGACGAGCTCGTCGGTCGTCGTCACGGTGACCAGCCGGGCCGCGGGACCACCGACGTGCATCGTCGTCAGGGCGGCCAGCGCCACCTCGTGTCGGACGTCCACGCAGGCCGCGTCAGTCGAGGCGGACGACGGCGAGCGCGCGGCCGAGGACCTTGTCCTCGCCGCACCGGGCGGTGAGCTCGACGGTGGCCGCATGCGACTCGGGGTCGAGCCTGGTGACGACCCCGGACACGACGACGTCGGCTCCTCCGTCGTAGGGCACGACGACCGGCTTGGTGAACCGGGTCGAGTAGGAGGTGACCCGTCCGGCGTCGCCGACCCACTCGGTGACGACGGTGACCGCCGACCCCATGGTGAACATCCCGTGGGCGATGACGTCGGGCAGGCCGACCCCCTTGGCGAAGCGCTCGTCCCAGTGGATCCGGTTGCGGTCGAGCGATGCCCCGGCGTACTGGACGAGGGTGGCCCGCTCGATGTGGATGGTCTTCGGTGGCAGCTCGTCGCCGACCGCGACGGAGGCGAGGGCAGGGACCGCCATCACGCGTCCCCCCCGTCGTCCTCGGCGCCCCGGATGACCAGCGTCGAGGTCGCCGTGCAGACGAGCTCGTCGCCCACGGTGAGCTCACTGCGGGTGGTGACCATGGCGTTCCCCCCGGCCTGGCGCACCCGGTCGACGTGGAGCACGCCGACGACCTCGTCGCCGGCGGTCAGGGGCCGGTGGTGGACGAACTTCTGCTCGCCGTGGACGACCCGCGTGAAGTCGATGCCGGCCTCCGGGTCGGTGATGAGCTGGCCGTCGCACTGCTGCGCGATGAGCACCGCGAAGGTCGGCGGGGCGATGACGTCGAGGTAGCCTGCGGCCCGCGCCGCGGCGCGGTCGACGTGCACCGGGTCGGTCGAGCCGACCGCCTCGGCGAACTCGCGGATCTTGGCCGATCCCACGGCATACGGAGCGGTGGGCGGGTAGCTGCGCCCGGCGAAATCTGCGTTGACCGGCATGCTCGCCACCCTAGTGCCCCAGTAGGACACGCCCCGTCGGGCACGCCCTGTCGGGCACGCCATCAGGGCACCCTCACGGCGAGGCCGGGGCGGGGTGGGCCGTCCGGGTGTCGTAGCGCCAGAACGGCCGCACGATCAGGCCGGCGACGACGACCACGAGGATGCACGCGACGCCGCCGGCGACCCACGAGACCGTGGGATTGGTCAGCGCCGCCGTCGTGCCGGCCCGCACGTCGCCGAGGCGCGGACCGCCGGCGACCACGGCGATAAAAACACCCTGCATCCGGCCGCGCATCTCGTCGGGCGCGTAGGTCTGGAGGATGGTCTGCCGGTAGACCGCGCTGACGAGGTCGAACGCCCCGGCGAGGGCCAGCAGCGCGACGACGAGCCACAGCTGGTGGGCCAGCCCGGAGAGGGCGACCGCCGCCCCCCAGCCGGCGATCGCGAAGACGAGGGCGCGGCCCTGACGGCGCACCCGGCCGATCCAGCCGCTGGAGAGGCCGGCCAGCACCGCACCGATGGCGATGGCGGCATACAGGGGGCCGACGTTGCCGCCGAAGCGGTCGTCGGCCACCGCCGGGAACAGCGAGCGGGGCATCGCCAGCACCATCGCGGTGATGTCGACGACGAAGCTCATCAGCAGCACGGGACGCACGGCGATGAACCGCAGACCCTCGGCGACGGCGCGCATGTCGGCGCGCTGAGGAGCTCCCTGGGGCGGCAGGGACGGGAGCCGGAAGGCCGAGAAGAGCGCGGCGGTGAAGAGGATCGCGTCGATGGCGTAGGCGTAGGCGAACCCGTGGTCGAGCGAGACGAGGACCCCCGCGATGAGGGGGCCGACCACCTGACCGACGTTGCCGACGGTGAAGTTGAGGGTGTTGGCCGAAGGGACGAGCTCGACGGGCACGATGCGCGGGATGATCGCGCCGCGGGCGGACGAGGCGACCGCGAACATGCCCGACTGGACGACCACCAGGGCGAGGATGAGCCAGACGTTGCGCGCGTCGAGCAGCGTCTGGAGCAGCAGGGCGAGAGTGACCGCCCAGCCGCCGAGCGAGGACCAGAGGTAGAGCACACGGCGGTCGACGGCGTCGGCGATGGCCCCGCCGTAGAGCCCGAAGACGACGATCGGCAGCAGCCCGGCGAGGCCGACGTAGCCGACGTAGAGGCTGGAGCGGGTCAGCGCGTAGACCTGCACCGGGACGGCGACCTGGGTCAGCATCGAGCCGATGTAGGAGGTGCCCTGGCCGATGAGCAGCCGGCGGAACGGGGCGATGTGCAGGGGCCGCGTGTCGAGGGTCTGGCGGCCGAGGTGGCCACGCAGCCGGCTCAGGCTCCGGAGCTCGGCCGCCTGCTCGGGGACGTCGGCGGGGTCGCTCACTCGCGGGATTCTTTCACGCGGTCCGGGAGGGTATGCCAACGACCGCCGCCCCGGGTGAGGGGCAACGGCCGTCGGGTGTGGTGCGAGCGGACCTCAGCGGGTCTCGCGGTGCTCCGTCTGCTTGCCGCAGTTGGGGCAGAACTTCGCCAGCTCCAACCGGTCGGGGTTGTTGCGGCGGTTCTTCTTGGTGATGTAGTTGCGGTTCTTGCAGTCCACGCACGCCATGGTGATCTTGGGGCGGACGTCGGCGCTCTTGCTGGCCACGGGACAACCTGCTCTCGATGTGCTGTATCAGGGGGGTGCTGCTTCAGGAACGTCATGGGCGCGATGGTCGAGCGAGCGGACCACGAGACGCGACACGCCAGCCTACGCGAGGGGCGGTGGCTTCGAGAAATCGGCACCTGTCGTAGCGGGAGCGGGGCTCGATCCCGCGACCTCACGATTATGAGTCGTGCGCTCTAACCAGCTGAGCTACCCCGCCCTGGAAGACCACGGCGCACCGCCCGTTGCGGGGCTGGTGAGCCGGGACCAGAGCCCCAATAGGGAATCGAACCCTAGACCTTTTCCTTACCATGGAAACGCTCTGCCGTCTGAGCTATTGGGGCGCCGGGAGGGGGGTCAGACCCGCCCGGTCGTGCGTCCGAGAGACTACACGAGCCGGTCGGCCGGATCTAATCGGTATGCCGTGTCGGCGCCATCGCGCGTGGCCCCAGATCACGCGCCGTGGCCCGCCGCAGCACGGACGACTCCGGCGACGAACGAGGTCGTCTCCCCGAGGCTCGGCAGGAGCACCGCCTGATAGGCGTGGTAGGTGTCGGGCTTGCCGTCCCAGACGAGGTGGGACGGGTGGTTCGTGACGTCGAGCTCGTGGTGCCAGGAGCCGCGGACGGGGTCGACGAAGACGTCCTCGACGTGCTGCCGCCAGACGTCGAACCAGGTGCGGTAACCGCTCTCACCCGTGACGAGCGCGAGCGTCCACGCGGTGGCCAGCCCCTCCGCCGCGACCCAGTGGAGCCGGGTGCGCACGACCGGCGTCGCGTCGAAGTCGGCGGTGTAGACGAAACCCGGCGCCCCGTCGACGTCCCAGCCGTCCGCGACGGCGCGGTCGAAGAGGGCGACCGCGTCGCTGAGCAGCCAGGCGGGCGCTGCGTCGCCGTGGGCGGTCCGAACGTGCAGGGCGAGCCGGGCCCACTCCAGCAGGTGGCCGATGGTCACGCCGTAGGGGCGGAACTTGTCGGCCGGGTGGTCGCGGTTGTAGTCCAGCAGCGCCTGCCACTGCGTGTCGTAGTGCTCGGGCAGGCGGTAGCCGTTGCCGCGGGCGAACTCGTGGACGACGCGGGTGACGATGCTCGTGGCCCGATCGAGCAGCACCGCGTCGCCGGTGACGTCGTGCGCGGCGAGCAGCGCCTCGACGGTGTGCAGGTTGGCGTTGACCCCCCGGTAGGGGTCGCGGGTGGCGAAGGCGCGGTCCCAGGTGTCGGCCGCCAGGCCGTCCTCCTCGAGCCAGAACCGGTCGGCGAAGACGGCCAACGCGTCGTCGAGCAGCGCCCGGGCGCCGGGGTGACCGGCCGCGGTGGCACTCGCTGCGGCGAGCACCACGAAGGCGTGGGCGTAGGCCTGCTTCGAGTCGTCCGCGGGCCGTGAGGTGCCGTCCGGCGCCGTCTCGACCGCGGCATACCACCCGCCGTGCTCGTCGTCGTGGAGCCGGCCGGTCAGCGCCGCGACGCCGTGGTCGACGAGCGCGAGCGAGGCGCTGTCGCCGCGCAGGGCGGCCAGGGCCAGGACGTGGGTCATCCGGCAGGTCACCCAGAGCTCGACCGGGCGCCCCAGCTGTGGCACCCCGTCGTCGTCCAGCCACGCGAAGCCGCCGTCGGGGTGGACCGCGTGCTTGGTGAAGTCGAGCAGCGAGCTGGTCTGGGACTCGAGCCAGGCGCGTTCCTCGTCGCTGAGGGCTCTGGCGGCAGCATCGGGCATGGGATCAACCTACTGTCCGGCCGGACGGGCGGCCCGCTCGCCGCGCTCCGTCCGCCGCCCCGCTCACCGCGCTCCGGGTCCGACCGGGTGGAAGCCGTCCCCCGGCCAGGGCGTCGGTCCCAGGGGCATGGTCGGGGTCGGTGCAGCGCTCGGCGTGGTCGGAGGGCTCGGGGCGCTCGGCGGGCTCGTGGGGACGGCCGTTGGCGTTGGGGTGGCCGTCGGGGTCGGTGTGGGGACGACCCCCGTGACGACCGTGGGCGGGGTCGTGGGCCATGGCGCG
This sequence comes from Lapillicoccus sp., assembly GCF_025353065.1. Taxonomy (GTDB): domain Bacteria; phylum Actinomycetota; class Actinomycetes; order Actinomycetales; family Dermatophilaceae; genus Lapillicoccus. The sequence continues at coordinate 13,292 of NZ_JANXRJ010000155.1, forward strand.
TCGGGGCGGGGTGAGCCGTAGGAACCGTGGAAGGGCAACGCGGTCATCGGCCCGAAAGCGCTTCCCGTGGCGCGGTACTGGTAGAGCGTCGAGGTGTCCCCGGTGGTGGTGGTGGAGTAGACCTCGAGCGAGGGGAAGTCCCCCCGGGTCCCGCTGACGCTCATGGGAGCGCCGTTCGTGCCGGGGTCGATGATCATGTCACCGTTCACCGACCAGCCGAGGTCGCCGGTCCCGGCCAGGGCGAACGGGTCGGTGGCTTCGTAACCGATCGCGATCCTGCCGTCGTCGGCCTGGTAGACACCGACAGAGGGTGTCCCGACGGCGACGTCCGTGGGACCGAGCGCCTGAGTCATGAGGTCGGTGGAGTCCGAGGGGTTCTGCCGGGCGACGACGATGCCGTTGTCGCAGTCGACGTAGAGCGTGACCCGACTCGCGTCGGGCGCGGCGTGGGGGTCGAAGTCGCGGTTGTCCCCGAGGTTCATGCTGTCGAGGTTGAAGACCGACTCGCCGGGGATGAACAGGTTGACCCGCACGACGCCGACCCCGGGCCGCGGCGTGATGGGGAAGGTCTTGATCACCGAGCTCATCCCCTGGTACTTGGCCTGCTGGGTCGTGGGATCGAGCATCGCCGCGGTCGTCGCGTCGTTCGCCGTGACCGGCGGGTGGCCGACCGCGGCCGTGAAGGCCGCCACCTGGGCAGCCGTGAGCCCGGCCACCGGGCTGGGCGGCTGCGGTGAGGGGCCGCCGTCGGGCAGCATCGGTCCCCCGACGAGGTTGAGCGGGGGAGGGTTTCGCGAGGGAGGACTCAGCGGCGCGGAGGTCGCGACGACCGGTCGGGTGCGGACCGGCGGTGCGGACGTCGCCGGCCCACCGGCACTGGCCGTGCGCTGCTGCCGGGCCTGCTGTCGCAGGATCTCCGAGGTGCTCCGCAGTCGCGCGGCGGCCGCGGCCACGGCGCGCTCCAGGCAGCGTCCCGCGACGGCCGCAGCATCGGCGTCGCCGCCGACCCAGCCGGCCGTGAGGATCACCAGGGACGTCCGGACGTTGTCGTCGATCTGGGCCAGCTCGGCCGCATGACCGTCCAGCCGGGAGGCGCTGGCGTCGAGCGCCTCCGGGTCGGCGCCCTTGCTGAAGATGGCCATCGCGGTCCTTGTCGTGTGGAGAGGCAGCACGATCGGTGCCCGGTCCGTTGCTCGTCATCGTACGAGCGGGTCGGCGTCCGGGGCGATGGGGAGGACTCCCCGTCGCGGCCTACCCCACCACCACGACGACGAGGGTGCGCGGCCCGTGGACGCCCTCGACCCGGTCGAGCTCGATGTCGCTGGTGGCGCTGGGCCCGCTGATCCAGGTCAGCGGCCGGGTGGGGTCGGCGACTCCCAGCAGAGCCACGGCAGCGGTGACGCCGGCGACGACCTGGTCCGTGCGGACCACGCAGACGTGACGGTCGGGGACCAGGCTGAGGGCGCGACGGCCCTGGCCGGCTCCGTGGTCGAGGACGATGGTCCCGGTCGTCGCGATCCCCACGCTCGCCGTCGTCACGACGGCGTCGATGCGGTCGAGGTCGGACGCCGAGAGCGCCTCGTCGGAGACGCTGAGGCAACCCTCCGGCATACCCAGCATGGACGCAGGAAAGCCCTCTGGCACAAGGACACTCGCGCTGGCCCCGAGCCCGTCGCGGACCGCGTCGGCGACCCGGTCGGGCGCGCACCGGACGACCTCCGCGCGGTAGTCGGCGACCCGCTCGACGAAGAGCTCCACGAGCGCCTCCCCCGTCGGTGGCGGCACCGGCGCGGGGTCGGCCGGGGCCGGCTCCGCGTGGCCGGCTCGCGTGGCCGGCGGCCCGAGGGCGGACCGGACCCGCGCGAGGATCTCGTCCCGGGCGCTCACCCCGCGCCTCCGGTATGCCGCGGGCCCACCACCGGCGGCTCGTTGCGACCGCCGTCGGTCGCCTTCCACCAGGCGCGGAAGGAGGTCCGCGGCGGCATCGGCAGGTCGCGGGCGTCGCTCCACCCGGCACCGGGCCCGGGCAGCCGGCCGAGGGCACGTCGACCGCCGGGGAGGGTGCGCTTGCCGAAGGGGGTCATGACCCGGTTCGCGACGCCAGCAGCCTTGACCGCCAACGACATCCGGCTTGGGTCGGAGAACAGGAAGGAGGTCGCCCGCATCGCGAGGTCCTGCGCACCGGGAGCGCCGTCACGGTGGGCGTCGACGACCTTGGCCCGCAGGTGCACGAGGATCTCGGGGATGTCGATCATCACCGGGCAGACCTCGAGGCAGCGACCACAGAGGCTGGAGGCATAGGGGAGGGAGTCGATCTGCTTGTCGTGGCCGACGCCGCGCATCAGGGGGTTGAGGATGGCGCCGATGGGCCCGGGATAGACCGAGCCGTAGGCGTGGCCGCCCGTGCGTTCGTAGACGGGACAGACGTTGAGGCAGGCCGAGCACCGGATGCAGCGCAGGGCCTGGCGGCCGACCTCGTCGGCGAGGACGGTGGTGCGGCCGTTGTCGAGGAGGACGACGTGCACCTCCTGCGGTCCGTCGCCGGGGGTCACCCCGGACCACATCGAGGTGTAGGGGTTCATCCGCTCCCCCGTGCTCGAGCGGGGCAGCAGCTGCAGGAAGGTGTCGAGGTCGGCGAAGCGCGGGAGCACCTTCTCGATGCCGACGACGCTGATCAGCACCTCGGGCAAGGTGAGGCACATCCGGCCGTTGCCCTCGGACTCGACGACGACGAGGGTCCCGGTCTCGGCGATGGCGAAGTTCGCGCCGGAGATCGCGACCCGGGCGCGCAGGAACTTCTCGCGCAGGTGGAGGCGGGCCGCTCCCGCGAGGGCCGCCGGGTCGTCGGTGAGGTCGTCCGGGGCGGGGCGTCCGGCGGCGGCCATCCGGGTCCGGAAGATCTCGCGGATCTCGGCGCGGTTGCGGTGGATCGCCGGCACAAGGATGTGGGACGGCAGGTCGTCGCCGAGCTGGACGATGAGCTCGGCGAGATCGGTCTCCCACGCGGCGATGCCGTGCGCCGCCAGCGCCTCGTTGAGCTCGATCTCCTGGGTCGCCATCGACTTGACCTTGACGACCTCGTCGACGTGGTGGGCCTTCACGATCTCCGCCACGATCGCGCAGGCCTCGGCGGCGTCCCGCGCCCAGTGGACCGTCGCGCCGCGGGCGGTGAGGGACTCCTCGAGCGTGACGAGGTGCGTGTCGAGTCGGGCGAGCATGTCGTCCTTGATGCGAGCGCCCTTGACCCGCAATGCTTCCCAGTCCTCGACCTCCTCCACGACCCTCGCCCGCTTATCACGGATCGTGTGGGTCGCGTGGCGCAGGTTGGTGCGCAGCTGCGTGTCGGCGAGGGCCGCGTGGGCTGCCTCGGGGAACGGCGGCATACCGACGAAGGTGGCGCTCATCAGTCGGCCTCCGTCTGCGCGAGGATCTCGGCGAGGTGCATGACCCGCATCCCGGTCTGCTCTCTCGACAGGATGCCACCGAGGTGGAGGAGGCAGGAGTTGTCGCCGGCGACGAGCACCTCGGCGCCGGTGTCGCGGGCGTGCCGGACCTTGTCGGACCCCATCGCCACCGATGTCTCGGCGTTCTTCAGGGCGAAGGTCCCCCCGAACCCGCAGCACTCCTCCGCGGCCGGCAGCTCGACCAGCCGCAGCCCCTTGACGGCGCGGAGCAACCGCGTCGGGCGGTCGCCCACCCCGAGCATCCGCAGGGAGTGGCAGGTCGGGTGGTAGGTCACACGGTGGGGGAAGTAGGCGCCGACATCCTCCACGCCGAGCACGTCGACGAGGAACTCGGTGAGCTCGTGGGTGCGCGGTCCGGTGCGCGCCACGGCCGCCTCCAGCGCCGGGTCCCCGGAGCGCCGGGCGACGAGGCCGTGCTGGTGCCGCACGCAGCCGGCGCACGACCCCGACGGCACGACGATGGCGTCGTAGCCGTCGAACGAGTCGACGAACTGCCTCACCACGGGCACCGCCTCGTCGAGGTAGCCGGTGTTGACCATCGGCTGGGCGCAACAGGTCTGGCCCTCGGGGAAGTCGACGTCGACGCCGAGTCGACGCAGCAGGCGGACGACCGCCGTGCCCGTGTCGGGGAACAGCGTGTCGTTGATGCAGGTCAGCATCAGCGCGACGCGCACGGTCGGCCTCCTTGACGAGTGGTCGTGGTCAACATACGACGTGCCGGCAAGCGGGCGTCACGGGCATCGGGGTGTCGCGTCACCGGCGGGCACTCACGGCACCATCCAGCTGAGGACCGCCGTGGACTGGAGGAAGACGATCACGCACATCAGCGCGAGGAAGAGCAGCGACCAGCCGAGCACCTTGCGGAAGATGTCGCCTTCTCGCCCGGAGAGCCCGACCGCGGCAGCGGCGATGGCGAGGTTCTGCGGCGAGACCATCTTGCCGAGCACACCCCCGGAGCTGTTGGCCGCCGCCATGAGCAACGGCGACAGCCCGGTCTGGTTGGCGGCCTGCACCTGGAGCGCGCCGAACAGCGAGTTGGACGAGGTGTCGGAGCCGGTCACGGCGACCCCGAGCCAGCCCAGGATCGGCGAGATCAGCGCGAACGCCGCGCCTGATGCGGCCAGCCACGTGCCGAGGGTCGCGGTCTGCCCGGACGCGTTCATGACGTAGGCCAGGCCGAGCACTGCCATCACGGTGACGATGGCGGCGGCGAGCTGCCGGTAGGTCGCCCCGTAGGCGCGCAGGGCCTGCCGCGGGTGGATTCCGATGACGGGGATGGTGATGAGTCCGGCGATGACCATCAGCGTGCCGGCGGCAGAGAGCCAGCCGAGCTTGAACAGCGGCAGCGTCGAGGCCTTGCCCGAGGCGCTCTGGAGGTGCAGCCCCGGCCAGCTGAACGAGGGGTTGACCGCCTTGGCCGCGAGGAGGTCCTTCAGTCCCGGCAGCTGGGTGACGACGAAGAGCGCGACGATGATGAGGTAGGGCGCATAGGCCCGCAGGACGTCGGCCCGGGTGTCGGCGGCGCGGCTGTCACGCTTGCGCATGTCCTCGAGGGTTTCGACCCCGGCGCCGACCGGGTGGTCGCCCCCGCCGGCGCCGCCGGCACCCGTCCGACCGGCACCTGTCCGACCGGTGGCCGCCCGACCGGTGGCCGTGCGACCGGCCTTCTCCCGCAAGGGTGCCCGATCACCTGCCCGGCTGGCCGCCCGCTCGGCGCGGTCGGCGTTGCGGTCAGCCTTGGCGGCCCGCGCGGCATACCCCTTGGGGGGCTGCCAGACCCGCAGGAGCAGGACCACCGACAGTGCCCCGACCAGCGACGCGACGATGTCGGTGAGCTGGGTGGAGATGAAGTTGGAGGTGAGGTACTGCGCGATCCCGAAGGCGAACCCGCAGGTGAGGGTCGCCGGGAGGGTCTCGCGCACGCCCTTGCCCTTGTCGATGATGAAGACCAGCGCCATCGGGACGAAGACCCCGAGGAGTGGGGTCTGGCGGCCGACCATCTGCGCGAGCGCGTGCTCCGACTGCTGGCTCACGGTGGCGAGCGTGGTGATCGGCACCGCGAGCGCCCCGAAGGCGACGGGCGCGGTGTTGGCGACGAGCGCGACGACCGCGGCCTTGATCGGCCGGAAGCCGAGCGCGATGAGCATGACGCTCGTGATCGCGACGGGGGTGCCGAAGCCGGCCAGCGCCTCGAGCAGGGCGCCGAAGCAGAAGGCGATGATGACCGCCTGGATACGCTGGTCGTCGCTCACCCTGGCGAACGAGCGGCGGAGCACGTCGAAGTGCCCGGTCACGACGGTCATGTTGTAGACCCAGATCGCGTTGATGACGATCCAGAGGATGGGGAAGAAGCCGAAGGCCGCTCCCTCCGTGCCGGCGAGGAGCGCCTGCCCGACGGGCATCGAGTAGGCGACCACGGCGACGAGCACCGAGACGACGAGCGAGGCCAGCGCGGCCTTCCACGCCGAGATCCGCAGGACGCCCAGCATGACGAAGAGGGCGACCAGCGGGATGAGCGCCACGAGGGCCGTGAGGAACAGCGATCCACCCACGGCGTTGAGCACCGGTCTGTACATGGTCACCTCAGGGGTTCGGAGGTCCCCGCCACGTCGTCGGGGCGGGGGTCACTGCGGTGCGGAAGCTATTGCGGCGGAACGGTCACCGCGGTGCCCGGGATGCCCAGGCTCGTCGGCGGCAACCCGCGGATCGAGGCGTCGAGCACCTCGATCGTGTGCGCGAGCGCCATCGTCCGCCCCGATCGCTCGATCGAGGAGGCCACCTGCATCAGGCAACCCGGGTTGGCGGTGACGAGCAGCTCGGCGCCGGTGGCGAGGACGTTGGCGGCCTTGAGGTCGCCGAGCTCGCGGGCCGGCACGGGGTTGAGGATGTTGTAGACGCCCGCCGACCCGCAGCAGATGTCGCGGTCGGCGATCTCGCGCAGGGTCAGGCCCGGTATGCCGCGCAGCAGCTCGCGCGGCTGGCTGCGGATCCCCTGGGCGTGCCCGAGGTGGCAGGCGTCGTGGTAGGCGATGGTCACGTCGAGCGGGTGCCGGGTCGACACCGGCCCCGCGTCGAAGAGGATCTCGGCCACGTCGCGCACCTTGGCGCTGAGCGCCTCGGCCCGGCCCGCCCACTCGGGGTCGTCGGCGAGGAGGTGGACGTAGTCCTTCATCGCGGAGCCGCAGCCGGCGGAGTTGACGACGACGTGGTCGACGTCGGCCCGCTCGAGCTCGGCGATGAGGTCGCGGGCGAAGCGCTGAGCCTCCTCCTCGCGGCCGCTGTGGCTGGACAACGCGCCGCAGCACCCCTGCGCCGGAGGCGCGACGACCTCGAAGCCCTCGGCGCTGAGGACGCGCACCGTCGCCGCGTTGACGCCGGGGAAGAACTCCCGCTGGACGCAGCCGAGCAGCATACCGACGGTGCCGCGCTTCGTCCCCCGGGCGCGGGTGCGGCTCGGGATCGGCTCGGCGCGGCCCAGCTGCGGGGCGAGCGACTCCATCGCCGCCAGGGTCGGCGACAGCCGGTCGAGGACGCCGGAGCGGCGCACGAGTCGGGACAGGCCCGAGCGCTGGTAGAGACGGAGTCCGGCGCGCGCCTTGCGGAGCCTCGAGGGATAGGGGAAGAGTGCGAAAATGCCCTCGCGGTACGCTTTTTCGCTGGTCGACCGTTCGTGCCGACGCTCCACCTGGGCCCGGGTCGCCTCGATGAGCCGGTCGTACTGCACCCCCGACGGACAGGCCGTGACGCACGCCATGCACCCGAGGCAGGCGTCGAAGTGCCCGACCATCGAGTCGGTCATCGGCTCGCCCTGCAGCCCCTGCTGCATGAGGTGGATCCTCCCGCGCGGGCTATCCATCTCCTCGCCCCAGAGGACGTAGGTCGGGCAGGTCGGCAGGCAAAACCCGCAGTGCACGCAGTCGGCGACGAGCTCCGCCGACGGCGGCCGGTGGGCGTCGAACGCCCCGAGCGTGACGGCGATCGGGCCGCCACCCGCAACCGGGCCCGCGGTGCCCACCCCCACCCCCCCGCTTGTTGCTTCTGGCGCGCCCATCCGGCCCGAAATGTCCGCGAATTCGGCCCGCTCGGAGCAAGGAGCGGGGTCTGGGGTGGGGGGGTTCGACATCAGATTCCTCCTACGAACCGGCCGGGGGCGAGCACCCTCGTCGGGTCGAGCTGGTGCTTGACGCGGCGCATGAGGTCGAGGGCCGGGACCGGTCCCCAGACGTCGAGCCGCGCCTTGGTCTCGGGGTCGGCGTCGCGGACGACCACGCTGCCACCGGTGCCGCCGGCACCCGAGGCACCGACGGATCTCGAGCACGCGGCGCGCAGGTGGTCGACGAGGTCGGCGACCGCGGCCCGGTCGTGCTGGTGATGGGCCGCACGCAGGGCAGCGGTGACGGTCCCCACGGCGACCGAACCCCGCACGTCGACCGGGACCGAGGCCCGATCGGACGCTTCCGCCACGATGTCGAGCAGCGCTGTCACAGAGGCGATCTCGTGGGTCAGTTTCAGCCTCACGTCGCCCGGTGCACCCGGCTCGGTCCCCCACCAGGCGGGCGGGTCGTCGCTCGCCTCGGCCCCGGCGCCGAGGAGCTCGAGCGCGCCGGCCGTCCGCGCCTCGACCCCGGGCCGTATGCCGTCGAGCCGGATCGCGAGCGTCGCTGCCCCGTCGGCGGGTTGGTCGAGCTCGCACGCCGTCGCGACGAGGTGGGAGTGGATGACGCCCTGCACGAGGGCGTGCGCATGACGGGTCGAGACGACCGGGACGGTGACGTAGCGGTGGGCCGGCGCAACCGGATGCAGGCGGACGGCGACCTCGGTGATGACGCCCAGCGTGCCGAGCGACCCGGTGAGCAGCTTGCCGAGGTCGTATCCGGCGACGTTCTTGACGACCTTGCCCCCGGACTTCGCCACGACCCCGTCGGCTCGCACCATGGTGGCGCCGATGACGAGGTCGCGCACGGGGCCGTAGAGCAACCGCGAGGGCCCACCGTCGGCCGTCGCGACGAGCCCGCCGAGGGTGCCACGACGCGCCGGGTCGACCGCGAACCACTGGGAGGCCGCGCCGAGGTCGGCCTGGAGGTCGTCGAGACGTCGGCCGGCGCCGACGACGGCGATGAGGTCACCAGCGGCGTGATCCACGAGGCCGTCGAGCCGGGTCGTGTCGAGGATGACGTCGAGACGCTCGGGCGGCGACCCCCACCCGAGCTTCGTGCCGCCGCCGCGGACGACGACGGCGAGGCCCTCGTCGTGGGCCACGCGCAGGACCGCGGAGACGCCCGGCGTGTCGGCCGGGCTGACGACCCAGCGGCACGGCATACCGTCGACGGCGTCGCCGTCACCGCCCTCGCGGACGGCTCCGGCAGCGGCATCGGAGAGTCGCGGCAACAGGTCGGTGGCGGTCGGCGTGCTCATCAGAACTGCTCCGCCAGGCCGGCTTCGACCAGGGGGTGCGCCCCCTGGTGCCGGCCGGGCACCTCGCCGCACATCCGCGGCGTCGGGAAGATCTTGCCGGGGTTGGCGATGCCCGAAGGGTCGAAGGCGCAGCGGACGAGCTGCATCGTGTCGAGGTCGTCGGCGGTGAACATCCGGGGCATGTACTTCGCCTTGTCGGAGCCGACGCCGTGCTCGCCGGTGATCGAGCCGCCCAGCTCGATGCAGAGGTCGATGATCGCCCCCGACACCTCCTCGGCCCGCTCGGCCTCGCCGGGCACGGCGTCGTCGAACAGCACGAGCGGGTGGAGGTTGCCGTCGCCCGCGTGGAAGACGTTGGCGACCCGCACGCCGCGCTCGACCGACAGGGCGGTGATCCGCCGCAGCGCCTCGGGCAGGGCGGTGCGCGGGATGACGCCGTCCTGGACGATGTAGTCCGGACTGATCCGTCCGACGGCGGCGAAGGCCGACTTACGCCCCTTCCAGAAGAGGGCCCGCTCGGCGTCGTCCTGGGCGATGCGGATCTCGAACGCCCCTGCGGCAGTGCAGTATTCGCTGATCTGGTCGAACTGGTGACGGACCTCGGCGGCGGCCCCGTCGAGCTCGACGATGAGCACCGCGCCGGCCCCCGCCGGGTAGCCGCAGTGGACGGCCGCCTCGGCCGCCTCGATCGCGAGCGCATCCATCATCTCGATGGCTGCGGGGATGACGCCGGCCCCGATGATCGACGAGACGGCCTGCCCGGCGGTGTCGGTGTCGGGGAACGCGGCGAGGAGGGTCTCCACCGACTCGGGGGTGCGGGTGAGCCGCACCGTCACGCTGGTCGCGATGCCGAGGGTGCCCTCCGACCCGACGACCGCGCCGAGGAGGTCGTAGCCCGGCGCGTCCGGTGCCTTGCCACCGATCCGGAGGAGCTCACCGGCCGGGGTCACGAGCTCGAGCCCGGTGACGTGCCCCGTCGTGAAGCCGTACTTCAGGCAGTGGGCGCCCCCGGAGTTCTCGGCGACGTTGCCCCCGATCGAGCAGACCTGCTGGCTCGAGGGATCGGGCGCGTAGTAGTAGCCGTCGGGGCGGGTGGTGTTGCTCAGCTGGAGGTTGATCACGCCGGGCTCCACGACCGCCCGCTGGTTGGCCCGGTCGATCTCGAGGATGGCGCGCATCCGCGAGAGCACGATAAGCACGCCGTCGGCGTGGGGAAGGGCGCCTCCGGAGAGACCGGTGCCGGATCCCCGTGCCACGAAAGGGATCCCGCGCTCCGCGCAGGCCGCGACGACGGCTGCGACCTGCTCGGCGGTCTCGGGGACGACCACGAGCGCCGGGACGACGCGGTACTGCGCCAGGCCGTCGCACTCGTAGGTGCGCAGCCGCTGGTGGTCGGTGATCACCGCCCCCTCGGGCAGCACCGGGGTGAGTACTGCCGTCAGTGCCTCGACGTCCATGTCGACTCCGCTCGTTGACCGTTGTCCGGTACCGAATCTCGCGCTGATTCTCTCAGGCCATCTGCTCGTAGGCCGGCAGGGTGAGGAACTCCTCGAAGTCGTCGGCGACCGCGACGGCGAGGAAGGTGTGGGTGGCCGCCTCGTAGTCCTCCGGCGCTCCCGGCAGCTTGGCCAGCTCCTCGCGCACGAGGTCGTGGACCAGCTTGCTCGTCACGACGGCGCCGGTGTCGAGCTCGACGCCGAGATGGATCCACTGCCACACCTGCGACCGAGAGATCTCGGCTGTCGCGGCGTCCTCCATGAGGTTGTTGATCGCAACGGCCCCGAGGCCACGGAGCCACGCGTGGAGATACTGGATCCCGACGCTGATGTTGGCGCGCAGGCCGGCCTCGGTCACGTTTCCGGGAGTAGCCTTGACGTCGAGCAGCTGTGCGGCAGTAACGTGCACGTCGTCTCGCGTCTTCTCCCGCTGGTTGGGGCGGTCGCCCAGGACGGCGGTGAAGGCTTCGTCGCACGCCGTGACCATGCCGGGGTGGGCGACCCACGACCCGTCGAAGCCGTCATCGGCCTCGCGCGTCTTGTCCTCGGTGAGCTTGGCGAAGGCCGCCGCGTTGACCTCCGGGTCCTTGGCCGGGATGAACGCCGACATCCCACCGATCGCGTGGGCGCCGCGCTGGTGGCAGGTGCTCACCAGCAGCTCGGTGTAGGCCCGCATGAACGGCACCGTCATCGTCACCTGGACCCGGTCGGGCAGGAGGAAGTCGGCGCCGCGGGTGCGGAACTTCTTGATGACGCTGAAGATGTAGTCCCAGCGGCCGGCGTTGAGGCCGGACGAGTGCTCGCGCAGCTCGTAGAGGATCTCCTCCATCTCGAAGGCCGCGGGATAGGTCTCGATGAGGCAGGTCGCGCGAATCGTCCCCTGCGGTATGCCGATGGCCTCCTGGGCGCGGACGAAGACGTCGTTCCAGAGCCGGGCCTCGAGGTGGCTCTCCATCTTCGGCAGGTAGAAGTAGGGGCCCTTGCCGGCGTCGAGCTGGCGCTGGGCGCAGTGGAAGAAGAAGAGCCCGAAGTCGAAGAGCGAGCCGGAGATCCGCTCGCCGTCGACCAGGAGGTGCTTCTCGGTGAGGTGCCAGCCCCGCGGGCGAGGGACGATGGTCGCGAGGTCACCGTCGCCGAGCGCGTAGGACTTGCCGTTGTCGCCCGTGAAGTCGATGGTGCGGTCGAGGGACCTTGAGGTTGAGCTGGCCGTTGACCGCGTTGTCCCACGTCGGGGTCGAGGCGTCCTCGAAATCGGCGAGCCAGACCTTCGCGCCGGAGTTCAGCGCGTTGATGGTCATCTTGCGGTCGACCGGCCCGGTGATCTCGACGCGACGGTCGACGAGCCCGGGCGCCGGGTCCGCGACCCGCCAGTCGCCGTCGCGGACGCCCTGCGTCTCCGGCAGGAAGTCGAGCGTGCCGCCCGCGGCCAGCGCGGCATACCGGTCCTCGCGGGCGGTGAGCAGCTCGCGCCGTCGCCCGTCGAAGCGGCGATGGAGATCCGCGAGGAAGGCGAGCGCCTTGCTCGTGAGCACCTCGTCGAAACGTGGGCCCATCGGGCCGGTCACCTGCACGCCATCGGGCATCGGGAGGATCTCCTTCAGTTTTTCCGCTGTGCGGAAACTAGTTTCCAACTATCTCGACATCCTGCCCCGGCGGCACCAGGACGGTCAATGCCCGTCGGCGGAGGCGTCCGGCCGCTCCGGGTGGACGAGCGGCTGCATCGCGGTCCGGAGCGCGCCGGGGATCGGCGTGGGACGGCGGGTCGCCCGGTCGACGAAGACGTGGACGTAGCTCGCCTCGCCGATCCGCACCCCGTCGCTCGCCCGCTCCATCGCTACCTGCCACCGCACGCTGGAGGTGCCGAGCCGGATGATCCGCAGCCCCAGCACGAAGACGTCGGGGTAGGTGATCGACCCGAGGAAGCGCACCCCGGACTCCACGACGAGGCCGATGGCCTCGCCGGCCTCGATGTCGAGGCCGTGCTCGATCATCCAGGCGTTGACCACGGTGTCGATGGCCACGTAGTAGATGACGTTGTTGGCGTGCCCGTAGACGTCGTTGTCGTTCCACCGGGTCGGCACCACCGCGGCATACGGGTAGCCGGGCACGCGAGAAACGTGGGGGACGCGGGGGACGCGGACGGGAGAAGTCACGCCCGCGGGTATCCGCGCTGGACGGTGCGGTCGAGGATGCCGAGCGTGGCCCTGAGGTTCGCCGCCGAGATGATCGGGAAGGCGATCCCCTGCCCCGCGGCGGCCCGCTCGCGCCAGACCGGGTCGATGCCCGACCAGTCGTAGAAGGACGTCACCAGGGTCGCCCCGACAGTTTCAGCACCCTCGGTGGAGTCGGCGGCAGGCTCGAGCCGGTAGCCGTAGACGTGCCCGATCTGGGGCCGCAGCCGGCCGAGCACGTCCCACGCGAGGAGGCGGTCCTGCTCGTACTGCGTGATCCGCACTGTGACGTGGTAGCGGCCGAGGTCGAGGTCGCCGAGCGACTCACGGTCCATGTGCACCACGAACTCGTCACCGACCGCCCGCACCGGGTCGCCGTCGGCGCTCTGGAGCATGCCCGAGGCATCGATGGCGACGTGACCCTGAGGGTCGGTGAGGACCGCGAAGACCGCGGCGGCAGGCGCCTCGAACCGCCTCGTGACCTCGATCCGCTCGATCCGCTCGATCCCCTCGATCCCCTCGACAGGCGGCCCACTCTCCGCAGCCTCCATCGACGCGCCCGCCGCCGCTCAGCTGGAGACGGCCGAGGCCAGGTTGCCGAGCGAGTCCTCGAGCTGGTCCTTGGAGACCAGCGGGAACCCGATCTGCTGCAGGAGGTCCTTGTCCGTGACCCGGCTCCAGTCGTAGGTCAGCGTGACGTCCGTCGAGTCCGGCCCGTCGGCCTTGAGCTCCCAGACCCACTCCCAGCCGGGCGGTTCGGCGCCGGCGGGCGCGGTCGCCCAGGCCACGAGGCTGTTCTTGTCGTAGCCGATGACGTGGTTCTCGGTCTTGTAGTCGCCGCCCATGTGCGGGCCGGTCATGTTCATCGTGAAGACCTGCCCGGTCCCGGTGATGCGGTCGTTGTGGTCGTCGGAGACGACGAAGCCCGACCCGTCGAGCTCGGTATGCCGCGAGGGCAGCGTGAGCACGTCGAAGATGTCGGGCGCGGGAGCGTTGATCGTGCGGGAGACGGAGATCATCGTGTCGGTGGCCATCCCCCATTCCTACCCCGTGGCGGTCTCCCGGAAAACAGCGCGCTCTGCGGGGGTCGATCTCGCGCGCGACGCCGCAGGGGAACCGCGTAGATTGGCCACACGTCTGGAAGGAGACAGGTGTCACAGCCCTGATGTCACGGCGTCGAAGCCACAGCCCTGATGTCGTCCCCCTGACGCCCCGCTCCCGCCGCGACCGAGACCCAGACCCAGACCCACACGACCGAACGAGGACACGATGAGCGACCAGCCTTCGACGCCGATGGACGCGGTGCAGTCCCTGGCCCCCCCTGCCGCCACCTCGACGCTGACCTTGGCCCCGCCGGCCGCGACCACGGCCGTCAGCACGACCGCGGCCCCGAAGATGGCGCCCCAGGTGCCCGAGGCGGCCCTGCCCCCACTCGACGCCAAGGTCGAGGGCTTCCTCAGCGCGCTGCTCACGGCCGAGACTCGCAGCCCGACCTTCGAGGCCAAGGCCGCGGACGTGCGCACCATGGGGGACTCCGACATCCGCCAGGCGGCGGAGTCGAGCAACCGGCTCCTCAAGGCCCCGATCAAGGCCCTGCAGGACGGCGGGCTCAACGAGACCTCCAAGGTGAGCCAGACACTGCTCGACCTGAGGCGCACGGTCGAGGGCCTCGACCCCTCGCAGGCCACCGGGGCCAAGAAGATCTTCGGCATGATCCCCTTCGGCGACAAGCTCACCGACTACTTCCGCAAGTACCAGTCCGCCCAGAGCCACCTCGACGGGATCATCGTCTCGCTCAAGAACGGCCAGGACGAGCTGACCAAGGACAACGTCGCCCTCAACATGGAGAAGCAGAACCTGTGGGACGCCATGGGCCGGCTGAACCAGTACGTCTACATCGCCGAGCGGCTCGACTCCAAGCTCACCGCGCAGATCGCCACGCTCGAGGCGACCGACCCGGAGAAGGCGACCAGCCTCAAGCAGGACGTCCTCTTCTACGTCCGCCAGAAGCACCAGGACCTGCTGACCCAGCTCGCCGTCTCGATCCAGAACTACCTCGCGATCGACATCGTCATCAAGAACAACCTCGAGCTCATCAAGGGCGTCGACCGCGCGTCGACGACGACCATCTCGGCGCTGCGCACCGCGGTCATCGTGGCGCAGGCGCTCGGCAACCAGAAGCTCGTGCTCGACCAGATCACCGCCCTGAACACGACGACGTCCAACCTCATCCAGTCGACGTCGGAGATGCTGCGCGACAACTCGGTGAAGATCCAGGAGCAGGCGGCGGCGGCCACGATCGGCCTGCCCCAGCTGCAGGCGGCCTTCGCGAACATCTACCAGACCATGGACGCGATCGACACGTTCAAGGTCCAGGCCCTCGACAACATGGCCACGACCATCGGGGTGCTCGAGGGCGAGGTCAACAAGTCGCAGGCCTACCTCGACCGCGTCAACAAGCAGAACCCCGCCATCCAGATGGGCGCCCTCGACCTCGGCCGGTAGGTCCGCCGGTCCCGTTCGGCCGCCATCCGGCCCGCCCACCCACCCACACGCACAGGGGAAGAGCTCCACATGGGGATCGGCTCGTGGTTCGGCTTCGGTTCGAAGCGACCTGCCGAGCCCGACCCTGCTCTCGACGTGCACGCGGTGCCGACGAGCCAGGACCTCCTCGAGGCCGTCGACCGCGTCGAGCTGCAGGCGCGGGAGGGCAAGGCGCCCGCGATGGTGCAGTCCCGGCTCGGCCGGGTGGCCCGGGTCGTGCGCGACACCGTGCCCCGGCTCGCCACCCTCGGAGCCGGCAGCGACGCGGCATACGACGTCATGGCCACGGCGACCAACTACCTCCCCGACGCCATCGGCGGCTACCTCCGACTGCCGCGCCAGTGGGCCGACTCCCGCCCGGTCGACCGCGGCAAGACGCCGCTGATGATCCTCATCGACCAGCTCGACCTGCTCGGCGCGACGATGGACAAGGTCTTCGACGCCGTATGCCGCGCCGACGCCCAGGCCCTGATCGTCCACGGGCGCTTCCTCCAGGAGAAGTTCGGCGCCGCGAGCGGCGGGGGCGACCTCGCCCTCGGCGTCGTCCCGTCGACCCCCATGCCGCCGACCACCGACCTGTTCGGGCAGCCGGCGCCGCTCAACCCGCCTACTGGTGGCACGGGGAGGCAGGCCTAGTGGTCCGCAACCTCTTCTCACGCAGCTCCGGCGAGGACGGCGGCTCGGGCTCCTCGGGGGGATCCGAGCTGCAGCGCTCGCTCGACGCCCTGGCCGGGGTCGCCAAGGAGATCGGCGTCGACCCGCAGGAAGCCCGCCGGGAGGGTGTCGTGCTCGCGGCGACGGTGGCCGAGCCGGCGTCACCGACCTTCGAGGCCGCCCGCGACTGGGCCCTCTCGACCGGCATGGCCGACCCCGGCGACGTCGCGGCGAGCGTCCAGGCCTTCGTCGACGCCGGCTCCACCGGCCGCCGCTGGCGCACCTCGCCGACCGACACGCTGTCGCGCCTGCGCACCACCGGCGGGCAGGCCCAGCGGTATGCCGACGCCCTGGTCGCGGTCGTCGAGGCGGCGGCCGCGCTGGGGACGACCAACGCCCGCGTCGCCGACAACATCATCGGGGTGGCCGCGGCCCAGCGGGCCGGCGCGAAAGCGGTCCCCCCCGCGCTCCACACCATCGCTGCCCGGTCCGCCCTCAGTGCGACACCCCGACCGCCCACCTCGGGCGACGCCGTGTCCGGGATGCTGCGGGCAGTCGACGAAGCAGGTCCGGCCGGCGCCGCCGGCCCGTCCTACGACCCGGACCGCGCCCCGGCCGACGACCCCGTCCTCCAGGCGGCGCTCCAGAACATCGCCAAGCTGACCGGCCGGCCGGTCCCCGGGGTTCCGGGGGGCCCCGCGCCCGACCCGGCCGCACCGCCCACCGGCGAGGTGCCGACTGCCCCCGTCGACGGTGCGGGGCAGCCGGCGGGCGAGGCCGCGGCGACGACGGTCACCGCCACCGATGCGGAGGCCGCGAAGGAGCCGGAGCGGTCGGTCGAGGAGCTGATCGCCGAGCTCGACGGGATGATCGGCCTCGACCGCGTCAAGGCGGAGGTCAAGCAGCAGGTCGCGATGCTCAAGGTCGAGCTCAAACGCGAGGCGGCCGGCCTGCGCAACCCCGACGTGACGCGGCACCTGATCTTCGTGGGCAACCCGGGCACCGGCAAGACGACGATCGCCCGGATGGTCTCCGGCATCTACAAGGCCCTCGGCCTGCTCACGGGCGGCCACGTCATCGAGGTCGACCGCAGCGAGCTCGTCGCCGGCTTCCTCGGCCAGACGGCGATCAAGACCGCCGAGGTCTGCGCGAAGGCGATCGGCGGCGTCCTCTTCATCGACGAGGCCTATGCCCTCTCCGGCGACCAGTACGGCACCGAGGCGATCAACACCCTCGTCAAGGAGATGGAGGACCACCGCCGCGACCTCGTCGTCATCGTCGCCGGCTACCCCGACCCGATGGTCGGCTTCATCGCCCAGAACCCCGGGCTCGCGAGCCGCTTCAAGACCACGGTGGAGTTCGCCGACTACACCGACGACGAGCTGCGCCACATCCTCGACAAGCTCGCGACCGACGCCGACTACGACGTCACCCCAGGAGCGCAGACCGCCTTCCGGGAGATCCTCGAGGTCACCCCACGCACGATGGCCTTCGGCAACGGCCGGTTCGCCCGCAACCTGCTCGAGGAGGCGATCGGCCGCCAGGCCGTCCGCATCCAGGACGTCGAGGAGCCGACGCACGCGCAGCTGCGTGAGCTCCTCGCCGAGGACTTCCGTCCGGATGCCAGCGCCGTTCCGGCACAAGTGGATCCGTCGACGCCGCAGGATGCGGTCGACCCGTTCCCGGAGGCACCCGGCACCACTCAGGGGGGAGGCCCCGCATGAGCCAGCAGTCGACGGGGGCGCCGCCGATCACGTCCCCGGGCACACGGCCGGCCCAGGCGTCCGGCGCACCGGCACCGACCGGCACACCGACCGGCACACCGACCGGACCGGGAGCCCGCGACCCACGCCTGGCGGCGCCGGCCGTCCCCCCACGCCGGGGCCTGCGACGGGTGCTGCGGACGACCTTCACCGGCACGCCGGGGCGGATGCGGCTGGTCGCGGCGCTCGTCGCCCTGGCTGCGGCCGTCTTCGGGGTCATCGGCTCGCAGACGCTGTGGACGTCCTCGGCGGCGCTCGAGCGGGCCGACCACAACACCACCCAGGTCGTGCGGGTCCAGAGCATCTACGCCGACCTCCTGCGGGCCGACGCCGACGCGACCAATGCCTTCCTCGCCGGCGGCCTCGAGAAACCGGTCCAGCGGGCCGACTACGACGCCTCGATCGGCCGGGTGGCCCAGACGATCGCGGAGGCGGCCGAGGCCCAGCCCGCCGACGGCGCCGCTCTCGGCGCCCTCAACCAGCAGTTCCAGACCTACACGGCGCTCGTCGAGCAGGCGCGCGCCTACAACCGGCAGGGACTTCCCGTCGGGGCGACCTATCTCAGCAACGCGAGCGCCGGGCTGCGCTCGGGTGCGCTGCCCATCGTGACCGCGCTCAACCAGGCCAACACGGCGCGGACCGCCGAGGAGTTCGACCTCAGCACCCGCAGCATCTGGCTCGCGGTCTCCGGCGGCGTCGCGCTCCTCGTGCTGTTCGGGGGCCTGATCTGGCTGGCCCGCCGCACCCACCGCTACCTCAACGTCCCGGTCGTCGTCGGCGTCGTCCTCGTCCTCATCGCCCTCGTCGTCGGGGCCACCACCGTGAGCCAGGTCGCGAACCAGATCAGCTCCGTGCGCAGCTCCACCTTCACGGCCACCCTCGACCTCGCGACGATCCGCTCTGCCGCGTTCGACGCCAAGGCCAACGAGAGCCTCACCCTCATCGCACGTGGTTCAGGCACGGCCTTCGAGACGAGCTGGGCCAGCCAGTCGAAGGTGGTCACCGACGCCATCACGGACCTGGGCGGCGCGGAGGCCGTGGCGACGCAGTCCACGTTGTCCACCCAGTGGGCCGTCTACATCAAGGCGCACCAGGCCATCCGGGCGCTCGACGACGGGGGTGAGTGGCAGCTGGCCGTCAACGCCGCCGGCGCCACGGGTGCCGGGAGCGCCAACGCCGCCTTCGCGACGTTCAGCGACACGGCCACGCAGGCCCTCACCGTGTCAGCCGCCACCACGAGCGACGGGGTCCTCGCCCCCCGCACCGTGTCGACCTTCGCGGGCTGGGCGCTGCTGCTCATCTGCCTCGTCGCGGCGGGGCTCACCCTCCGAGGGTTCGGCCAGCGGCTGGAGGAATACCGATGAGGGGTGCGCCATGGTCGCGGACCACGCGAGCCGCCATCCTGACCACCGTCGCGGCCGTCCTCCTCGCCGCCTGCGGCTCGGGCGGGAACTACCCGGCCACCCAGGTCCCGCCGTCGACCACCACCCCACCCGCAAAGGTCCCGACGCCCGCGAGCGCCACCTGCACCCCCGACTTCCTGACCTCCTACGCGCCCCTGCCGTCCCTCGACACCAACCTGCTCACGTCGGACAAGTTCGCGGCCGAGATGACCAAGCGCGGGCGGCTCCGGGTCGGGGTCTCGGCCGATTCGATGCTGCTGGGGGCGAACAACCCCCTGACGAACCCGAGCACCATCGAGGGCTTCGACATCGACTTCGCCAGGGCGGTGGCGAAGGCGCGCTTCGGCGACGAGAACAAGATTCAGCTCGTCGTCATCCCGGCGGCCGACCGCATCCCGGCCCTGATGACCGACCGGGTCGACATGGTGGCACGCAACATGTCGATGACGTGCGCGCGATGGGGCCAGATCGCGTTCTCGGCGGAGTACTACCAGGCCGGGTTGAAGCTCCTGGTGGCCAAGGGGGCGACGGACACGACCTTCGACGCCCTCAAGGCTTCGACGAAGTCGGTCTGTGCCCCGACGGGCACCTCGACGATCGACTTCATCAGGACGCAGGGCGTGACCGTGGTCGGTGCGGCCACGCATACCGGCTGCCTCGTGCTCTTCCAGCAGGGCAAGGTCGACGCCATCGCCGGGGACGACACGGTGCTCGCCGGCCTCGTTGCGCAGGACCCCTACGCCGTCGTCCCGAAGGCCACCGCGCTGACCGTCGAGCCCTACGGCCTCGGCTTCAACCTCGGCAACAAGGCGCTGGTCCAGTTCACCAACACCCTGCTCGACCAGATGAAGGCCGACGGCCGGTGGAAGGCCATCTACGACAAGTGGTTCGCCGGTCCGCTCGGGCCGGCGCCGGCCCCTCCGGTGTCGAAGTACGGACGGCCCTGATCACGCCCATGTCGCTCGATCTCCCCTCCCCTACCCCGGCCGGTTCCTCCGGCTCGTCCGGCCCAGCCGCCACCGGGTCGGCGCCCGACGCACCAGGCCGGCTCGGCGGCACCGTCACGCCGCAGGAGGCCTTCGGCTTCCTCCGGGATCTCGGCGTGTGGCGCGACAGGCGCAAGAACGAGCTCGACGGGCTCGACTCCGCCGCGCTCGCCTCGAGCGAGCGCGACTCCTTCAGCCGCGACATGCTCGTCTCGATGGCCCTGTGGAAGGCCATCTCCGACCGCTACGACCTCCTCGCGGTCACCTTCGACAGCGGCCGGGTCGGCCCGAGCGAGGCCCAGAAGATCGCGGCGCTCATCTGGGGACGGCTCGACGTCGCGCCCGGGTCGGCCGCAGGCGTCATCGCTCCCTCGACCTCCGGGGCCCTCGCCCTGTCGCTGCCGGAGGCCTGCCGACTCTCCGATGCGATGACGTCCTCGCTGCGCGCCCGCCTCTCCCTCGAGCCCTCCGGCGCCGAGGTCGGCACCCGGCTGAAGGACGTCCGCGAGACGGTCGAGCGGATCCGCGACCAGGTCGTCATCGTGCCGCCGACCGAGCGCGAGGCGACCCGCCGGCTCGTGCAGCGGCTCGACCAGCGGCTCATCGACGTCACCGAGCGGGCCAGGCGCGGCGCCGACGTGGGCGGGCTGCTCGCCCCCCTGGAGTACGACGCCTCGACCCTCGAACGCGACCTCATCGTCGAGGCCGGCCAACGCCTCGACGCCGCCCGCGACGCGGCGCGGGCGACGCAGCTGCGTACCGAGCTCGCGGCCCGGGGTGGGGCGATCCACCTCCTCGAGGACCAGGCCGTCGCGGCCGTCACCCCCGCGCCCCGGCTCGCCATCCCGGACGTCATGGCCCTCGGCGAGGTGCCCACCACGCGCCAGGCGCTCGAGGCCTACCTCGGCCGGCTCGACGCCGTCGGCCGCGCCCTGACCCGCGCCCACGCCGCGTATGCCGATGCGCTCGCCGAGCGCGACGAGGCCCACGGGCTGGTGGGCGCGCTGGGCGCACAGGCCCGCGCGGCCGGCATACCGGTCGGTCTGCTGGCCGACCTCGAGGAGCTGTCCGCCCGGCTCGAGCGGGCCTTCGCCGCGTCGCCCACCGACATGGCCCGCGTCAGGGCCCTGACCGCGGCCTTCCAGACCTACCTCCGGACCGCCACCGCCGGCCCACCGGGGCGCCCCTGATGACCACCCGCACACGAGCGACCTCACGGACCGGGGGGTCCCGATGACCCAGACGACCACCGGGCCCGCCTGCACCCAGCCGGGCTGCACGGGCCACATCCTCGACGGCTACTGCGACGTCTGCGGAACCCCGGCGTCGGCGCCACCGGCCGCGCCCGTGGCGCCTGCTGGGTCCGCCACCGGCGCCACGTCCGCCACCGGGGCCTGCCAGGAGCCCGGCTGCCAGGGAACCGTCGTCGACGGCTACTGCGACGTCTGCGGCACCCCGGGCACCGGCGGCACCGCCACGTCGATCGCGGCCGAGGGCGACCCCGAGGGCGACGACGACGACGGCAGCGGTCTGCCGCCAGCCGTCCAGCAGCAGATCAGCTCGTCCGTCCCCAACGGCTCACCGTGCACCCAGCCGGGCTGCCAGGGGCACGTCCTCGACGGCTTCTGCGACGTCTGCGGGACCTCGGCGGAGTCGCCGGCCCCGATCGCCGGCCCCGCCGGGCTCGACAGCTCACCGTCGATGATGTCGCGGGCGAGCAACCGCCTCGCCTCCACCGCGCTCGGGTCGCTGCGCGCCAGCCAGGGCGGCAGTCGCACGACGCGTCGGGTCGGCACGGGCTCGCAGCGGATGCGCACCGCCCGGCTCGGTGCCGGCCTGACGACCATCCCCCCTGTACCCGAGATCGACGCGAGCAAGGCGGTGATGAAGGACCCGGTCGTCCCCGAAGACAAGCGCTACTGCTCCAACTGCGGCACCGCGGTCGGGCGTGGGCACGACGGGCGCGCCGGGCGCACGACGGGCTTCTGCCCCAAGTGCCGGCAGGCGTTCTCCTTCGACCCGAAGCTGAAGGCGGGTGACCTGGTCTCCGGGCAGTACGAGGTGGCAGGCTGCCTCGCGCACGGCGGCCTCGGCTGGATCTACCTCGCCCGGGACCGCAACGTCTCCAACCGCTGGGTCGTCCTCAAGGGCCTGCTCAACTCCGGCGACCCCGATGCTCTCGCCGCCGCGATCGCCGAGCAGCGCTTCCTCGCGCAGGTCTCGCACCCGCACATCGTGGAGATCTACAACTTCGTCACCTTCGACGAGGCCGGCTACATCGTCATGGAATACGTCGGCGGCACCTCGCTCAAGGCGCTGCTCAAGCAGCGGATGCGCGCGGCCGGCCGCTACGACCCCATCCCCGCCGACCAGGCCCTCGCCTACATCATCGAGATCCTCCCGGCCTTCCAGTACCTCCACGACCTCGGCCTCGTCTACTGCGACTTCAAGCCCGACAACCTCATCCAGGTCGGCGACAACATCAAGCTCATCGACCTCGGCGGCGTGCGCCGGATCGACGACGACGACTCGGCGATCTTCGGCACCGTCGGCTACCAGGCCCCCGAGGTCGCCGCCCAGGGCACGACGGTCGCGTCCGACATCTACACGATCGGCCGCACCCTCGTCGTGCTCATGATGGAGTTCCGCGGCTACCAGTCGACCTTCATCAGCTCGCTGCCCTCCGTGGACGACACCCCCCTCTTCCAGCGTTACGACTCGCTCTACCGGTTGCTGCTCAAGGCCTGCGCGAAGTCGCCCGACGACCGCTTCGCCTCGGCCGACGAGATGCGCGTGCAGATGCTCGGGGTGCTGCGCGAGATCGTCGCCCAGGACAAGAAGGGCCGCGGCCGGGCGGTCGGCTCCGCCTCCTCGCTGCTCTTCGAGGCCCCGTCGATCTCCTCGGACACCCTCGACTGGATGACCCTGCCCGGGCTGCGTGTCGACCCGACCGACCCGCAGGCGAGCTGGCTCCACGGCCTCGCCGGGACCACGCCGGAGGAGCGGCTCGAGGCCCTCGGGCTCGCTCCCTCGCAGACGCCCGAGGTGCAGCTGGAGCTGTGCCGCACAGCCCTGCTCGCGGGTCGGCCCGACCTCGTCGACCGCACGGTCAACACCATGCTCCGCACCGACCCGTGGGAGTGGCGTGCGGTCTGGATGCAGGGACTCGCCGCGCTGCAGCAGGGCGACACCCGCAGCGGACAGGTCGCGGGCGCTGCGAGCAGTTCGGGCAGCTCAGGCGGTGCCGGTAGTGCGGCAGGGAGCGCCTTCAACGCCGTCTACGGCCAGGTGCCGGGCGAGCTCGCGCCCAAGCTGGCCCTCGCCTACAGCTGCGAGACCAGCGGCGAGCTCGACATCGCCGAGAACCTGTATGCCGCGTGCGCCCGCACCGACGCCAACTACACCCCGGCGGCGGCGTTCGGCATGGCCCGCCTGCGCCGGCAGCGCGGCGACCTCGCCGGCGCGGTCGAGGCGCTCGACCTCATCCCGTCGACCTCCCGGGCCTATGCCCTGGCCCGTCAGGCCCGCGCCGATCTCCTCGCCCAGCCCGGCGTCGGTCTCGAGGTGCTCGCCCAGGCGCACTCGAGCATCGACGGGGTCCTGATGGACCCCACCGACCGCGCCCGCCTCGAGGTGCGGATCTACGAGAACAGCCTGTCCGCCGTGAGCACCGCGGGCGAGGTCCCGGGGCTGCGGATCGGGACCCACCTCGCGACCGCGAAGGGGATGCGGGAGGCTCTGGAGATCGCGTTGCGCCAGCTGGCGCGGCTCTCCCCGGCCAAGGAGGAACGCGTCCGGCTCGTCGACGAGGCCAACGCGGTCCGACCCTGGTCGCTCCGCTGAGCCGCGCACGGCGTGGCGGGCCCGCCGTGGCGGGGACGCGGCATACCCGGCCGGGGAGCTCGCGGGAGCGGAGCTCCGGGCGAAACCCGCACTGACAGCACGGATTCGACAGATCGACCGACGCACGCACCGACGAAGGGGACGGACCACATGACGACTCCCAGCGTGGGCCCTGGGGCCAGCACCGCCCCGGGGTCGCCACCGGCCTCAGCGTGCCCCAACTGCGGGGCAGCGCGCCCGGCAGATGCGCTGTTCTGCGAGGAGTGCTCCTACGACTTCACCGGAGGTCGGGCGACGAGCCAGCTCGCCTCGGGCGGTGTCGCCCCACGCGGGGTGCCGGTCGACCCGGTGACGGCCGAGGCCGGCTCGGAGTCACCGCTGGACGTCGGGTGGACCGGTCCGGTCTCCCGACGGGTCGAGACCGTGGCCCTGGTGCCCCCGCCGCCCGCCGGGGTCCTGTGCGCGCAGTGCGGCGAGGGCCACTACGAGGACGGGTACTGCGACAACTGCGGGACCAAGCAGCGCGACCCCCGCGACCACTTCGCCGAGGAGCCGGCGCCCTGGGTCGCCGGGGTCTGCGACATCGGGATCCGGCACTCGCGCAACGAGGACGCGATGGCGCTCCACGCCGACCCGGCGCAGCTGTCGTTCGCCGTGCTCGTCGTCTGCGACGGCGTCTCGAACTCCACCGACTCGCACATCGCCAGCCTCGCCGCCAGCCGCGCCGCCCGGGACGTCCTCGACGACCCCGTGGCCCGCGGCATGGGCACCCGGACGGCGATCGTCGCCTCGATGGCGGCCCGGCTCGACGAGTCCGTCCAGGCCGCGCTGGCTGCTGTTGTCGCGACAACGGCCGACCGCGAGGTCGAGAACCCCCCGTCGTGCACGTTCGTCGCCGCGATCATCGACGACGGCCTCGCCGTCGTCGGCAACGTCGGGGACAGCCGCGCATACTGGCTCCCCGACGACCCGGCAGCCCCGGCCCGCCAGCTCACGCGGGACGACTCGTTCGCCGCCGAGCAGATCAGCGCCGGGATGTCGCGCGAGGAGGCCGAGACCAGCCCCGGGGCGCACGCGATCACGCGGTGGCTCGGCGTGGACGCACCCGAGGACCTGACGCCGCACACCGCCGACCTCGACCTCGTCGACGACGGGTGGCTGATGGTGTGCAGCGACGGGCTGTGGAACTACTGCTCGGACGCCACCGACCTCAGGGCCCTCGTCCACGCGACGATGGCGCGGCTCGGGACGGGCGCCAGGCACCCGTGGAGCCTCGCGCAGGGCCTGACCGACTTCGCCCTCGAGCGAGGCGGGATGGACAACATCACCGTCACGCTGGCGCGCGTCGGGGCCGTGGACCCGAAGCCCGAGCCGCCCGTCGTGGCACCGGTCGAGCCACCCGCGAGCCCACAAGCAGGGGTGTCGACACCGGGCGGGACCCCCTCCCCTGGTCCCCACCCGGCGGACGGTGTGGAATCAGGGGACGCACCCGAGTCACCCCCGACCGCGACGCTCCCCCCTCCCGACAGCCCGCAGACACCCGACCGCAGCACGACACCCGAGGTCGCGACCGACGACGCCGCGCCCGACGATGGAAAGGACACCCCCTGATGGCACAGTTCACCGCCGAGGTCTTCCAGAACGAGTTCCTCCCCGACGGGGGCACCGACGTCCACGCGATCGTCCGGGTGACCTGCCGCGGGGCCGGGCAGGCGGGGGCCGGGGTGACGGACGCCGCGGAGATCATCATCGTCGACACGTCCGGGTCGATGGGCGAGAACGGCATCGCCCAGGGGCGCAACGCCGCGACGGCCGCCCTCAACGAGATCCTCGACGGCACGTGGTTCGCGGTGATCGCCGGCAACCACGTCGGGACGCTCGTGTTCCCCCCGGCCCACGGCGGACAGCAGATGGTGCGCATGGACGCCTCTTCCCGGCGGGCCGCGATCGCGTCCATCGGACAGTTCCGCGCTGACGGCGGCACGGCGATGGGCACTTGGCTCACCAAGGCCACCGAGGTGTTCGACACCGTCCCCCAGGCCACCCAGCGCCACGCGATCCTCCTCACCGACGGCGCGAACGAGCACGAGACCCCCGACGAGCTGACCCGCTCGATCGGGGCCGCCTCCGGCCGGTTCCAGTGCGACTGCCGCGGGCTCGGCGACCGCTGGCAGGTCGACGAGGTCCGCCGGATCGCGTCGGCGCTGATGGGCAGCGTCGACCTCATCCCCTCCGCGCAGGAGATGGCGGCAGAGTTCCAGAGCCTGATGCGCAAGGCGATGGCCCGCGGTGTCGCCAACGTCGACCTGCGGGTGTGGTCGCCGCAGGGCGCCCAGACCCTGTTCGTCAAGCAGGTCGCGCCGACCCTCGCCGACCTCACCCCCCGCCGCAGCCAGGTCAACCCGCTGACCTCCGGCTTCCCCCTCGGCGCGTGGGCCGACGAGAGCCGCGACTTCCACGTCGCCGTCCGGCTGCCGGCCAAGACCGTGGGCCAGGAGCAGCTGGCGGCCCGCGTCCAGGTGACCCTCGGCGACGAGGTCCAGACCCAGGCGCTGGTCAAGGCGACGTGGTCCAACGACGAGTCCCTCACCACTCGGATCGACGACCAGGTTGCCCGCTACACCGGGCAGGCCGAGCTGGCCGCAGCGATCCAGGACGGGCTCGCGGCCAAGGCGGCCGGGGACGACAACGACGCGACGGCCAAGCTCGGCCGGGCCGTGCAGCTCGCCACCGCCGCCGGTGACCAGGAGATGACCTCGCGGCTGCGCAAGGTCGTCGACATCGACAACGCCGAGACCGGCACCGTCCGCCTCAAGAAGGGCGCCGACCGCCTCGACGAGATGGCCCTTGACACCGCCTCGACGAAGACGACTCGGGTGAAGAAGTGATCTGCCCCAACGGTCACCAGTCCGTGGCCGAGGACTTCTGCGACACCTGCGGCGCGAAGATCGACCCTGCTGCCCAGCCGGCGGCCGCCGCACCACCGGGCGAGGGCACCCGACCTCCACCGGCCGCGCCCACCGACCAGACCTGCCCCAACTGCCAGACGGTCAACCCGGTCGATGCCTTGTTCTGCGAGGCGTGCGGCTACGACTTCACCACCGGGGCGCTCCCGCGGGGGGCCGAGCCGGTGGCCTCCCCGGCGCTGGGCAGCCCGGAGGTCGGCTCGCTCGACCTGGACGCCGCTGCTCCCGATCATGGCGTTCCGGAACACGGTGTTCCGGTGAGCATCCCGTCGGAGGCCGCCGGGGTCGAGGGCGGCACGGCCGAAGGCGCCGCCGCCGAGATCCCGTCGGCTGCTGCCCCGAGCCAGCCGGGCGCGGCAGGCCCGGCGGTCGCCCCGACGGCCGGGAGCACCGGCATACCGCCGCAGATCCCGCTGGAGTGGGTGGCGGAGGTCTGGATCGACCCCGACTGGTATGCCGGGCAGGAGGCCGAGGAGCCGATGCCGTCTCCGGGGTTGCCTGCCGTCGTCCCCCTGACGGCCCGCAGCATCCTCGTCGGCCGGGTCTCGGCGAGCCGCAACATCCACCCCGACATCGACTGCACCGACGACACCGGGGTCAGTCGGCGGCACGCCCAGCTGACCACGGACGGCACCCGGTGGTTCGTCGAGGACCTCGCCTCGTCCAACGGCACGTTCGTCGGCCCGGCCTCCGGGCCCCTTCCCGACGACCCGATCCCGGTCGGTCCGCGGACCGAGCTCGACGGGGACGACCGGGTCTACGTCGGGGCGTGGACGCGGATCGTCGTCCGCCGGGCGACCGACGACGAGCGCGAGGTCGGCGCGGCCTGACCCCCCTCGTCAGCCGGCGACGGTGACCTGGGTCCAGGTCTCGCCGCCGTCGGTGCTGCGCCAGAAGCCGCCGGCCGGGTCGGTCGGCACGGCGTAGAACGTGCCGGCTCCCGGGGACCCGACCCAGGCCCAGCCGCGGTCGGGCAGCGGCGGGGGCGACGCCGGGGTGTGCCAGCTGCGGCCGCCGTCGGAGCTGACCGTCATCGAGCCGTGCAGGTCGGCGCGGCCGCCGGAGACCACGAGCAGGTGCTTCGGGTCGGAGGCCGTCACCGAGACGCCACCGGCGTTGGCCACCACCGGGCCCGTCGAGGTCACTCTCGTCCAGGTCGCCCCACCGTCGCCGCTCGTGACGACACCGAACCCGAGCTGCCCGGCGCCTCCGTCGGGCTGACACAGGGCATCGAGCGTGGTGCCGGAGGCCGGGGTGACGAGTCGGGCCGCGCCGGTGCCGGCGCATCCGGTCACGGCGACGGGGTGCAGGCCGTCGGTGAGCAGGAGCTGGGCGGGTATGCCGTTGCCGCCGGTCACGGTGATCACGGCCTTGCCCGCAGACCACCCGATGTCGGCTGCGGTGACACCCGGTCCGGCGTCGAGCGTGCCTCCCAGGTCTCCCGCCGAGCTCGCCGAGCTCGCCGTCGCAGGCGCCCTGATCACGCTCACCGGACCGGAGCAGGCTTCGCCGGCGCACGCGGCGGCCGTCGTGAGCACGACATCGGTGCCGTCGGTCTCCACGTCGAGGACCGCGGCACCACCGACGTGCGCGTAAGGGGCCCAGGTCCGGCCGCCGTCGGTGGTCCTCAGCACCCGGGCGCCGAACGCCCAGCCGATCGAGTCGGTGGCGAAGCGGATGTCGCTGACCGAGTCGGGCGACCGGGTGAGGGCACCGGAGGCCGGCCCGCGGGGCGCGACCCCCACGCCCTGCAGCTGCCCCCGCAGGCTCCAGGTGATGCCGCCGTCGGTCGAGGTCGCGACCAGCGCGCAGGGTCCGGACGGGCAGGTGGCCCGACCGAGGGCGAAGAGCCTGCCGTCGCTGACGGTCGAGACCGACGCCACGGCGAAGTCGGCAGGGACGGGAACCGCCGTGGTCGCCGAAGCCGTGGTCGGCAGGGTCGTCGCGGGCGACGCCGGGCTCGGCGCGCTGCTGCCCGTGGCGGAGGATGGTGCCGGGCTCCGGGTGACGTAGACGGTCTGCGTGACGGAGGGGTGGGCCGCGACGACCGGCACCCCCGCGCGCTTGGCCGAGATGGCCCAGGCCGAGCCACCGATGACGAGGACGGCCGCGGCGACCGCGGCATACCGCACCCAGCCGGTGCGCCTCGGGCGGCCGGCCTCGCGGGTGATCTCGAGCCACCGGGCGTCGTCGCCGTGCAGGTCGGCGATGTCCTCCCGCGCGGCGGCGAAGAAGTCGGCGACCGGGTCGCGCGGCCCGTCGCCGGTCGGCGCGCCCGACCGGGGCTCGTCGGGGCTCATCGCACTCCCTCCAGCAGCAGCGCCATCCGGTGCCGGGCATCGAAGAGGTCGCGCTTGACGGTGCCCTCGGCCTTGCCGAGGTGCGTGGCGATCTGGGCCACGGTGAGGTCGGCGAAGTAGTGCAGCAGGACGACCACGCGCAGCCGGTCGGGCAGCGCGAGGACGGCGTCGCGGACCGTCAGCCGGGTCGCGAGGTCGGGCGGGGCGGCGGACTCCTGGGCCAGCCCCACCTTGCCGTATGCCGTCTGCTCACGACCCCGGCGCCGCCAGTGGTCGCGCACGAGGTTGGCCGTCGTCGCGTAGAGCCAGGCGCGCGGCTCGTCGATGGTGCTCCACGAACGCACCAGCTTGACGAAGGCCTCCGTCGCGAGGTCGTGGGCGAGGTCGGGATCTCCGACGAGCTTGCCCGTCCAGCCCGCAAGCCGGCCGTAGTGGGCGTCGTAGACCTCCCGCAGGGCCGCCTGCGGCGGGGCATCGTCCATCGCACGGGCGGTGCGGAGGACCCGGTCCCCACGGTCTTCGGGGGTCGAGCGGCTCGCGTGCGGCATCGCCCCTCCCCGGAGGTCCAGGACCACGGGCGCGGTCACAGTCGTCATGCTCTCTGTGACGCCCCACGGTGCCATCGGGTTGGTCCCTGCGGATCACCCGTCCGGGGCCATCATGCCGTGAGGCTGCGACACCGCGGTTGCCACCCCGCGTCGTTGCGGTCGAGCAGCTCCTCGAGATCGCGCAGCCGACCCCGGGCGGCGTTGAGCGCCCACTCGTCGAGGGAGGCCGCAGCACGTTCCATCTCCTCGAGGGCCTCGGCCCGCTGCTCGCGCACCTCGGCGAGGAACGCGGCGCTGACCTCGAGGTCGGGGGTGCGGACGTCGGTGCTCATCACCCTGCCCGCCCGTCGGTGCGGGCGCCCGACACGGCGCGGCGGGTGATGACGGCCCCGCCACCCCCGGGGACCTGGCCGAGCAGGACCCCCAGCAGGGCGCCGGCTTCGGCGCGAGCGAGGCCGGGCGGGTCCTCGTGGAGCAGCCGGACGATCTCCTGCGGCGCGGACTCGTAGGCCGCGGACGACAGGACCACGAGTCGGTCTCCCGGCCGGAGCACGGCCTGCCCGGTCGTCCCGGGCACCTCGGGGAGCATCAGGATCTGCTCACCGCGGACCAGCAGCGCGGGCGGCCCCCAGGACGCCCGGACCGACAGGGACCCGTCGCGATGGACCCAGACGGTGGTCGAGGAGGCCGGCGCGGCGACCGGCAGGTCGTCGGCCATCGGCGTCGCCCCACCCTGGTCGGCGACGACGACGCAGAGCCGGTCGGCGCCAGGGATGACTCGCGCTGCCCGGTGGGCGCCCTCGTGGAGGACGACGTCGAAGCCGGCCCCGCTGAGTCGGCGCAGGACGAGCGGCTGGCGGTTCGGCGCCTGGCGTTTCAGCGACGGGCCGTCCTGTCGGCGTCGGGGCTCGGGCCGGCTCTCGACCTGCTGGAGGCTGTGGGGCTGCGTCGTTGCGGTCATGAGGCCTGACTCCCGATCTCGAGGACGTTGGCCAACCCGGTGCGCCGGAGCTGGTCGAGGGTGCGTGTCGTGGGGCTGATGAGGACGACCCGGATCTGGCGGGCGGCGCAGGTCCGCTTGACCCAGAGGAGGGTCGCGATGCTCCCCGACGAGAGCCGGTCGATGTGCGAGACGTCGATCTCGACGGTGTGGGTGCCGCCGGTGATGAGCGGGGCGAGGTGCCACCTCAGGTCACCCGGGCCCACCGCGACGGCCTCGTCGGCGAGGGCCACGGCAACCACGCCGTCGTTTTCGCCGAGGAGCGGCAGCGCGGGAGACCCGGACGGCGGCGGCGTGCCGGTGGTGCCGGTGCTCGTGGCCATGGTCGGTTCTCCTCCCTCACGGGGTCGCGCTGCGGTTCCCTCACTCTGTCCCTCGGATGTTGAGGATCGCCGCCGTTCTCTTTGCGGTTGCGTGACGGTCTCGGTCGGCGTCACGCGCCGGTCCGCTGCGCACCCTGCGGCTGAGCCGAGGACACAACTTGCGCTGGCAGGATGGCGGTCGTGGCGACGCTCCTGGTGCTCGAGGACGACGACGGCATCCGTGCTGCCCTGGGCCTCGCGATGGAGGACGAGGGTTACGACGTCATCGAGGCGGCCAGCGCCGAGGCGGCGCTCGTCCTCGTCGGCCGCACCCCACCCGACGTCATGCTCGTGGACCTCACGCTCGGAGGCATGGACGGGGTGACCTTCATCCGCGAGGTCCGCCCGTTCAGCCAGGCGCCCATCATCGTCGTCAGTGCGCGCACGGACACCGAGGACATCGTCAGGGCCCTCGAGGCGGGCGCCGACGACTACGTCACCAAGCCGTTCCAGGTGGTCGAGGTCAGCGCCCGCCTGCGGGCGATGCGTCGCCGGGCCGCCTCGCCGGCTCCCTCGGCCGGGCACGGGTCGACCCTGCTCCTCCACGACGACGGACCGCTGGTGCTCGACCTGGGCGCCGGGGTGGTGCGGCGGGGCGGCGAGGAGGTGCACCTCACCGTGACCGAGTTCCGTCTCCTCTGCGAGCTGGCCTCACCGCCGGGTCGCGTCCTCTCGCGCCGAGTCCTGCTCGAGCGGGTCTGGGACCGCGACTACTTCGGGGACGAGCGCATCGTCGACGTCCACGTGCGCCGGCTGCGGACCAAGGTCGAGCCGACGGCGAGCTCGCCCACCCTCGTCGTCACCGTCCGCGGCCAGGGCTACCGGCTGGACACGGCGTGACGACGACCCGGGCGCCCCGATGGCGGCAGCGGGCAGCACAGCCGCTCGGCCGGCTGCGCCTCGCGGGCCACCTGCTGTCCCGTCTCGGCCTGCGGAGCACGGTGACCCTCTTCTTCGCCCTCGGCGCGCTCATCGTGTCGGCGCTGCTGTCGATCGGCACCTACCTCGTGGCCCGGCACTACCTCATCGACCAGCGCCAGGAGACCGCCCTGCGCCAGACGTATGCCGATGCCTCCTTCGTCGCCGACGGGCTGCGGACCCAGGGGGCCAAGGTGCCCGAGGTGCTCGGGTCGGTCAACGCGCCGTCGGACTCCGAGCTCCTCGTGCGCCTGGGCGGGCGGTGGTTCTCCTCGTCGCTGACGCAGGGGCCGCAGTCGATCCCGCAGACGGTGCTCGACGGCGTGGGTGCCGGCGCCGTCACCTACGAGTGGACGCGCGTCGAGGGCAAGCCGGCCATCGTCATCGGCGTGCCGCTGCGCACCGCGAACGCCCAGTTCTACGAGGTGGCGGTGACGACGGAGCTCGGCGCGACCCTGACCACACTGGCGATCGTGCTCGGGGCGTTCGCCCTCCTCAGCACCCTGGCCGGCGCGGTCCTCGGCCGGTTCGCCGCCCGGCAGCTGATGGTCCCGCTCGACAGCGTCGCGACCGCCGCCGCGCGGATCGGCGCCGGAGGGCTGCAGACCCGGCTGCCGCCGACCGACGACCCCGACCTCGCGACCATCGTCGGCGCCTTCAACAGCATGGTCGAGGCGCTCGAGGAACGCATCCAGCGCGACGCGCGCTTCGCCGCCGACCTCGGCCACGAGCTGCGTTCTCCCCTCACCACGCTCGTCGCCAGCGTCCAGATCATCGAGCGCCGCCGCGACGAGCTGCCCGAGCGCAGCCGACGGGCCATCGACCTCGTCTCCGTCGAACTGGCCCGGTTCCACCAGACCCTCGAGGACCTGCTCGAGCTCGGGCGCCTCGACGCGGGGGTGCGCGACCAGGTCCTCGTCCACCTCGAGGCGGGCGAGCTCGTCCGGGAGACGCTCACGAGCAGTCATCGTGACCCCGCCCTGCTCGCGGTCGAGGGGGTCAACCTCGGGATCGAGGTCGACAAGCGCCAGCTGTCGCGGAGCCTCGTCAACCTCCTCGACAACGCGGACCGGCACGCCGGAGGCGTCACGGCGGTGATGGTCCGTCGGGTCCGCGACCGGGTGCGAATCCTGGTGGAGGACAACGGGCCCGGGGTGCCCGAGCCGGAGCGGGAGCGGATCTTCGAGCGGTTCGTCCGAGGGGGTTCCCGTGGCAGCCTCCCGGGAAGCGGACTCGGCCTCAGCATCGTCGGGGAGACCGTCGTGGCCCACGGCGGTCGGGTGTGGTGCGAGGAGGCCCCGGACGGGGGTGCGCGTTTCTGCATCGACCTGCCCGCTGCGCCGCTCCGCCCCCGGGTCTCCCCCGACGCGCGCGAGGCCGACGACGCGGCCGGACCGACCGCACTGGGTGCGACCAGGTCGTCGTGGTGACCCGGCGCCTCCGCGTGGGACTGCTCGGGGCCGGCACGTCCCTCGTGCTGCTCGGAGCCTGTGGCCTCCCGTCGGGCGGACAGGCCCAGCGGGTGGCGCCGGCCGACGTCCCCTACGGCCTGCTCGAGACGAGCCCGTCCGTCACGGCGGCCACCGCCCCGAACTCGTCCCCGGGCTCGTCGAGCCCGGGGACGGTCTACCTCGTCGACGACGCGCAGCTGCTGGTCCCCCTCACGGTCCAGGTGGACGATGCGACCCTGCTGCCGCTCGTGCAGTCGCTGCTCAACCGGCTGGCCGTCGGCCCGACGGACCGCGAGCGCGCGCGCGGGCTGCTGACCGACCTCGGCCCGGGCGCGAGTCTCACCGTGCGGAGCATCCGCGACGGGACGGCATACATCGAGGTCCAGGCGGCCGTCCAGGCCCCCAGCCCGGGTCGCCTGCCCATCGCCATCGGGCAGGTCGTCCTCACGGCGACCTCGGTCGTCGGGGTCGACCGGGTGAGCTTCGTGCTGTCGGACGGGACCACGGCCAGCGTCCCGGCCCCACCCGCCGGCGACTCGACGGCGACGCCGCTCACCGCGCCCGACTACGCGAGCCTGCTCGCCCCGGGGCAACCGCCGCCCGCGGGCACCGAGCCGCTCCCGGCCTCCACCGACCCGGCCGCGACACCGAGCGCGACACCGACACCGCCCACGTCCTGACCTCGGGCGAGCCGCAGGTCAGGGTGACCGACGCCCGCACCACCCGGTCGCCGGTGGTTGGATGACGGGATGGCCACCGACCACCATGACGTGCTGCCTCCCGTCGACCCGCCCGTGCCCGACCCGGCACGGTCGACACCGAGGCCGGCGCGGTCTCCGGCTGGCACCACCACGGCACGCACGACACGACCCTCTACATCGTCTCCGGGTCGATGCGTCTCGAGTCCGGGCCGGGCGGTGGACAGGTCGTGGAGGGCGGGCCGGGCGACTTCCTCCACGGGCCGGCCGGGGCGGTGCACCGTGAGTCCAATCCCGGCGACGGCACCTCGCGGGCCGTCATCGTCCGGTGCGGGTCCGGGACGCCGACCGTCAACGTCCACGGCCCGGCCGACCCGGGACCGACGCTGTCCTGAGCCGCCTGCCGACCGTCAGATGGCCTGGAGCTTCTGCAGCCGGTTGAGCGAGAGGTAGCCGAAGGGGATGGGCAACCAGTAGGTCGCCAGCCGGTAGAGCAGCACCGACGAGACGGCCGTGCCGCTGTCGACGCCGATGGCGATGAGACCGCCGGAGATCGCCGCCTCGATGCCGCCCAGGCCGCCCGGAGTCGGGACGGCGGACCCGATGATGGCCCCGGCGAAGTAGACGACCGCCACGGCCGCGACGGGCGCGTCCGACCCGAAGGCCCGGGTCGCGCAGACCAGTGCCGCCACGAACGACGCGTCGAGGAGCAGGGCCCCCCCGAGCAGCTCGGCGACCTTGCGCGGGTGCTGGAAGACGCCGAGCACCTGCGGGACGACGGTCTTGACCTGGGGCAGGACGCGGGAGGTGATGATCGTGCGGATCTTGGGCACCGCGAGCAGACCCAGCAGGACGAGGATGACGATCGGGACCGCGGCCACGAGGGCGGGCGGTGGCGTGAAGGAGGCTCGGGGTCCCGTGCCGGCGAGGACGCCGGAGAGGATGAGCATCGTGACGTAGGAACAGAACTGGGCCACCTGAGCGACCCCGACACTGGCTCCCGCGATCGCCGGCTTGACGCCGCTCTTCTGCAGGTATCGGGTGTTGAGGGCGAGGTTGCCGATGACCGCCGGGGCGACGAGCCCGCTGAAGGCGACGGCGAGCTGGGTCATGTAGGTGCGGGAGAAGCGCAACGGGGTGTTGACCGACCCCGTCAGCACCGTCGAGGCGCCGGCGAAGGTGAGGGCGGCGAAGGCGACGGTGGCGAGCACCCACCCCCACTTCGCCTCCCGGATCACCTTGGCGATGTCGACCTGCGCGAAGAGCGTCAGCAGGAAGTATGCCGCGACCCCGCCGGCGAGCACGGTGACGAGACCTCGCAGCGTGACCCGGCGCAGCTCGACCGGCTCCGCCTGCTCCGAGCTCGGCCGCAGCCGGGTGATCTCGTCCCGGAGTCGCCCGAGCAGGGTCTTGTCCGCTTTCAGCGCCCTCCGGGTCGACCGGGTCATGGCGATGGGCTGGAGGACCGGCAGGGCCCGGGCCACGGCCTCCTCACCGAGCCCGGCGACGGCGCCGGACACGGCACGCTCGGGCCCGACGACGAGGGCCACAGCCGTCAGCATCTGGGCCGAGTCGATGCGCAGGGTGAGGTCGTCGGCCGCGACGTCGCCGTTCCCGACCCGGCGCAGGGCCGCCGCGCCGGCGTCGGTGATCATCACGACGTCGGCCGCGAGTCCTCGATGGGCCACCCGCCGTCGTCGCAGCGTCGACAGCATCTCCCACACCTTCTCGAGGTCGGTGTCGCTCAGCCGCTGACCGAGCTCGAGCAGGGTGCGGCCCTGCGGCTCGGCATACGCGATGGCGGCGGAGAAGGCGCCCACCTCGCAGACGGCCAGCGGCTGTGGCGCGCTCACGCCCGCGGCCGCGAGGGCCAGGCCCATGAGGGTGCGGTGCTCGAGATCCGCCCGCAGGGAGAGCGAGGGTGAACGGGTGCTGGCGCTGCGAAGGCGCAGGGTGCGCAGGAACCGTCGGCCCGAGGCGAGCCCGA
The DNA here is from genome assembly GCF_025353065.1 of Lapillicoccus sp. Taxonomy (GTDB): domain Bacteria; phylum Actinomycetota; class Actinomycetes; order Actinomycetales; family Dermatophilaceae; genus Lapillicoccus. The sequence continues at coordinate 49,261 of NZ_JANXRJ010000155.1, forward strand.
AGGTGTCGCGGTCCATCACCTGCACGTCGAGCTCGTGCTCGGCGGTCTGTCCGCGGTAGCGCCGGTCACCGGAGTCGTCGGGGTCGACGAGCTCGAGGCGGGTCAGGGGCAGGCCCGTCCCGACGAGGGCCTGGGCCACCTCCGATCCGGGGGGCCGGGTCGACGCGGCGCCGAAGCCGTAGCGGAAGGCGAGACCGACGGCCCAACCGAGCAGCAACGAGACCCCGACGGCCAGACTGGTGCTCTGGCCCGAGAGGAAGGCGGTGACGGCGGAGGAGCCGATGATGACGATCGCCAACGGCGAGATGTATTTGCGGCCCACGATGTCGGCCACCGTGAGGAGCGCGACGAGCGAGACGATGACCGGGTCGATGGGCGCCGTGCGGCCCTGCAGGAGCGGCCGGGTCAGCGCCCCCAGCACGACCCCGAGGTGACCGTCGAGGATGAGGCTGCGCAGCCCGAGGACGAGCAGCGCCCCGGTGCCCGCGGCCACCAGGGCGTGCACCAGCTGCAGCGGCCGGGACCTGAGGATGAGGTCGGCGCCCACCGCGAGAGGGAGGACGACGATGCCGATGCCCGCCAGCCAGCTGAAGACCTGCAGGAGCAGTCGCGGCACACCGCCGGTCGCCAGCGCGAGGTCCTGCTCGAGGGCGCCGGTGGTGCCGACGGCCACATCGGCGAGCGCGATGGCGACCACGAGCACGACGACCGCGGTGCCGAGACGCAGGGCGTCGGCGGGCCGGCGCACCCGGTCGGGGATCGGCGGCTCGATGACCTCGACCCCCTCGACGACGACCCGCAGCACGTCCGCGTCGGCAGCCCCGTCGACGGTGGGCGGACGATGGACCGCGTCCGTGGGGTCCTGGAGCCCCGACGGGGGCAGGGCGGGATCAGCGACGCGCGTGACGTCGGTTCCCTCGGCGCTCTCCCTGACCACGGTTCCATCCTGCCTCACGCGGCGCACCATCCCACCGTGCGCCACGACCGAGGTGGGCACTCCCGGCGCGGCGATGGTTGGGCAGAGCCGGTCCCGGGGTAACGATGGCTCCCATGGACACCACGGATGTCGGCCGGGCCGCTCGTAGCGCGGGCGACCACCCGGCCCTCGAGAACGCCGCCCGGCTGGGGTATGCCGTGAGCGGGCTGCTCCATCTGCTCATCGCCTGGCTCGGCCTGCAGCTCGCCCTCGGCACCGGCACCGGTTCGGCCGACCAGTCCGGCGCCCTGCAGACCCTCGCCGGCACCGCGGTGGGCCGGGTCCTGCTCTGGGTGGCCGTCGTCGGCTTCCTCGGGCTCGGCCTCTGGCAGCTCGTCGAGCTGCTCGCCCGGGGCGACGCGTCGGACCGGCTCAAGTCCGGTGCGAAGACGGTGCTCTATCTCCTGCTGTCGGCGACGAGCTTCGCCTGGGCGCGCGGGACGGGCAGGAGCAGCAGCAGCCAGAGCGTCGACGTCACCGCGAGCCTGATGAAGGAGCCGTTCGGCCGGGTGCTCGTCGCCGTCGTCGGGGTGGTCGTCGTCGGCGTCGGCGGCTACCACGTGGTCAAGGGCTGGCGGCGCCGGTTCCTCGACGACCTCGTCAGCCACCCCGGCCGGGTCGCGGAGGCGGCGGGCCGGATCGGCTACGTGGCCAAGGGGATCGCGCTCATCGTCGTCGGGGTCCTCTTCGTCGTGGCGGCCCGACGTGACACGGCCCGCGGGTCGACCGGTCTCGACGGCGCCCTGCGCACCCTCCTCGCCCTACCCTACGGGCAGGTCCTGGTGGCCCTCGTCGCCGTCGGCTTCGCGGCCTACGCGGTCTACTCCTTCGCCCGCGCCCGGCACGCCAAGGTCTGAGCCGGCGCCGGGTTCACTCAACCCCCACCCCGGAGGGGTCGACGCTGCGTCAACCCCCCTCGGATGAGGCCGGTGATCAGGTCAGGTGCGGGGGCGGCGGCGGAGCCAGGCCCACGCGAGGAGGGCGCAGGTGATGCCGTTGAGGAGGCCGACGGTGACGTCGGTGACGTGGTGCATCCCGCGGTAGAGGCGGGCGTAGAGCACCAGCAGCGGGATGAGCAGGCAGATCGCCGTCAGCACCCGGCGCAGGGGGGCCGACGGGATCCGCTGGGCCAGCAGCGCAAGGGTCAGGTAGAGCGCGGTCGAGGCGCCGACGTGGCCGCTGGGGTAGGACGACGTCGGTGGTGCCGGGTCGAGGTGCGGGACGTCGGGCCGGGCGCGGCCGGCGACCATCGTCGCGAGGACGAAGACCGAGGCCTGCAGAGTGATCGCGATCGCGGGCAGGACCGCGACCCACCACCGGCGGGTCAGCCACCAGATCACGCCGACCATCACGACGCAGACCCCGATCACGATCTCGGTGTTGCCGACATGCGACCAGAGCCCGGTCACGCTGTCCCAGAACGGCGTCCGTCCGGACTGCAGCGTGCGGTTGACCGCGCTCTCGGACTGGAACCCGCCGAGCGGGCCCTCGATGAACGCGCCGATCCCGGCGATCACGACCCAGAGGACGACAGCGGGCCCGAGGACCCGCAGGGCGAGGTCGCGCAGCGCCTCGCTCCACCCCGGTCGGTCGATCGCGTCCCAGCGATGGACGAAGCTGCTGTTCCTGGCGGACCTCGTTGTCACACTCATCTGCTCACGCCTCGTTCCTTGTCGGGGTCGATACCGGTATGCCGCTCGGCGGCGGTGTCGCAGGACGGTCGCGGCGCCACCCCCGATAGCCGAGGACGGACGCCACCGCGATCCCGCAGCCCACCAGGACCCCGGCGATCGTGTCCGAGGGGTAGTGCACCCCGAGGTAGACCCGGTCGAGGGCGGTCAGGACGACGACGACGGCCGCCACGCCCACGGCATACGGGCGGGACCGGCGCGACAGCAGGGGCCAGAGCAGGATGACGAGGACGGTCGCGGCCGCAGCCGCGTTGGCGACGTGCCCCGAGGGGAAGCTGTAGCCCGGCGCGCTCGAGACGGGGTCGGCGACGACCGGGCGGGCGCGGGCGACGACGAGCTTGAGGTCGAGCGCGAGGTTCCAGGCGACCATCATCGTGACGAAGGCCCAGATCGCCCGCGCGCGGAGGCCCCCGCGCCACCACGCGAGCAGGCACACCGCGGTCGCGACGACGTAGACGTTGAGCGGCTGGAACGCGGCCTCCCAGACCAGGAGCGCCGACCGGAGCCCGGGATGGGCCCGGGTGACGTCGGTCGCCGCGCGAATGACCGACTCGTCCAACGCCGCCAGCGCACCCACCCGCTCCTGCACCACGAGGGCCAGCGCCGAGACCCCCACCGACACCACGACAGCCGCGACCACGCCCGGCACGACGCCGCGCAACCGCCACCGCCAGGCCGAAGGGGTGGCCGGCGCTGCTCGGTCGGAGGTCGTCATGCGGTCCGGCATCCGGAGAACATACCCGTTCGGGGCACCCCCCACCCCCCTCCGCCGGTATGCCGCATGGCCGGCCGAGGCGGCCGGAGGCGCGTCAGCCGACAGGCACCCGGACAACGAGCCCGCCCGCCAGCACCCTTGCCGTCAGCCCGAACTGGGCGCCCTTGGGGTCGCCGTCGATCTGGGTCTCCACCGCGTTGTGACACACGATCGTGAAGGTGTGCCCGGTGGACCGGAAGAGGCGCGGGTGTCCACGGCGGTGGCGGCTGGCGAGGTCGGCGGCCAGGGCCACCCAGCCGAACGGTCCCTTCGGGGCCATGATGACGGCGTCGAGCACCCCGTCGTCGAGCCGGGCGTCGGGGATCAGCTGGACGTTCCCCTGCAGGGTGCCGCAGTTGCCGATGATGACGCTCTGACCGTGCTGCTCCTGGGGGCGGGCGCCGTCGACCTGCAGGCTGACCCGGAAGCCGCGACGCCCCATCCGGGCGAGTCCCGAGAAGACGTAGGCCGGCCACCCCAGGACGCCCTTGACCTTCTCGTTGGTGTTGGCCATCACCTCGGCGTCGATGCCGATGCCGGTCATCACGAGGAAGACCTCCTCGTCGTCGTCCCGGGGGCCGTCGCGCTCGCGCCGGTCGCCCTTCAGCGCATCGGGTGAAGGGGATTCCGGGAAGAGCCGCACGAGCCCGACGTCGATCTGCCGGTCGGTGCCGGTGAGGATGACGCGCAGGGCCGGCTCGAGGCTGTCCACGGGCAGCTCGAGGTTGCGGGCGAGGAGGTTGCCGGTGCCGCCGGGCAGCAGCCCGAGCGGCCGGCCGGTGCCGACGAGCGAGGTCGCGACGGCGCGCACCGTCCCGTCGCCCCCGAGCGGGCAGACGATGTCGACGCCCTGCTCCAGCGCCTCCGCGGCCTGGCCGACGCCGGGGTCCTCGGCCGTCGTCTCGAGCCACAGCGGCTCGGCCCACCCCTCTTCGGCGCAGACCGAGGTGATCCCCTCGCGGACGTCGTCGAGGTCGGTGAACTTGGTCGGGTTGACGATGACCGCGATGCGACGCGTCCCGCCACCGGAGGAATCGGACATGAGGTGACCCTACCGGCGGGGGACGACCCGGCGGACCACCCTTTGGGGCGGTCCCGGTCAGCCGGTCGTGTGGCGGTCGGCGACCTCGAGGGCTTCGTCGAGGATCGCGATGCCCTCGGCGATCTCCTCGGCGGTCGTCGTCAGTGGCGGCACGACGTGGGTGGTGTTGAAGTGGACGAACGGCCACAGGCCCCGTTGCTTGCAGGCCGCCGCGAACTCCGCCATCGGTGCGTTGTCGGCGCCAGCGGCGTTGTAGGGCACCAGGGGCTCGCGGGTGGTCCGGTCGCGGACGAGCTCGAGGGCCCAGAAGACACCGAGCCCCCGCACCTCGCCGACGGAGGGGTGTCGCTCGGCGAGCGCCCGCAGCTGCGGGCCGATGACGTCGGCCCCGAGTGACCGCGCGTGGTCGACGATGCCCTCCTCCTCGTAGATCTGGATCGAGGCGACGGCCGAGGCGCAGGCCAGCGGGTGGCCCGAGTAGGTGAGGCCCCCGGTGAAGGGCCGGTGGCGGAAGGTGTCGGCGATGGCCGGCGTGATCGCGACCCCGCCCAACGGGACGTAGCCCGAGTTAACGCCTTTGGCGAAGACGAGGAGGTCGGGGGTCACGTCCCAGTGGTCGACCGCGAACCACTCACCGCAACGGCCGAAGCCCGCCATCACCTCGTCGGAGATCATCACGATGCCGTACTCGTCGCAGATGGCGCGGACGCCCGCGAGGTAGCCGTCCGGCGGGACGATGATGCCGTTGGTGCCGACGACGGTCTCGAGGATGATCGCCGCGACGGTGTGCGGACCCTCGACCATGAGGGTCTCGCGCAGGTGCTGCAGCGCCCGCTGGCACTCCTCCTCGGGGGTCGTGGAGTGGAAGGCCGATCGGTAGGGGAAAGGACCCCAGAAGCGCACGACCCCCGGCATACCCGGCTCAGTGGCCCACCGTCGCGGGTCGCCGGTGAGGGCCATCGATCCCGCCGTCCCACCGTGGTAGCTGCGGTAGGCGGCGAAGATCTTGTGCCGCCCGGTGTGGACACGGGCCATCCGGATGGCGTTCTCGTTGGCCTCGGCCCCGCCGGTCGTGAAGAAGATGAGGTCGAGGTCGCCGGGCGTGCGCTCGGCGACGAGGCGGGCCGCCTCGGAGCGCACGTCGATCGCGAAGGAGGGTCCGAGCGTGGCCATCCGGCCGGCCTGCTCCTGGATCGCGGCGACCAGCTTGGGGTGTTGGTAGCCGATGTTGACGTTGACCAGCTGCGAGGAGAAGTCGAGGTACTCCTTGCCGTCGAGGTCCCAGAACCGCGAGCCGAGGGCACGCGCGATCGGCAGCGGCTCGACGGCCCCGTGGACGGCCCAGCTGTGGAAGACGTGGTCACGGTCGCCGCGGCGGACGCTCTCCTGGTCGGTCGGGACGCGAAAGCTCCTGGGCGGCAGGGGAATCCGGCCGGTAGCGGGCAGGGGAGCCGGGGCGTCGGTGAGGGTGCGAGGGCCTTCGTCGAGCTGGGTCACGGGCGGTCTCCTGGTCTGCAGCGGTCGGGCGAGTGTGGGAAAGGGCTTGGGAGAGTATGCCGCCCGGCTAGCCGATCTCGGCCAGTCGAGGCGCGATGCGCTCACCGAACTCCGCCACGTGGGCGGCCGGGTCGGGGGTGATCGGGCGGCAGTGGAGGTGGGTGATGCCGAGGGAGGCGTAGGACTCGGCGAGCCGGAGGAAGGCGTCCGGGTCGTCCAAGGGGTTGACCTGCGGGCCCTGAACGGTCTTGGTGATCGTGTCGTAGTCGCGACCCAACGCGTCGCAGTGGCCACGCAGGACGTCGAGCTTGTGGGCGACGGTCTCGACGTCGGAGGCACCGATGTTGCACGCGTCGGCATACTGCGCGACGAGGCGCAGCGTCTTCTTCTCGCCGCTCCCGCCGATGACGATCGGCGGGTGCGGCCGGCTGAGGTTGGTGGGCACGTTGATCGTCTCCGCGAGCCGGTAGTGGGCACCGGCATACGGGCCCGCGTCGTCGCCCCACATCTGCAGGACGATCTGCAGCGCCTCCTCGAGGCGTTCGAAGCGCTCCTTGAGCGGCGGGAAGGGGACGCCGAGGGCGAGGTGCTCCCGCTCGTACCAGGCCGCCCCGATACCGAGGAAGGCCCGACCCTCACTCAGCACGTCGAGAGTCGTGACGATCTTGGCCAGGAGACCGGGGTGGCGGTAGGTGACGCCGGTGACGACCGTGCCGAGCTGCATCCGGCTCGTGCAGGCGGCGAGGAAGCCGAGCGTTGCGTAGCCCTCGAGCATCGGGTCGTGGGCCGTCCGGAACTGCTCCATCTGGAAGTAGTGGTCCATCACCGTGAACCACGTGGCGCCGATGTCCTCGGCGGCGACCGCGGTGGCCCGCAGGGCCGGGGCGTAGGACGCCGGACCCTCGGGGAGGTTGAAGTCCATGAAGTGGAAGCCGAAGCGCATGCGCCCCAGTGTGCTCCTGTGCGTGGATCTCCGTGTCTGTGGACCTCGGTGTCCGCGGACCTCAGCGACGAGCCAGCGCGACGAGGTAGCGGCAGGGGCGGCCGGTGCGGTTCTCGTAGGCGCAGTCCTGCGGCGCGCCGAGCTGGAGGCAGTCGCCCGGTCCCAGCTCGTGCACGACGTCGCCCTCACGGAAGTGCAGGCGACCGGCGAGCACCCAGAGCTGGTGGTGGTTGAAGGCGTAGGACTCGGCGGGGTAGGCGACCACGGCGCCGGCCGGCAGCACGACCTCGACGAGCTCCAGCGGCCCGCCGGGGGCCGGGGAGACGGCCCGCCGCACGTAGCCGGTCTCGGGGTCGGTCCAGCGGATCTGGTCGTCGGCCCGGACGAGGCGACGTGGCTCGCCTTCGGCACGAGCGAGCAACTCCGACAACGACATTCCCAAGGCGCCCGACAGCCGGCCGAGCAGTACCGCAGTGGGCTGGGCCCCGCCGCGCTCGATCCGCGAGATCATCGCCCGGGAGACGCCGGAGCGGTCGGCGAGAGCGCTCACCGAGAGGCCGAGCTGACCGCGGGCCGTGTGGAGGGTCGCCGCGATGGCGGAGGTCAGGTCATCGATCTCTGCGGGGTCCGGGTCCGGCTCGGGCAGGTTCACTCTGTCACTATAAGCGCATTCTGAGTACGATGGTGCCTATGAGCATCCGACAGGCCACGCCGGCAGACGCCCCGGCGATCGCGGCGATCTACGCGCCCTACGTCGAGGACACCGCGATCACCTTCGAGCTCGACCCGCCGACGCCGGCCACGATGGGCGAGCGCATCGCGGCCGCCCTGGTGGCCCACGACTGGCTCGTGCTCGAGCAGAGTGGTGACGACGGGAGGGGGCACATCGTCGGCTACGCGTATGCCGGGGAGTTCAAGTCGCGCGCGGCCTACCGGTGGGCGTGCGAGGTCAGCGTCTACCTCGAGCGCGGCCGCCGTCGCACCGGCGCCGGACGCGCCCTCTACGAGGCGCTCCTCCCCCGGATCGCCGCCCGCGGCTTCCGCCAGGCCGTCGCCGGCATGACCTTGCCCAACGACGCGAGCATGGGCCTCCACGCGGCCATGGGCTTCGAGCCGGTCGGCACCTTCCGCGACGTCGGCTGGAAGCACGGCCGCTGGCACGACGTCGCCTTCGCCCAACGGCCCCTGCTCGTCGCCCCCGACCCCCCGGCCGAGCCGCGCTGACCCGGAGAGTGATCCCAGCGCAGCCCCATTTCCACCCCCACCCGCCCCAACCTCGACGTGTTCCGGTGAGATCCGGGAAATCCCGGCCTGTGACACCCATTTCGCGGATCTCACCGCAACACGTCGTGGCTCGGTCTGAGGTCTGAGGCAGACTCAGGCGGTGGGCAAGTGGGCGACGGTCGTGGCGGTGGCGGTCCCGGGTGTCCTGCTCGCGGGAGTCGGCCTGCTGCATCCGACCGACCTCGACCCCGCGACGGCGCACACCTGGCGGACCCTTCACGTCTGGCTGATCCCGGTCTTCCCGCTCCTCGGCGCCGCGGTGTGGCTCCTGCTGCGAGGCGAGAAAGGGGTGTTCGCGCAGCTGGCCCGACTGGGGGCCTATGGCTTCGCCACCTTCTACACCGCCCTCGACGTCCTGGCCGGCATCGGCGCGGGGCTCGCCATGGAGCAGGAGGGCGCCTCCAGCCCGGTGGTGGGCCGGCTCTTCGACGTCGGCAACCGACTCGGCGCCATCGGGGTGTGGTGCCTGCTCGCTGCCGCGCTCCTCGGCGGCGCGGTCCTCGTCCGCCGCGACGGGCCCCGCGCGCTCCTCGGGACAGTCGTGTTCGCCGGCTCCTGCTACCCGTTCCTGCAGAACCACATCTTCCATCCTCGCGGCGTCCTCGCCGTCCTCGGCATCGCGCTCGGGCTGGCCCTGCTCGCCGCCGCCCGCTCGGCATCGGCATCGGCACCCGGCCGCGGCGCCATCGACGCGGCGCTCAGGGCGAGGTGAAGTTGAGCGTCCGCAACAGGTTCGGATCGGCGATCGGCACCTCGAACACGCCGGCGGCGCCGTCGGGGTCGATCACGATCCGGCCCTTGGAGGCGAGGAAGGTCGACATCTGGTTCTGGCCCGGGCCGTACCCCAGCGTGAAGGTGGGGTCGAGCAGGAACCCGTGCGGGTTGGTCATCGAGTTCGGCGTCTTGTCGTTGCGGTAGAACGTCGTCCGGTCCTGCAGCCCACCCGCGCGAATGAGGGTTCCGGCGGTCGGGTTGGGCACCGTCTGGTCGCCGAACGCCGACTGGATGAGCGTCCGGCCGTGCGGGACCAGGGGGGCGAAGGTCTCCGGGCTGCCGGCGCGCTCGATCCAGGTGTTCTCCGCGAGGAACTGCTGGATCGCCAGCGCGCCCGGCACCGGGGTGGTCACCGGGGCCTGCCCGGCGAGCGGCAGGGACTCGGTGAACCCGTCGACACCTCCGTTGAGCAGGCTCGGGACCGACAGGCCGAGCGCCTGGGTGATGAGGAGCCGGAACGACGGCGACAACCGGGCGATCTCGCTGATCGGTCCACCCGGGACGTTGAGCCCGAAGGCACTGACCGATCGGTCGGTCCCGGCGAACATGGTGCCGTAGATGCCGCCGAAGCTCTGCCCGTAGTAGGTGGGCTGGTTCCCGTCCAGCGGCAGGACCCGTGGACCACCCAGCGCCCGCGCGAGCGCGGCATCGTCGGCAACCGTCTGCCGCAGGCCGTCCCGGCTACCGACCTGGGCCAGCGGCGCCGGTTGCACCGCAGTGCTCGAGCCCTCGGTCGAGTCGATGGTCCCGTCGCCGTTCCGGTCGATGCCCCTGGCGTGGGCGGGAACGGAGACGGTGCGACCACCGCGGGTCACCTGCCAGGCGCTGCGGGGGCCGTAACCGTGCCCCACGACGTCGGTGGCGATCGTCGCCAGCCCTCGGGAGGCGTTGAGCGGCGCGGCGAGGAAGACGTCCGCATCGGAGCGCGTGAACCCGTGCCCGAAGATCGCCACCGGCCAACCGCCGCGGGGGACGGGGCCCGCCGGGATGATGGCGACGAACGGCACCCGCACCTGACCGGTCACGACCGGACCCCGGGAACGCGTCGGCGTCTGCGGGATGTCGCCGGCCGGAGTGAGCCAGGACGGGGACAGGTAGGAGCCGAAGACGTAGCGGCCGGCGGCCAGGCTCGAGAGGTTGGGGACGGGCGAGGTGCTGAGCGACGTCCCGAGGTCGGCCGTGTAGGCCAGCGCGGTGCCGGCGGCCGGGAACGTCGCGTCGATCTGCAGGCCGCGGTCCTTGGCCGGGATGCCCGCGGCGCGGTAGGCGGAGCCGTCGTCGAGCTGGGCGACCATGGCCTGCAGCCCGCTGGTGGCCGACATCGTGGTGAACGTCGTGCGGGGTATGCCGCGGGCCACCTGCGGCGCGGGGAAGTCGAGCCGGTAGGTGGTCCCGGGACGGAGCTGGTCGACCGGGTGGGCATACACGGTGGAGGTCGCGGCGTCGTAGACCACCCGGTCCAGCCCGGTCGAGAAGCCCCCACCCTGCTGGACGACACGCACCCCCGCCACCGCCGACGACGGGTCCACCGGTCCGGCGAAGCGCAGCGCGATGCGGGGGTCGATGTCGAAGCCGTCGAGCTGGTCGAGCAGCGTCACCGAGTTGCACTCGCTGACCTGCTTCTGGCAGGGGGGTAGCGGGAGGTTCACCCGCAGCCCGGTGGCCTGGGACGGGTCCCGGACGGTCAGCGCATCGTTGGGAAAGATGCTCACGAGGGAGTCTGCGGCGGGCCGAGGCGGCGGGGTCGCCGCGGCGGCTCCGGCGCCAGCAGCCAACGCCAGCGCGGCAGTGGTGATCAGGACGGTGGGGCGCGTGAGTGTGCGCACAGGTCATCTCCTCGTTGAGCGACGCCGGGTGGAGCAAAGGACACTGTCACACGTCGCAGACCGTCCGACAAGGCCCGTCGACCGCAGCCCCTCCGCGGGTGGGGCCCGATGTCACCGAATCCGCCGCAACGGTGGAATCATGCTCCTCGTGACCGATCACGCCCAGACGATCGCCTATCCCTCTCCCTCCGCCCGCCCCCGCCGCGGAGCCAAGGACGCCCTCGACCCGCACGTCATCGTGCTGTTCGGCGCGACGGGTGACCTCTCCCGTCGCAAGCTCATCCCCGGGATGGCCCACCTCGTGCTGTCGGCGCTCACCCCCGACATCCAGGTCGTGGGCACCTCGCTGGAGGACCTCGACGACGACAGCTTCCGGGCCTTCGCGAAGGAGGCCGTCGCGGAGTTCGGCACGCATCCGCTCACCCCGGAGCAGTGGGACGAGTTCGCCGCCCGCCTCCACTACGTCCCCAACTCCGCCGGGCCGGAAGGCCTCAAGGCCAAGGTCACGGCGGCGGAGGCCGAGCTGGGGGCCACCGTCCGGCGCATCCACTACATGAGCGTGCCCCCCAAGGCGGCCCCGAGTGTGATCTCGACGTTGCGCGACGCCGGGCTCGTGGACCGGTCGCGCGTCATCATGGAGAAGCCCTTCGGCACCGACCTCGAGAGCGCGATCACCCTCAACGACCAGGTCCACGAGACCTTCGACGAGAGCCAGATCTTCCGGATCGACCACTTCCTCGGCAAGGAGGCGGCGCAGAACATCCTCGCCTTCCGTTTCGCCAACGGCCTCTTCGAGCCGATCTGGAGCCGCAACTTCATCGACCACATCCAGATCGACATCCCGGAGACCCTCGGGCTCGACCGCCGGGCGGGCTTCTACGAGTCGACCGGCGCCTACAAGGACATGGTCGTCACCCACCTCTTCCAGGTCCTCGCGTTCGTCGCGATGGAGCCGCCGACCGCCCTGGAGCCGCGGGCCATCAGCGAGGAGAAGAAC
>NZ_JANXRJ010000180.1 GCF_025353065.1 Lapillicoccus sp.
GCGCTGGGAACGCGTTCAGAACGGGGCACGTGACGAGGTCTGCACGCCCGACTTGGAAGAACGCCGCCCGCCGGCTCAGATGTCGCGGAAGACCTCGATCGTCGCGCCGAGGGCGTTGAGCCGGTCGGCGAGGTCCTCGTATCCGCGGTTGATGACGTAGACGTTGCGCAGCACGGAGGTGCCGGGTGCCGCGAGCATGGCGAGGAGGACGACGACCGCGGGGCGGAGCGCCGGCGGACACATCACCTCGGCCGCGCGCCAGCGGGTCGGCCCCTCGATGAGGACGCGGTGCGGGTCGAGGAGCTGGACCTTGGCCCCGACCTTGGTGAGCTCGGTGAGATAGATCGCGCGATTCTCGTAGACCCAGTCGTGCAGCATCGTCGTGCCCTCCGCCATCGCGCCGATCAGGGCGAAGAAGGGAAGGTTGTCGATGTTGAGGCCCGGGAACGGCAACGGGTGGATCTTGTCGATGGGCGCGGTGAGCGGTCCGGGGATCGTCGTGATGTCGACGAGGCGGGTGTGCCCGTTGGCGGAGACGTATTCCGGCGTCAGGTCGTAGCGCATCCCCATCCCCTCGAGGATCGCCAGCTCGATCTCCATGAACTCGATCGGCACGCGCCGGATGGTGATCGTCGAGCCGGTGACGACGGCCGCGGCCACCAGGCTCATCGCCTCGATCGGGTCCTCCGAGGGGAAGTACTCGACGTCCTTGTCGATGACGCCCACGCCGTGGACGGTCAGCGTCGTCGTGCCGATGCCCTCGATCCGGACGCCGAGGATCTCGAGGAAGAAGCAGAGGTCCTGGACCATGTAGTTGGGGCTCGCGTTGCGGATGATGGTCTGGCCCTCGTTGCGGGCCGCCGCGAGCAGGACGTTCTCCGTCACCGTGTCGCCGCGCTCGGTCAGCACGATCGCCCGCTGCGGGTGGCGTGAGTGGTCGGTCGTGGCCTCGTAGAACCCGTGGGTGGCGACGACGTCGAGGCCGAAGTGCCGCAGCGCGGCCATGTGCGGCTCGACGGTGCGGGTGCCGAGGTCGCAGCCACCGGCATACGGGAGCTGGAAGGAGTCGTGGTCGTGCAGCAGCGGGCCGAGGAACATGATGACGGTCCGGGTGCGGCGGGCCGCCTCGATGTCGATCGCGTCGAGGTCGAGCCGCGCCGGCGGGGTGATCTCGAGGTCGTTGCTGCCGGGGAGCCACTGGGTGCGGACCCCGATCGAGTTGAGCACCTCGATGATCCGGTTGACCTCCTCGATGCGGGCGAGGCTGCGCAGGGTCGTCCGTCCACGGTTGAGCAGGGAGGCACAGAGCAGGGCGACGGCGGCGTTCTTGGAGGTCTTGACGTCGATCGTGCCGTGCAGCTTGGTGCCGCCGACGATGCGCAGGTGCTGGGGGCCGGAGCGCCCGAGGGAGACGAACTCCGAGTCGAGGCTCTCGCCGATGCGGGCGAGGGTCTCCAGGGTGAGATTCTGTTGCCCCTGTTCGATCCGGGCGACGGCGCTCTGGCTCGTCTGCAGCGCCTTGGCGAGCTCTTCCTGGGTCATGCCCTTGTGGCGACGGGCATCCCGGATGAGGGAGCCGATCCGCATCAGGTAGGTGTCGGTGATCGTGGCGGTCATGCCCGTCACGTTATCTCATATATGAGATAACACTGTGCAGGCTTGCGCAGGCCTACGCGGGCTTCTTGATGACGGTGGGGACGCAGACGAGGTTCTTCGGGTCCCCCGTGAAGAACCGGTCCGCGCTGACCGTCACCGACTTCCCGGTGGCGAGCTCGGTGGTCATCTCCTTGGACCCCGCCACGTGACCGTCCTGCTTGCGCACCAGCGACGCCTTGATCGTGTAGTCCTGAGTCACCGGGTCACGGTTGGTCACGGTGGCGGTGAAGGACCACGCGTTGTGGGCGTCGGCCTTGCAGACGATCGCGGACAGGTGGGTGATCGCCGGCGGCGGCAGGCCGGCCGGCCGGGTGGTCGCGCCCGCGGTGGGGGACCGGTCGGACACCGCGGTGCACCCGGTGAGGACGAGGCAGGCGACGAGCCCGGGCCCCACCAGCAGGCCCCTCACGGCAGGCACCATGGTCGCGCGGCTCACGCTTGCGATGCTCCTTCGCCGGGGAAACTGGCCAACGAAATTCTTGCCCATCCGACTGGGAGATCTCCGAACGTCGTGGCCGTGCCTCAGCGGGGTGCACGGAGCATCGGGCCGGTGCCTACCGGGTCGGGACGCTGGCCACCCCCACCGGCAGGAACCGTTGTCCGGTCACCCGCTCGGCGACGCCGGTCCGGTCCAGCAGGGGCGTGATGCCCCCGTTCCAGAACTGGAAGCCCGCGCCGGTGATCATCGCGAGGTCGAGGTCCATCGGCGCCTGCACGACGCCCTCGTCGAGCATCCGGCGTGCCTCGTCGGCGATGACCGACAGGACCCGCTCCCGGACCTGGTCGGGGGTGAGGACGACCGGCTCGGCGGCGACCGGGAGCAGCGCCCGCACCTCCTCGTCGACCGTCGGACGGCCCTCGGGGAAGGTGTAGAACGCCGCCTTGCCGGCCTGCACGACGGCGCGCAGCCCGGGCGAGACATAGAACCGGTCAGGGTATGCCGCGGCCAGGGTCTCGTTGTTGTGCAGGGCGATCGCCGGCCCCACCAGCCCCAGGAGGACGAACGGCGGCATCGGCGCGAGACCGCCGAACGCCGAGTCGGCCACCTCGATCGGGGTGCCCTCGTCGACGACCTTCGCCACCTCGCCCATCCACCGCCCGAGGAGGCGGTTGACGATGAAGGAGGGGGAGTCCTTGACCAGGATGCACGTCTTGCGCAGCGTCCTGCCGGTGGCGAACGCCGTGGCGAGGGTGGCCTCGTCGGTGGCGGCGCCACGGACGATCTCGACGAGCGGCATGACGGAGACGGGGTTGAAGAAGTGGAACCCGACGACCCGCTCCGGGTGCGCGAGGTCGGCGGCCATCTCGGTGATCGACAGCGAGCTGGTGTTGGTCGCGAGCACGCAGGTGGCGGACACGACCGCCTCGACCTGGGCGAGGACGGTCTTCTTGACCGACATCTCCTCGAAGACGGCCTCGATGACGAAGTCGGCGTCGGCGAAGCCGTCCTTCGTGGTCGAGCCGGTGACCAGCGCCTTGAGCCGGTTCAACCCGTCGGGGGACAGCCGGCCCTTGCCCGCGAGCTTGTCGAGCTCGGCGTGCACCCAGCCCACGCCCTTGTCGACCCGGGCCTGGTCGAGGTCGGTCAGCAGCACCGGCACCCCGAGACGCTGGGCGAACAGGAGCGCGAGCTGGCTGGCCATCAGGCCGGCGCCGACCACGCCGACCTTGGTGACGGTCGAGGCGAGCGCCGTGTCCGGTGCACCGGCCGGCCGCTTGGCCCGGCGCTGCACGAGGTCGAAGGCGTAGAGCCCCGCCCGCAGCTCGTCGCCCATGACGAGGTCGGCGAGCGCCTCGTCCTCGGCGGCGAACGCCGCGTCACGCGTCGAGGTCCGGGCCGCGCGGACGAGGTCGAGCGCACGCAGCGGAGCCGGGGACTGGCCGCCGGTCTTGGCGAGCACGACGGACCTGGCCTTCTTCAGGGCCGCCTCCCACACGGCCTCGTCGGTGGGCACCTCGGCCCGGGTGACCGTGGTCGTCCCTGCGACGACCCCGGCCGCCCAGGCGAGCGAGTCCTCGAGGAAGGTGGCCGGCTCGAACATCGCGTCCGCCATGCCGAGCGCGAAGGCCTGCGGGCCCTTGAGCATCCGGTTGGTGCTCAACGGGTTGTCGATGATGACGGTGAGCGCGTTGCCCGGGCCGACGAGGCGGGGCAGCAGGTAGCAGCCGCCCCAGCCGGGGACGAGGCCGAGGAAGGTCTCCGGCAGCGCCACGGCGGGGACACCGGCCGAGATCGTGCGGTAGTCACAGGCCAGCCCGATCTCGACGCCACCGCCCATCGCCGCGCCGTTGACGAACGCGAAGGTCGGCACCGGGAGGTCCATGATGCCCGCGAAGGCGCGGTGGCCGGCGCGGGCGACCTCCAGGGCCTGCTCGCGCGACGTCGCCCCCGCGACGGCCTTGAGGTCCGCGCCGACGGCGAAGACGAACGGCTTGCCCGTGATGCCGACGGCCTGGATCTCACCGGCCTCGGCGCGGACCGCGAGTCGGCGGACCGTCGCCTCGAGTCCGGCGACGGTCGCCGGTCCGAACGTGTTCGGCTTCGTGTGGTCGAAGCCGTTGTCGAGGGTCAGCAGCGCGAGGATGCCGGCCCCGCCGGGCAGGGTGATGTCGCGGACCGGTGTGCGGGTGATCACCTCGTCGGGGAAGGCCGCGGTCGGCTGCACCGGTGCCGGCGGCGCGGTCGTCGTGCTGGTCGTCGTGCTCGTTGCCGTGCTCGTTGCCGTGCTCATGTCAGGCCACCTTCTCGTCGCCGGTTCCGCGCCCGGGGGTCGCGACCTCGCTGGTGTATGCCGCGTGGTGCGGGTTCTCCCAGATCACGGCGCCGCCCATCCCGATCCCGATGCACATCGCGGTCAGGCCGTAGCGCACCTCGGGGTGCTCCTCGAACTGCCGGGCGAGCTGGGTCATCAGGCGCACCCCGGAGGACGCGAGCGGGTGCCCGACGGCGATCGCCCCGCCGTACTCGTTGACCCGCGGGTCGTCGTCGGCGATGCCGAAGTGGTCGAGGAAGGCGAGCACCTGGACGGCGAACGCCTCGTTGAGCTCGAAGAGGCCGATATCGTCGATGGCCAAACCCGCTGTCTTCAGGGCCTTCTCGGTCGCCGGGACCGGTCCGATGCCCATGACCTCGGGCTCGACGCCGACGAAGGAGTAGGACACCAGCCGCATCCGCACCGGGAGGCCGAGCTCGGCGGCCGCCTCCTCGCTCGCGAGGAGGCAGGCGGTGGCGCCGTCGTTGAGCCCGGCGCTGTTGCCCGCGGTGACCCGGCCGTGCGCCCGGAAGGGGGTCTTGAGGGCGGCGAGGTCCTGCAGGGTCGTGCCGGGCCGCGGGGGTTCGTCGACGCTGGCCAGGCCCCACCCGAGCTCCTGATGGCGGGTGGCGACGGCGACGAGCCCGGGCTGGATCCGGCCCGCGGCGTAGGCGGCCTGGAGCTTGTCCTGGGACCGCACGGCATACGCGTCGGCGCGCTCCTTGGTCAGCTCGGGGAAGCGGTCGTGGAGGTTCTCGGCGGTGGAGCCCATGACCAGCGCGGAGGGGTCCACGATGGCCTCCGCGACGATCCGGGGGTTGGGGTCGACGCCCTCACCCATCGGGTGGTGGCCCATGTGCTCGACCCCTCCGGCGATCGCGATGTCGTAGGCGCCGAAGGCGATCGAGGAGGCGGTGTTGGTCACGGCGGTCATCGCGCCGGCGCACATCCGGTCGACGGAGTAGCCCGGCGTCGTCTTCGGCAGGCCGGACAGCAGGGCTGCGGTGCGCCCGAGGGTGAGGCCCTGGTCGCCGATCTGGGTGGTCGCCGCGAGGGCGACCTCCGCGACGCGCTCCTTGGGCAGCTCGGGGTGGCGGCGCAGCAGCTCACGGATGCAGGCGATGACGAGGTCGTCGGCACGGGTCTGGGTGTAGATGCCCTTCTCGCCGGCCCGGCCGAAGGGGGTGCGGACCCCGTCGACGAAGACGACCTCCTTCAGGCTGCGCGGCATGGAAGAGCTCCTCCGGTGGCGGGGCACGTGGTGGTCACGTGAGGGGTGCGCAGGCCGTCGGCCGACGCACACCACCGATGCTACCGGCCGGTAACCATCCGGCGTGCGCCGTCTGCCGTGAGGGACGTCACGCGTGCTCGGCGCACGCCGTCATACGTGCTCGGCGCACGCCGCCGCGATGATCGGCGCGGTGATGTCGACCTGCCACGGCCGGGCCCCGAGGTCGAGAAGGACGAGCCGGATGGCCTCCTCCGACGGGTCGGCGGGCGGGTGCCACAGCACTCGTCGCAGGACATCGGGGGTGAGGACGTTCTCGACGGGCACGTCGTGCTCCGTGGCGAACTCGGCGATCTGCTCGCGGGACTGGGTGAGCCGCGCGGCGGCGACGGGCTCGCGGTCGGCCCACGCACGCTGCGGCGGGGGACCGGTCGCCGGGAGGGTCAACGGGGGGAGGTCGGCCTCGGGGATCGTCATGGCGCGCCGGATCGCCTCGAGCCACGGACGGGGGTTGCGCCGTGCGGACCGCAGCTCGCGGACCCCGTCGAGGTCGGTCGCCTCCACAGGTGCGGCCAGCGCCAGCTGGACGATGACGGCGTCGGGCAGGACCCGCCCCGGCGAGGTGTCGCGCTGCTGGGCGAGCCGGTCCCGGGCGAACCACAGCTCGCGCACGGCGGCGATCGTGCGACGCTTGCGGATCTTGTGCATCCCCGAGGTCCGCCGCCACGGGTCGATGCGTGCGGGGGGTCCGGTGAAGTGGGTCAACGCCTCGAACTCCTGACGCGCCCACTCGCTCTTGCCCTGGGACTCGAGCTCGCCGGCGATGGCGTCGCGCAGCTCGACGAGGACCTCGACGTCGAGCGCGGCATACCGCAGCCACGGCTCGGGCAGCGGACGGGTCGACCAGTCGACCGCCGAGTGCTCCTTGGCCAGGGACAGCCCGAGGTAGTGCTCGACCGCCGCGCCGAGACCGACCCGGGGGAGGCCGACGAGACGGGCGCCGAGCTCGGTGTCGAAGAGGCGGTGCGGCTTCAGTCCGACCTCGGCGAGGCAGGGCAGGTCCTGCGTGGCGGCGTGCAGCACCCACTCGGCGTCGCCGATGCCCTCGGCCACCGGAGTGAGGTCGGGGCAGGCGATCGGATCGATCAGCCAGCTGCCCGAGCCGGCCCGGCGGATCTGGATGAGGTAGGCGCGCTGGCCGTAACGGTGGCCCGAGGCCCGCTCGGCGTCGAGCGCGACGGGGCCGGTGCCGGCCGCGATGGCGCGCCCGGCCTCGACCAGTCGGTGCTCGTCGACGACGACCTCGGGAACACCCTCGGCGGGCATCACGAGCGGGGTGAGCGGGGGTCCTTCGGGCAGTGCGGCGTCCTCGGGGGTGCCCGGTGCGTCATCCCCTCCGGTCGGAGGGGCCCCGTCGGACTCCTCCTCGGGCGACGACGGCAGGGTAGCCGAATCGTTGCTCACGCCAACGACACTACGTGTTCCGCCGTGCAGATGCCTGTCGGGGGGGCCGTGTCACCGCCACTGACCGGACCCATCACCGCCGCTGTCCGGGCAGGGCCACGACTCCCTCGGGCAGCGGCGGAAGGCCGGCGATCGTGCAGAGGAGGTCGGACCAGGCGAGCAGGTGGGCGCCCAGGTCGTCGCCGTGCGGGGTCCATGAGGCGCGGACCTCCATCTCCACGCTGGGCTCGCGGTCGGCCAGGCCGGCGAAGCTCTCCGACACGACCCGGGTCACGGTGCCGGCCTCGGTGCCGTAGTCGACGCCCCTCGACTCGAGGGCGTCGATGAGCCAGGCCCACCCGACGGCGCCGAGCATCGGGTCGTTGGCCACCTCGGGCTCGAGCTCTGCTCGGGCAAAGGTGACCACTCGCCACTCGCCCTCCCAGGGCTGCGGCGAGGACGGGTCGTGCAGCAGGACGAAGCGGCCGGAGGCCAGCTCGTCGTCGTCGGCCGTGCTGCCCACGACGTCGGCGGTGAGGGCCACGGCATACGGGGCGATGCGCTGGGGCGCGGGCACCTCGGTGATCCGCACCTCGGGTCGCAGCCGGACGTCACGCAGGGCCGCCGTCGCCCGCGTGAAGTCGGGGGACTGGTCGCCGGTGAGGGTTCGTCCGCGCACCTCCTGAGACTAAGTCCCGGCGACCTCCTGCGGGGGAGAGCCACGCCGATACGGTGTGCCCGTGTCGGCCGTCCTCGCGCTCATGAGCTCCCTGGTGTGGGGCTCGAGCGACTTCCTCGGCGGTCTGCGCGCGAAGGTGCTGCCCGCGATCGCGGTCGTGGCCTGGTCGCAGGTCTTCGGGCTCGGGGCGATGACCATCGTCGTCCTCGCCGGCCACCCGCCTCGGGGCACCGCCTGGATCCCGTATGCCGTGGCCGCGGGGGTCGCCGGCGCCATCGCCCTGGTGTCCTTCTATGCCGCCCTCGCGACGGGCACCATGGGCGTCGTCGCCCCGATCTCGGCGATGGGGGCCGCTGTGCCGGTGCTCCTCGGGGTGGCGCAGGGGGACCAGCCGGCACCGCTGGTCTGGGCGGGTATGGCGGTGGCCGTGCTGGGCACGGTGCTCGCGAGCGGCCCGGAGCTGCGGCGCGGCGTCCACGTCCGTCCCGTCCTGCTGGCCGTCGTCGCCGCCATCGGGTTCGGGCTCGTCCTCTTCTTCATCGACCGCGGCGCCCGCTCCTCCCTGGTCTCGACCCTCTGGGGGATGCGGCTGACCAGCGCCGCCGCCTTCGCCGTCATCGGCCTGTCGCGGCGCAGCGCCGGGGGCGTCCGGCGGCAGGACGTGCCGTGGCTGGCGGCCATCGGGCTCAGCGACCTGTCGGCGAACGCCCTCTTCGCGGCGGCGTCGGCGCAGGGTCTGGTCAGCGTGACGAGCGTGCTCGGCTCGCTCTATCCCGTCGTGACGATCCTGCTGGCCCGGGTCGTCCTCGGCGAGCGGCTGCGGGTGATCCAGAACATCGGGGTCGTGCTCTCGCTGGCGGGGGTCGTCGCCATCGCTACCGGCTGAGCGTGGCCGGGCGGCATACCGGGGCGTGGGACGATTGGGGCGTGACGTCCGCCGCTCCCGAGACCGCCGTTCCGGCTGCTCCCACGACCCCCGCCTCGACCTCGCGGGACAGCGATCTCGTCCGGGCTGCGCTGCGGCTGCCGGTGCGACGCACCCCGGTGTGGTTCATGCGCCAGGCCGGTCGGTCGCTGCCGGAGTACCGCGCCCTGCGGGCCGACGTGCCGATGCTCGAGTCGTGCCGCCGCCCCGAGCTCGTCACGGAGATCACCCTGCAGCCCGTGCGCCGCCACGGTGTCGACGCCGCCATCTTCTTCAGCGACATCGTCGTGCCGCTCGCGGCGATCGGGGTCGACCTCGACATCGTGCCCGGCACCGGCCCCGTCGTCGCTGATCCGTTCCGCGCCCGGGCCGACCTCGACCGGCTTCCCGAGCTGACGCCCGATCTCGTGCCGGACATCACCCAGTCGGTGCAGCTGCTCGTGGCGGAGCTCGGCGCGACCCCGCTGATCGGGTTCGCGGGGGCACCGTTCACCCTCGCCTCCTACCTCGTCGAGGGTGGACCGAGCCGCAACCACGAGCGCACCAAGGCGCTCATGCACGGCGACCCCCAGCTCTGGCACGACCTCTGCGCACGGCTGGCCGGGATCGCGGGGACGTTCCTGCGCATCCAGGCGCTCGCGGGGGCGAGCGTCGTGCAGCTCTTCGACTCGTGGGCGGGGGCGCTGTCGGTCGCCGACTACGAACGCCACGTCCAGCCGCACTCCGCCGTCGCGCTCGCCGCGGTGGCCGACCTCGACGTGCCGCGCATCCACTTCGGCGTCGGCACCGGTGAGCTGCTGCCGTCGATGGCGGCAGCGGGCACCGAGGTCGTCGGGGTCGACTTCCGGGTCTCGCTGACCGACGCGGTGGCGCGCCTCGGCCCGTCGTATGCCGTGCAGGGCAACCTCGACCCCGCGCTCCTCTTCGCGCCGTGGGACGTCGTCGAGCGTCGGACCCGCGACATCGTCGAGGAGGGCCGCCGGGCGCCCGGGCACGTCTTCAACCTCGGTCACGGGGTGCTCCCGGGGACCGACCCCGGCGTGCTGACCCGGGTCGTCGAGCTCGTGCACGAGGTCTCGACGCGCTGACGTGGGTGGGTGACGTCCGGGTCGTGCAGACCTCGTCAAGTGCCCAGTCCTGCCCGCGGTCCCGAGCGGGGCGCCGGTGCAGACCTCGTCAAGTGCCCAGTTCTGCCCGCGGTCCCTCGTCGGCGCCACCCTTCTCGACGTCGACCTCCTCGGCGTGGCGGGGGTCGGGGTCGGTCTCGGCCGGTGCGACCAGGGGGACGGCCGTGGTCACGGTCGGACGAGAGGCGAGACCCTCGACCGGGGCGCCGCGGCGACGCCACCACACCCGGGCCGGTATGCCGAGCAGCGCCAGGGCCGCGAGGAACGGGAGGACCGCGCCGAGTCCTGTCACGAGGCCGCCGAGGACCGACGTGAAGGCATTCCACCCGCCCCGCAGCCCGTAGAGGAAGCCCGTCTCGGTCGGTGCGGTCGTCACCGGCGCGAGCTTGGTCGCCAGGCTGATGCTCACCGTCGACATCGTCGTCTGCGCGTCGAGCGTCGCCAGGGTGGCCTGCAGCGACTCGAGGTCGGCCTCG
>NZ_JANXRJ010000203.1 GCF_025353065.1 Lapillicoccus sp.
GGGTGAGGGAGGCGCTCCGCCTCCCTCACCCCCCGGACGACCCGAGCGTCGGGTCTATCTCGACTCCGTCCTGGCCCAGCTCTGGTCCCGTCCGGGACAGACGCCGATCCGGACGTCGCAGTACCTGATGCTCCCGTCCGCCCGGATGCCGACGCTGGTGGTCCCGCGGCGCCCTCGTCGGGCGACGGCGTCGCTGATCCGTTCCTACAAGTCGTCGGCCGGCCCCCTGATGAGGTTCCTGCTTAAGGGCCTCGCGGTGGCGGCGCGCTGCGGCGCCACCGACCTGTTGCCCTCCACGACGGCGGTCACGACCGGGTGGGCCGCTGCGGGCGCTGCGGGCGGCTCGCCCCAGCGTGACCCGCGCGCTGGTGACCTGGACGTCGTCACCTTTCTTGAGGGCGCGCTCGGTCGCCCCCTCTGCTCCGGCCTGTACACGAGCCCGCCCCGGGCAAACCGCAAGCCGGTGCTCTACCTCGTCTCTCCCCGGGGAGAGTCGGTGGGTTTCGTCAAGATCGGCACGTCCCCACTGACCCGGGACCTGGTCACCCACGAGGCGCAAGCACTCCGACGACTGGGAGCCTCGACGCTGGAGCACCTCCTCGTCCCGCCGCTGATCCTCCACACCATGTGGCGCGACAACGTCGTCCTCGTCCAGGGGGCGCTCCTGACCGGCGGCCGCCGGCCGCCATCGCGTGCCGCAGTCGTGGCAGCGATGCGCGAGCTGAGCGCGTTCGACGGGTTGGGGGTCGAGTCCGTCGTCGACGGGCCCTACGTCACCCGACTCGACGAGCGGATGGCCGGACTGCCGGACACCGCCATGGCGTCCCGCCTCCGAGCGGCGTTGACCACGCTGCGTGCGCAGGGCGGCAACGCCGAGGTATGCGTCGGTGCGTGGCACGGGGACTGGACACCCTGGAACATGGGGCCTGCCGCAGACCGTGTGGCGGTGTGGGACTGGGAACGCCTGGGGTTCGGCGTGCCCGTCGGTTTCGACCTGCTGCACCACGACATCCAGACGCTCATCGTGCGCGAGCGCCGCGATCCCCGGGCGGCTGCCGGGTCGATCGTGCGCGCGGCTCCGGAGCTGCTCCACGAGATGGGCCTCTCCACGTCGAGGCAGGAGGCCCGGCTGGTGTCGCTGCTCTACCTGGTGGAGGTCGGTACCCGTTACCTGCACGACCAGCAGCGGGAGGCTGGCGCCAAGCTCGGCGATCTCACCTCGTGGTTGCTCCCGACGCTGGACGGCGCGCTGGAGGCGATGGCGAGGGGTGGTCAGGGTGCTACGACCTAACCCGACCGTCGAAGGTGGGCCCGCTCCGGCGCGCGATGTCGTCGTGGGCGTGGGTCGCAGCAGCACCGCCAACCTCGTCGGCTCGGCGGTGATGGCAACGACGACGTTCCTGCTCACCCTCGTGGTCACCCGCGGCCTGTCGACCGAGCAGGCCGGGCTCTTCTTCTCGGCCACCTCCGTCTTCGTCCTGACGACGAGCCTCGGGCAGCTGGGCACCAACACCGCCCTGGTGTACTTCCTCGCCAGGTCCCGCTCGCTGGCGACCACCGAGCGCATCCGTCACTACGTCCGGGTGGCGGTACGACCCGTCGTGGTCACGGGCATCGTGGCCGGAGCGGGCCTCTTCGTCTTCGCCGAACCCGTGGCGAGGATCGTCACCCCCGGCCAGGTCGACGGGACGGCCTCATCCCTGCGCGTGCTGGCCCTCTTCATCCCCTTGGCCGGCTACGAGAACGTCATCCTCGCGGCGTCCCGGGGGCTGGGTGTGATGCGGCCGAGCGTCATGGTGGAGCAGGTAGGCCGTTCGGTCGTCCAGCTCACGCTCGTCGCCGCAGCGATCTGGCTCAGCGGGTCGCGGTTCCTCGGTCTGGCCTGGGTCGTGGCCTACCTGCCGGCGGCCGTGTGGGCAGGGGTGTGGTACCGCGCGATCTCCTCCCGGAGGGCCCACGGCAGCGGTAGCCGGGTCGAGGTCGACCCTCGGGAGCTGCGGCGGGAGTTCTGGCGCTTCAGCGGGCCGCGCGCCCTCGCCTCGGTCGGCCAGGTCACCATGCAGCGTCTCGACATCCTGCTCGTCGCCGCCATCACCGGCCCCGTCGCGGCTGCCGTCTACACCGCGGCAACCCGGTTCGTCGTCGTGGGCCAGATGATCAACCGGGCCATCTCCACAGCGGTGCAACCCCGGTTGAGCGAGGCCCTGGCCCGTCGCGACATCGTCACGACGAACCTGCTCTACCGGGTGTCGACCGGGTGGCTGATGCTGCTGACGTGGCCGCTCTACCTCTCCCTCATCATCTACGGCGAGCGGCTGCTGGGCATCTTCGGCAAGGGCTACCAGGCTGGGAGCGTCGTGCTCCTGCTCCTCGCCTCGTCGATGCTCCTGGCCACGGCGTGCGGCATGGTGGACATGGTCCTCAACATGGGCGGCCGCACGTCCTGGAACCTGGCCAACGTCACGTTGGCACTGACCGTCAACCTGGGTCTCGACCTCTGGTTGATCCCGGGTCAAGGGATCGTCGGCGCGGCGATCGGGTGGGCCGCGGCCATCGCCGTGAGCAACCTCGCGGCCCTGTCGCAGGTCGCCCTGATCCTGCGGCTGCACCCCTTCGGGCGCTCCACGCTGCTCGCGGTCGCCCTCCCGGTGGTCTGCTTCACCGGCTTGCCCCTGCTGGTCAGGGCCGCGCTGGGGGACGGGCTCCGCGGGTTCGTCGTCGGGGTCGGTGTGTCACTGGTCAGCTACGGCGCGCTGCTGTTCGTCTGGCGGCGCCCGCTCGAGCTCAAGCAACTGGTCATGGCCCGTCGCAAGCCTCAGGCTCCCGACGCGGCTCGGCGCGTGGGCGGACGGCACCGAGCCCCCTGACGTGGCTCACCCCCAGGCAACGGCTTCGCCGAGCAACGACTCGAGGCGCTCGTTGTGGGGTTGGTAGTGAGCCTCGAGACGGCGCTGCAGGGCGACGGGCATCGGTGAGCTCGGCCGGGCGTTGTGGCGGCCGAAGGACGCGGGTTGGTTCGGGCGGAGACCGAGGAACTCGGTCAGCCGCGCATACTCCTGCGCGCCGTTCTCGAAGAAGCGCTCGCTCTGGATGACGTGCACCTGCGTCCTCGGGAAGTGCGCGTAGATCCGTTCGAGCTGACCGGCATACTCACCGCGACCGCGGTGGGAGTGATGACGATGACAGAAGCTCTGATAGCGGACGTCTCGACGCATCCGCTCGACCTCACCCTCGAGACGCTCGTCCTCCAGGGCGAGGGCGCGCTCGAAGGGCTCCCACTCGAATCCACGGGCGCTCTCGTGCTTCCACGCGGAGTAGGCCCGCTCCACCGGATTGCGCAGGATCACGACGATCTTGGCGTCGGGAAGGTGCTGGGCGATCCGAGGCACGGCGACGGGGTGGAAGAGGTAGTAGCCGCTGGCTTCGTAGGTGAGGATCGGTGTCGAGCGGTGCGACCTGCGGAGGGGGAAGTGACCGAGGTACCAGTCCCAGGGGCGGCCGTAGTTGAGGTCGAAGTAGCGGACTCCCTTGTTCACCGGCGGAGGCGACACGTCCGGGTGGTCGTTCAGAGCCCGGAACAACGAGGTGGTCCCGCTGCGCGACGCACCGACCAGGATCATCCCCGGGGGGTTGCGACGGCCGGCTGTGGCCCGCCCGACCTCGAGGTACCCGCGACGGGCGAGTCCGTGCAGGGGAGCCGGCACCGCCGCACGCAGTGACGTCACACCCACCCCCACCGCGTGGCGAGGTCGAGCCCGAACTCTCGCTCCACCAGGTCGACCTCCCCGGCCAGCCGCTCGCGCACCCACGCGGCATCGTCGGGGGCGATCGTCGGCCGCTGGTCACCCAGCGGTCGGTAGAGCACCCGCTGCACCATCGGCGACCTCTTCACCTGACCGATCAGGTTGGCACCATCGTGCCGCCGCATCCACTCGGCCCCGGCCTTGGTGGCTCGGGCCACGGGCAGGAAGCGTGCCTTGCTGGCCGGCAGGGTGGCCTCGAGCATCGCGGGCGTGGTGACCTGGCGGGAGATCTGGAGCCAGTCGGTGACGGCGTCGAGATAGTTCTGGGGGCTGGCCACCAGGTCGTCGAAGAGGGCTACGTGAATCTGTTCGACGGGGAAGTGGCGGGTGAAGGTCGTCAGCTGGGTGCCGTAGCGGCCCTCGTCGATGAGCTCGGGCTTGGCGGTGGCGGTCTGCCGGAATGTCGGTGCGGCCAACCCGTGCTTGGCGGCGTAGAGGTAGCTGGAGAAGGCGCGCTCCACCGGGTCACGCAGGCTGACCATGAACCGGACATCGGAGCCCAGGGTGTCGCGGATGCGGCGGGCGGCCGTCGGTTCGCTGAGGTAGTCGGGACAGACCTCGCCCACGACGGACTCATGGGTGGCGCCCTTGAAATGATCGAGGTACCACTGCGGACCCTGGTCGAAGTAGCGGCTGAAGTAGTACAGGTCCTTCGCTTCGGTGAGGTAGACGTCGGGATGGAGCACGAGGACCTCGTGCAGCCAGGTGGATCCGGACTTCCCGGGTCCGAGATGAAGGAAGTTGGGCGCTCTCATACGGTCGTCCTCCTCAGGCCATGCCGCGCCCGAAGCGGCGGGCGAGCTTCTGGACCCGGACCGGGTCCACGCCGGTTGCCGCCTGCAGCGCAGCGACGTAGGGGTGGGGGCTGAGCGGCCACCGCAGCACGGCCCGCGCCGCCAACCGTGCCCCACCGGTGCGGTCCCCGAGGACGGCACGCTGGTAGGCCAGCTGGCCGAGCAGGCGGGCGTGCCCGCGACGGTCCCGGGCGATCTCCGGATGCTTCGCGAGGAAGGCCTCGAGGGCCGTGACGGTCCGCTCAGCCCTTCCGATGTAGTAGGACCCTCCATCCTTGCGGATGTCCGCGAGGGGCTCCCGGACCACGCCGACCCTCCCGACCCGGGCCATCCGGATGACGATGTCCCAGTCTTCTCCGTAACCGTTCGGCAGCTGCTCGTCGTAGCGACCGGCCTTGGCGAAGGCGTCGCGTCGCATCATCAGGGTCGAGGAGTGGAGCTCCTTGACCCGGTTGCGCAGCAGCATCGAGTGGGTGATCAGCCCGGCCCGGCCCGGCCACTCGTCGATCCGCCCGTTGGCCAGCATGAGGCGGATCCCCGAGCCGAGGACCAGGAGGTCGGGATCGTCGTGGAATCGACGGACCTGCTTCTCCACCTTGTCCGGGTGCCACGTGTCGTCATCGTCGATGCTCGCGATGAAGGCTCCCTTCGCCACGTCCAGCCCGGTGTTGCGGGACCCCGCCAGTCCGGGGGCGTGGGCGTTGGTCAGCACCGTGACGCTGCGACCGGGGGTCGCGAACCCGAGGAGCGTGAGGTCGGGATCCTCTGCGTCGTGGACGACGACGCACTCGAGAGGACCCGGGTAGGTCTGGGACACCACCGACGCGAGGGCCTCGCGGACCAGCTCGGGTCGCCCGTGGGTGGGAAGGACGACGGACACGAGGGGCCAGTCGGTGGGCTCGGCCCCCGAGGAGCTCGAGAGATGAGAGGAGCTCGAGAGATGAGGGGAGCTCGAGAGATGAGGGGAGCTGGACGCAGGCGGGGTGGTGGCGTTGAGACGAATGAGCTGGGGAAGGCCGATCGCGGTCGTCACCAGCTTGTCGCGGACCGGCATCCGCGTGCGCCACTCGTCATCCGGCCGCAGCGTCGTCTCGCCGAGACGAAAGCGCGAGGGGTTGCCCGAGACGCCGTGACTGGCGCCGAGGGTGACGCGACGCCCGTCGATGTGCGACAGGCCTCCGCGCGGCACCGTCATCCCCAGGCGGGAGATCGCCGTCGCGACGCTCGCCGCGGGGTCGGCGACGAAGTCGGAGTAGCGCATCCGCGTGACCCGCACTCCCGCCCATCCGACGACGTCCATCTCCGTCTGGGTGGCCAGCCAGCGCGCGGCCCCCGACGCCGGGTTGTTGCGGTACATCGCCTCACCGTCGGTGGACTGCGGCCGTTGCACCGACTTGTCCAGGGAGAACGCCACTCCGCGGACGTCCCGCACGAGGTGGATCACCCTGAGGTCGATCTCCCCGCCGTGCAGGGCGACCGCGAGCGAGGGCCACTTGCTGGCATCGACCACGACGTCGGCCCCAGCCTCGGCCGCGACCGCGCGGTAGAGGGCGGCATACCGGGAGCGGTATGCCGCGCGTCGACGGGCGAACTCCCCGCCCGGGCGAGAGGCGAGCAGCTGGGGGAGGTGACGCTGCCTCGCGACAGACGCCTGGAGGGCGTGGGTCCCAGCCAGCCAGCGCGGATCCCAGTCCTCCAGAGACCGTCCCACCCGAGTCCAGAAGGGACACTCCGAAAAGGACTGGCCACAACCGCAGAGCTCGTCGAAGGGCGCGACCTTGCGGGGGATGTCGATCGCTTCGCCGATGTTCACCCAGCCGGGCAGGGCCCCCAGCGTCCGCTCGAGCAGGGTGCTGCCCGAACGGCCGGACCCCGCGAGATAGACCACCGTCGGTCGAGACACGTCGTTCACTCACTCCCCGTCGACACACGTCGGCCCCCGGACGACCCCCAGTGCTAGGTCGCCAACGATACCGGCCGGGGGCGCCCAGGGTGACCGGGTTGGCCGGTTCCGATTGTGCTCCGACCGCCGCTTCTCACCCCTAACATTGTCGCCATGACTCTCTCTCGCGACTCGCGGGTCGACCGCCGTGGTCCGATGGTGCCGCTCGGCCACCTCGAGCTGGACGCCGTGACGGAGAGCCAGGTCCTGGACCGGGTCGCGGGGGCCATCGCCCGGGGGGTCGGCGGCATCATCGTGACGCCCAACATCGACATCTGGCTGCGCAGTCGCCGGGACCCGGAGATCCGGGCCCTCGTCGACGCCTGCGACGTGGTCGTCGCCGATGGCGCCCCCCTCATGTGGTCCGCGGCGCTGGCCGGCACCGCCCTGCCGCAACGCATCACGGGGTCCGCCCTCGTGGAGAGCCTGGCGCAGCGCGGGGTCACCGAAGGCTGGTCCCTCTTCGTCATCGGTGGAGGAGCCGACCGGACCGCCGACCTGGCGGTCTCCGCCCTCGTCGAGCGCTACCCGGCCCTGTCCGTCGTCGGTGCGGTCACCCCGCCCTTCGGGTTCGAGCACGACGCGGATCGCCTGGCCTCCCTGGTGACCGAGGTCGTGACCTCGAGGGCCGATCTCGTGCTCATCGGCCTGGGGTTCCCCAAGCAGGAGAGGCTCGCCGTGCTGCTGGCGCAGCAGATGCCTTCCACCTGGTTCCTGGGGTGCGGTGCCGGTGTCCAGATGGCCGCCGGGGTGACGCGGCGTCCGCCGGCCTGGGTCCAGGCAGCGGGTGGGGAGTGGATCTGCCGCCTCGTCCAGGATCCCCGCCACCTGGCCAGGAGATATCTCCTCGACGACATCCCCGCGGCGATGACGCTCCTGGCCGGATCCGCGAGGACCCGGCTGCGAAAGGCGATCCGACGGGGCGAGCACGACGGACGCCTGACATGGTGAGGCGACATACCGGCGGGCCGGTCCGGGCGGGGGGTCGTCGACAAGGCCGGTGGGCCGCCACGATCGGGCTGGTCGTCTCGGCGATGCTGGTCGCGGCCTGCACCGGCACCACCTCGGCGCCGAAGCCGTCGACGACCAGCGCCCCCGCCGCGACCTCCACGGCGAGCACTCCGGCTGGTCCCTGCCGGTTGTCCGACAAGGCGGTGCCGACGTGCGGGGTGCTCTGGGGTATCGCCACCCGGCCGCCGACCGTGCAGGGGGTCGAGACCGTGGAGGCGGCCGTGGGACGTCCGTTCGACTTCGTCTATCGCTACCACGACCTCAAGGCCGTCATCCCCGACGCCGCCGAGCGTGCGCAGGTGGCCGCAGGGAAGCTCCTTCACATCGCCATCGCCAGTCGCGACTTCTCGGCGACCGACCGGACCAGCAATGGATGGGCCGCCGTCGCCCGCGGTGACTTCGACAAGACGCTCAAGGCTCAGGCCAGTGGCCTGGCGTCCCTCAAGTCACCCTTCTTCATCACCTTCGAGCAGGAGGCCAACCAGAAGCAGAAGGTCGGGGCGCTAGGTACCGCCGCCGACTTCATCGCCGCGTGGCGGCACCTGCACCAGATCTACGTTGCCGCCGGGGCCACCAACGCCGTCTGGGTCTGGGTCATGACCGGCGCTGCGGACAACCTCGACGCCGCGGCGACCCTCTGGCCGGGCAACGACGTCGTCGACTGGATCAGCTGGAACGTCTACAACCAGTCGGGGTGCGCGGGCAACGCCATCAACCCCGGCAAGCTCGTCTCCTTCGAGGACAAGATGAAGATCTTCTACGACTTCGTCCACCAGCGTGGGCCCTCGATCGGCATGGACGTGACGAAGCCGATGATGATCTCCGAGACCGGCTCGGCGAAGTACGCGACTCAGCCCGACCTGACGGGTCAGTGGTACAGCGCGATCCCCGGGGCTCTGGAGCGATACCCACAGATCCGGGCGGTGGGTCTGTGGGACAGCGTCGACGGGACGTGTGACTACGAGTTCTCGACTCTCCCGCAGGCGGCCGCCGCCGTCGGCGGGGCCGGTCGCGCCCCCTCGGTCAAGGGCGCGCTGACCGTGAACAGCGCGGGATAAAAGTGGGTCAAATGGGATGATTAGGTAATATCAATCCTGCGAAAAGCCATGGCATTCGGGGGAACTCGTTCCGCGCCGTGGTGCCGATGTGTGACGATGAGGTCGGCGAAGGCCGACGTCGTCATCCGCTCTGGAAGGGGTCTCATGCGGGTCTCAACTTGTGTTGCCATCGCAGCGACAACACTCGTCCTCGTCTCGTCGGCTGGTACAGCCGTTGCTGACGGACTGGTGGCGGGCAGCGCCTCGCCCGGGACGGGCGTCCCCGCCATCCCTTCCGCCGCGACGGTGGAGCCGACTGCGACGTCCCCCGTCCCGGTGATCCCGAGGGCGTCGTCGACCGACGCCTCGGCTCTGCCGGTTTCGGGCAAGAGCGCGGTCACCGTCTCGTCCTCCCCGGTCTCGACGCCGTCAGCCCCCCCCGAGTCCTCGAAGGCTGCGCCGGCCGCGGTCGTGGCTGACGACACGCCGACGCCGGCAGCGACGACCCCGACGGCGCCGGCCACTCCGGCACCCACCCCGACGGCACCGGCCACCGCGGCCCCGACCCCGACGGCCCCGACGCCGACAACACCCGCTCCGACGCCGACCACCCCTGCTCCGACGCCGACGCCCCCCGCACCCACTCCGACGATCCGGGTCTACCGGGAGGTGGCGCAGCAGGACTCCAACGGGTCAGGTCGCCGCGATGCCGGGGACCAGCTGGCCTACACCTACCGGGTCACGAACTCCTCCAGCGTGACGCTCTCCGCGATCGCGGTCACCGACGGCTCGGCCACGGCGCCGATCCGGTGCCCGGCGACGACCCTGGCGGCCGGCGCGGTGATGACGTGCACCTCGGCCCATGTCATCAGCCAGGCAGACATGGACTCCGGAACCATCACCTCTGCCGCCCCGGTCGTGACCTCCACCGCTCCGGGTGGCGTCGTGGTTCGTGACGTCGGGAACGCCGCAGTGACCAGTCTCCCTGAGCTGGCCTCGCTCAGCTCGATCCAGTCGGCGAACCTCGTGCGCGACCGCAACCACAACGGTCTCGTGAACCCCGGCGACGCCGTGGTCTACCACCTGAGCGTCGTCAACACCGGGAACGTCACCATCAGCTCCCTGGTCGTCCACGACGGCCTGCTCTCACGCTATGGGCTCGGCATGGTCTGCTCGCCCACGTCCCTCAAGCCCGGACAGCGGTCCGACTGCACGGTGGGCGCGCTCAACGTCAACGCCGGGCAGGCCAGCAGGGGCTCCTTGGTCAACTACGCCACTCCTGCGGCGGTGACCGCTCGGGGGACCGCCTTCGTCGGCGCGACCACCACGACGACCCTCACGCTCCAGATCACCGCCGGCACCACGCCCCCGCCCCCGCCGGTCGGGTCCGGTCCGTCCAACCCTCCGACTCCCCGGGTGATCCGGCGGCTCGATCTCGCCCAGTACCGGATCTCCTACGACGACGTGAACGGCAACGGGGCCCTCACTGCCGGCGAGACGATGCGTCTCGGGTTCACCGCGACGAACGCAGGCACGACGACGCTGTATGCCGTGTCCATCGTCGACGGTCGGATGACTGACGACAAGTTCACCGTGGCCTGCGCGACGACCACCCTCGCTCCCGGCCAGTCCACCACCTGCGCGACGACGCCCATCTCCATCACGAAGCCGCAGGCGAAGGTCAAGGGCCCCGGTTTCGGGACGAACTTCGCCTACGCGACGGCCCGGGATGCCAGCATGGTCACCGTGCGCAGCAACACCACGTCGCTCTTCCAGGGGTACTTCATTACCGACCTGCGGGTCTCCGCGCTGCCGAGCACCGGCAGCCAGGCCGCCGGCGTGCCCGCTCTCGCGGGCCTCGGTCTCATTGCCTTCGGCGGTCTCATCCTGCTCGTGTCCCGGGGCCCCGGACGCCCGCCGCT
This sequence comes from Lapillicoccus sp., assembly GCF_025353065.1. Taxonomy (GTDB): domain Bacteria; phylum Actinomycetota; class Actinomycetes; order Actinomycetales; family Dermatophilaceae; genus Lapillicoccus. The sequence goes on from NZ_JANXRJ010000203.1 coordinate 10,510, forward strand.
GCGTCGTTCCACCTACCGTCCCACCCACCGGCGTCGATCCGGGCTCTCTGCCCCATGAGCAGGGTGGCCCGCGACCCCTCACGACTCGTCTTCGTCGGGGGTCTGCACCGCAGCGGCACCACCCCGCTGGCGCGTGCGATGGCGGAGCACCACGAGATCAGCGGCCTGGTCGGGACGGGCGCGATGGAGGACGAAGGACAGCATCTCCAGGACGTCTACCCCAAGGCCAAGGTCCACGGCGGCGCCGGGAGGTTCGCCCTCGACCCTCGCGCCCACCTCACCGAGGACTCGCCACTGGTCACGTCGGACGCGGCCGACCGGATGTGGACGGCATGGGAGCCCTTCTGGGGTCTCGATCGTCGCCTGCTCGTCGAGAAGTCACCGCCGAACCTCATCATGGGCCGCTTCCTGCAGGCGGTGTTTCCGGGGTCGGCCCTGGTGATCGTCATGAGGCACCCGGTGAGTGTCGCGCTGGCCACCGCGAAGTGGCGACGGCTGCTGTCGAGGCACGCGCAGAACGCCACGTCCGTCGACGCCATGGTCCAGAACTGGGTCCGCGCCCACGAGATCCTGCGGGACGACCTGTCCCAGCTCGACCGGGTCGTGGTGCTGCGCTACGAGGAGCTGGTCGCCGAGCCCGCGACCGAGCTGGCCCGGGTCCAGGAGCTGCTCGATGTCGATGAGCCGATCCCGCATTCGAGCCTGCGAGCGGACCACTCCAGTGGTTACGAGCAGCAGTGGCAGGAGATGGGCCGTTCCCTCCTGGGTCGTCGGCGTCGGGCCTCGCTCGTGGAGAAGCACGCCGAGACGGTGGCGACGTTCGGCTACCGGATGGACGACCTCTCCACTGTCGGCCCGCTCCCGGCGCCACTGCGCCGCTGACCACTGCGCCGCTGACCGGCTAGCGGTTCGAGAGGTCGACTCTCGGAATCGACGCGGTCAGCCGACGGTAGGCCGCCAGCGACGCGGAGTTGGTGTCGATCGCCGTCGTGCCTTTCGGGTGATTGGCCGTGTTGAAGTACAGCATCGCCTTGATGCGCGGATACTGCGGCAGCTGGGTCCGGACCTGGTCGTAGAACGTCGCCATGCGTGCGGGGGAAGCAGACTGATACCAGATCCCCCACTCCGCCAGCATCAGCGGCTTCGTGGGGTGCTGGGTCGTGGCCCAGTGATACCACCCCTGCCAGGAGCCCTTGACCCGGTTGACGAGGAGGCTGAAATCGCCCGCACCGTAGCCGCTCGCGTTTCCACTGTTGTAGGAGTCGCAGGCGATCCAGTCGATGACGTCGTCGCCGGGGTACATGCTCGGCCACCACGGCTGGACGGCATACGCCGGGTAGCCCTGAAAGATCTGCACGAACACCGCATTCGTGGCGCCGCCGGCCTTGAGCCGCGAGATGACGTGGCGGCTCATGTCGCGGTAGTCCGTGGCCGTCATCCCCGAGCCCGCAGTCGGTTTGACGAAGTGCTCACCCTCGGCCCAGATGGCGACGAAGACCTTGGCGGGGAACGCCTTCAGGACGCGGGCCTCGGCGTCGATCCGCGCGTCGGCACCTCCGGCTGCCGCCTGCGCCCACGTCATGTCCATGGCAGGTCGCCAGTTGAGCAGCAGCAGTCGGGGTTTCGCGGGATCGAGGGCGATCGCCCGCTCGCTGGCGTTGGGGAACGGCTGGTCGTTGACGTGGTAGCCGTGGTAGACGTCGAGGGGGCGGCCCTGGTCGGCCTCGTATGCGGCGAGCGTGGTCGCCCGAGCCTCGCTGGAGAACGCCGCCGGGGCCGCGCCCCAGAGGAGGCCGCAGGTGGGGACGAGCTTGGCGCCGAGGGTGCAGGTGCTCGAGGAAGAGGCCGCCGAGACCGTGGTGACGGGGGACGCTGCGGCGGGGGTCGGGGCCGGGGCAGCCGGATTCGCGGCAGTCGTGCTGCTCGACGGGGCAGAGGCGTCCACGGAGGAGAAGTCGCCGGCCCCGCCATCGGATGCGCTGATGGCGGTGTCGGCGCTGTCGGAGATCGACGTCGGGCTGCGATCGACGAACGGCCGGGCGAGGGCGGTCGTGGGGGCGGTGGCCAGCCCGAGCAGGGATGCGAGGACCAGCACCGCGCGCCATCGCCGGAGTGGGCCGGTCGGGCGCCTATGGAGACCGGTGCGGTCGTCGCTGAGCTGTGGACGGGACATGACAAGCTCCTGGTGCTCCGCACTGACGGCCTGCATCCGTCACGCGTCGCCATCGGGGCATGGTCGGGGTCATGGGGTGGCGACGCTGACGAAAAATGTCACGGGTTGATGTCGGTCCGCCAGCCAGAGGGCATGGAGAAACGGGGCAAAGAACCCAGCAATGGCGTGTTCGGACACGAAATCTCAAGATGTGGACGCGTCGAACGGCGAGTCGACGTCATGCGGTGATCCACCCCGTCGTCCGGAGCAGGTCGAGAACCTCGTCGAGGGACTCCTCGAGGGTCCTCCCAGTGGTGTCGACGACGAGATCGGCGTCGGTCGGCGCCTCGTAGGGGGAGGAGATGCCGGTGAAGTCGGCGATCTCGCCCGACCGGGCCCGGGCGTAGAGGCCCTTGCGGTCGCGGCGCTCGCACTCCTCGATGGGTGTCGAGACGTGGACGAGCACGAAGTCGCCGACCTGCTCGACCATCCGGCGCACGGCGGCCCGGGTCTCGGCGAAGGGGGCGATCGGCGCGCACACCGCCATGCCGTGATGGCGGGCGATCTCGGCGGCGACGTAACCGATCCGGCGGATGTTGAGGTCGCGACCGGCTCGGTCGAAGCCTAGCCCGCTGGACAGCATCGTCCGCACGACGTCGCCGTCGAGGAGGGTGATGGTGCGGCGGGTGCGGGTCCGCACGTGCTCGACCAGGGCGTCGGCGATGCTCGACTTGCCCGACCCGGAGAACCCGGTGAAGAAGACGACGACACCGCGCCGGTCGACGGGTGGCCGCCAGGCGGTCAGCGCCGGTTCGGCGGCCGCGGCGACGTCGAGGGCGGGGCGACCGTCGAGGACATCGGCCCGGACGGCGAGCCACCGAGGATCCTCGGCCCCCAGGACGACGGCGGGCGACCCCACCCGGTCGGCCAGCGCCTCGACCAGGGCGGTGTCTTCCGCCGGACCACGCCAGAAGACCGGAACGGGGTCGACCTCGACCGCGCCCCGTGCGGCTGCGACGGAGCGCACGGCGTCCAGCAGGACGAGCCCCGGTATGCCGTCGGGCGTCGGACCGGTGGGCACGAGAACGCGCAGCTCCCCGCCCGGGCCCACTGCCGTCAGGAGGTCCTCGAGCTCGTCCCGGAGCAGGGGGCGCTGCACCACCACCACGACGGCTGCCGGGCGGGACCAGGCCGGCAGCGTCGGATCACCCGGCGGGCGCGGTGTCGTCGGGCGCGATGTCGTCGGGCGCATTGTGGTCGGGCGCAGTGTCGTCAGCGTGCCGCTCACGGCATCGACGTCGAGACCCTCCCGAGCCGGGATCAGTCGGACGGCCTGCAGCCGGGCCACGGGGAGCGATGTCGGGTCGGTGAGCACCAGAGCGGCTCCGTCCAGCCCGGGTAGGTGGCTCGCGAGCCCGGGAGCGCCCCGCAGGTCGAGGGAGAACCGGTCGTCCGGGTTGTCGCCGGCGTCGGCGAGGTCGCAAACGGGTGACGCAGCCCCGCCGCCGAGGTGCGACCAGGGCAGTTGCACCCCGCCGAGGACGAGCTCGAGGTCGGCCAGCACCGCGCCGTCGACGGCGACGTGCGGGGTCCCTGCTGAAGTCTGCGCATCCGGTGCCGTCACGGCACGAATCTCCCACAGGCTCAGAATCTCCCACCCGCTGGGGCGCGTAGTCTGGAGGGGTATCCGCGAGCAGCTCTGCGCGGGCTCTTTGTGATGTCCGGCTCCGTTGACGGTTCGGGGCTCCGCACCACGTCTGCGAGGGAAAACCGCTTATGTCCTCCTCACCTTCATCGCCCTCGTCCTCGACGTCAGCCACGGCCCCCGGACCCAGCACCGCCGCCCTCTCGGCGCTCGCGCACAGCTGGGCGGCCGCTCCCGAGGTGGCCCGGGTGCTCGCCGCGTCGGATGACGACGACCGGGTCGTCGACGTCACCGTCGCACCCGGAGCCCGGGCTCCGCTCGTCGCCCTGCTGGTCGCCAGTGGCTCCCGGCGTGCGGCGCCGGTCCTCCTCGTCACCGCGACCACGCGTGAGGCCGAGGATCTCGAGACCGCGCTGGGCAGCTTCCTGCCCCCCGCGTCCGTCGCGACCTTCCCCAGCTGGGAGACGCTGCCGCACGAGCGACTCAGCCCCCGGTCCGACACCGTCGGACGCCGGTTGGCCGTCCTCCGCCGGCTCGCGCACCCCGAGACCGGGGCGGACGCCGACCCGGCATACGGGCCCCTGGCGGTCGTCGTCGCTCCGGTGCGCGCGCTGCTCCAGCCGATCTCGACGGGTCTCGGCGACCTCGTGCCCGTCACCCTGTCGGCGGGCGAGGACCGGCCGCTCGAGGACGTCGTCGACGCGCTCGCCGCGGCCGCCTACACGCGCACCGACCTCGTCGAGCAGCGCGGCGACTTCGCCGTCCGCGGTGGCATCCTCGACGTCTTCCCGCCGACCGAGGAGCATCCGGTCCGGGTCGAGTTCTGGGGCGACACGGTCGAGGAGATCCGCTGGTTCAAGGTCGCCGACCAGCGCAGTCTCGAGATCGCCGAGCACGGTCTGTGGGCGCCACCCTGCCGCGAGATGCTGCTCACCCCGTCCGTCCGCGAGCGGGCCCGGGCGCTCGCAGAGGAGCTGCCCGGTGTCGCCGACATGCTCCTCAAGGTGGCCGAGGGCATCGCCGTCGAGGGCATGGAGTCGTTGGCCCCGGCGCTCGTCGACGGCATGGAGTCGGTGCTCGACGCGTTCCCGGAGCGGTCCCTCATCGTGCTGTCCGACCCCGAGCGCGTCCGCACCCGTGCGCACGACCTCGTCGCGACCAGCGCCGAGTTCCTCGAGGCGAGCTGGGCCAACGCCGCCGCCGGCAACGTCGTGCCGATCGACCTCCAGAGCGTCCTCGGCACCGCCTCCTACTGGCCGCTCGCCCAGGTCCGCGAGCACGCCCTGGAGGCCGGCCGTCCGTGGTGGAGCCTCACCTCGTTCGCCTCCGACGCGGAGCTCCAGGGCCTGACCGACCCGGCCGACGACGACGACGCCATGCGAATCTCGTTGCGGGCGCACGAGATCGACCCGTTCCGCGGCGACACGGAGGCGGCGGTCGAGCAGCTGCGCAGCTGGGTCCAGGGTGGCTGGCGGGTCGTCGTCGTCACCGACGGGCCGGGTCTCGCGCGACGGGTCTACGAGGTGCTCGGGGAGCACGACGTGCGGGCCACCCTCGAGCCGATGGGGCCGACGGCGGCCGACCTGGTGACGGGCCTCGTGCACGTCACGACCGGGTCGCTCGGACGGGGCTTCCTCGACGACGGGCTGCAGGTCGCCGTCGTGACCGAGACCGACCTCACCGGCCAGCCGGGTCAGACCAGCTCGACCAAGGACATGCGGCGGATGCCGTCGCGGCGACGCAAGTCGGTCGACCCGCTGCAGCTGCGACCCGGTGACCACGTCGTGCACGAGCAGCACGGCGTCGGCCGCTTCGTCGAGATGATGCAGCGCACGGTCGCCGGGGCGACCCGCGAGTACCTCGTGATCGAGTACGCCCCGGGCAAGCGCGGCCAACCGGGCGACCGGCTGTTCGTCCCCACCGACCAGCTCGACCAGATCACCAAGTACGTCGGCGGTGAGGCCCCGTCGCTCAACAAGATGGGCGGCTCCGACTGGCACAAGACGAAGTCGCGGGCCCGCCGCTACGTCCGGCAGATCGCCGCCGACCTGATCCGTCTCTACAGCGCCCGGATGGCGACGAAGGGGCACGCCTTCGGCGCCGACACGCCATGGCAGCGCGAGCTCGAGGACGCCTTCCCCTACGTCGAGACGCCCGACCAGCTGACGACGATCGACGAGGTCAAGGCCGACATGGAGAAGGAGGTCCCGATGGACCGCCTGATCTGCGGTGACGTCGGCTACGGCAAGACCGAGATCGCCGTGCGCGCGGCCTTCAAGGCGATCCAGGACGGGAAGCAGGTCGCGGTGCTCGTGCCGACGACGCTCCTGGTCACCCAGCACTTCAAC
>NZ_JANXRJ010000247.1 GCF_025353065.1 Lapillicoccus sp.
CGGGTCGCTGATGCTGCTGCTGACCATGGTCCAGCTCGGGGTCGCAGCCGTCCGCCGGGACGGGCGCTCGATCGCCCGGCTACTCACCGGGGTTGGGCAGTTCGTGATGGTGTGGGTCGGCTGGATCGCCCTGGCGGTGACCGTGGTCGCGGCCTGTGGCGGGCTGACTCGGGCGCTGATGTCGACGCTGCTGCACATCGACCGGTGGGCCCAGTTCGACCCGCTCGGGACCCCGATCGCGACCCAGGACCTGACCGACGGCACCGTCGCCACCGTCTTGGGGTTCCTGGGGATCTTCATGGTCCTGGCCGCGATCGGGCACCTCCTGGTGATGCTGACCCGGGCCGGGGCGCTGATGGTGCTGGCCGCGACCACCCCGATCTCGGCCGGGGGACTGGTCAGCAACGCGGGGCAGAGCTGGTTCTGGAAGAGCCTGCGCTGGTTCATTGCCGCCGCGTTCACGCCCGTGCTGATGATCCTGGTCCTCGGCATCGGAGTGAAGATGACTTCCGGTGTCGCGACCGGCATGACCGACACGCTCCAGCAGGCGATCGGGACCGCCGTACCGGGCGTCGTCCTGATCTGCATCGGCTGCTTCAGCCCTCTGGCCCTGTTCAAGCTCCTCGCGTTCGTCGACCCCGGCACCAGCTCCGGCTCCTCCCTACGCGCCGGCCTCGCCGCCCAAGGCGGCCTCAGCGGCCTCCTCGCCGGGAGCAAGGGCGGCGGCGGGGACAGTCAGGGTGAGGGTCAAGGCGAAGGTGCGGGGACGACGACCGCGGCGTCCGAGACCGACCAGCACGGACGCTCCCAAGGGGAGAACGCCGGCGCGGAGGCCACCAGCTCCCGTATGACCCAGGCCGCGGGAGGCCTGACGAGCACGGCCGGGGGAGCGTGGGGCCAGCTCGCCAGCGCCAGCATCGGGGCCCTCGCCACCGTCGGCGCCCGCGCGGCCGCGGTCGGCGCCGACCTGACCAACCAGATGGGCGTCGGCCACAACACCTACGTCCCCGACTTCACCTCCACCCGAGGATCCACGGCCGGCCCCAACGGCCGCCCCTCCGACGGTGGCTCTGAGGACGACAACCCCGAAATCAACGGCTCCGGACCCCACGACCCTGTACCCGGTGAGGACCCCAGCTCGGTGAACCTAGGGGGTGCGACGTCCCCTCCGTCGCCGCAACCCTTCAGCCCTGCTCCGGCACCGAGCGGAGGAGCCGGCCCCAGCACCCGCTCGAGCGGGGGAGCCGGTGGCTCCAGCCCGGCCGGCGGTGGTGCCGGCGCCAGCGAAGCGGCCGGTGCTGCGGGCGCCGTGCCGGTCGTCCCCGTCTGAACCCCCGCCGCACCCATTCAGTCTTGAGCGAAGGAGAAGTGACCGTGGGCGTCATCTACAGCGACTACAGCCGGGCCCGGATCGGCTGGTTCTTCGGCCTGTCCGGCTGGCAGCTGGGCGTCGTCGCCCTCGGCACCCTGCCGGTGTTCGGGTGCATCCAAGCCGGGTCCTGGGCCGCCGCCGGACTCTTCCTCCTGCTCTGGGCCGTCGTCACCGCGGTCACCGTCACCCCGGTACGGGGCCGGTCCGCGACCGGGTGGATCGCCGCGTCCCTGGCCTTCGCCGTCGGCGGCCTGACCGGGTGGACCCGGTTCCGGTCCGCCGCCTCCCACGGCCGGGCCGCCTCGCTCGACGAGGCCGACCTACCCGGGGCGCTGGCCGCTATCCAGATCCACGACGGCCCTCCGATGCTGCGCGACGGGGCGTCGTTCTCCCGGATCGCGATCATCCAGAACCACGCCACCCGGACCTGGGCGGTCACCGCGGCCGTCGTCCACCCCGGTATCGGCCTGCGCGAGCCCGAGGACCGAGACCGGTACGGCCGCGGGCTGGCCGAGCTGCTCGACCTGGCCTCCCAGACCGAGCTCGTCGACGAGATCCTCCTGCTGGTGCGGACCGTCCCCGAGGACGGCGCCGAACGCGACCAGTGGCTCGCCCGCCACCGCCGCCCCCTCGAGGCCCAACCGCGCGGGCCGCACGGGCAGCAAGGAGAACGGGCACCGCAGAACGCCTCTGCCGCAGGACTGGTCGGGGTCCGGGCGATCAACGACGAGCTCCAGCAGTGCCTGACCCGGGCCAGCGTCCGCACCGAGTCGTTCGTCACCGTCGTCATCCCGGAAGGCCGCCTCGCCCGGTCCGCAAGGGAGTCCGGCGGCGGGCTGGAGGGCCGCGCCCGCGTCATCTACGGGGTCCTGGCCGAGATCGAGGCCCAGCTACGCGGCGGGCTCGGGATGACCGCCGTGACCTGGCTGACCAGCCCCGAGCTCGCCCTGGCCTGCCGCACCGGGTTCGCCCCCGGAGACCGCGCCGGCATCATCGACGCCCTCGCCGCCCGCACCACCCAACACGACACCCAGCACGACCAGCCGTCCGGCGCAGCCAGTCGACAAGTGGACCCGCCGGTCAACGCGGACGTCCCGTGGGCGCTGGCCGGGCCGTCCGGGGCCGACCCGGCGGCCCGGCACTACAGCCACGACGCGTGGAACAGTGTGAGCGCCACCGTCAAGCTGCCGGTCAAGGGCGCCGCGATGGGCGCGTTGCTGCCGGTCCTGACTCCCGCCGACCCGGGGGAGCGACGCAGCCTGATGGTCGCCTACCCGATCCTGTCCTCGACTGCCGCCGGGCGGCAGTCCGCGACCAGCGAGTGGGCCGCCGACATCGGCGACGAGCTGCGAACGAAAGCCAAGATGAAGCAGACCGCCAAGGCCCGGGACGAGGCCGACAAGGTCCGCCGCCTCGACGGCAAGCTCGCCCGCGGCAACGCCATGACCCGCCCGTATGCCGTGTGCACCGTCACCGTCCCCAAGACCGCCCGCGCCTCCGAGTTCGGCCGCCGGCTCGACGCCTCCGTCCGCCGGGCCGGGTTCGCCCCCCTGAGACTGGACCTCGCCCAGGACGTCGCGTTTGCAGCGTCGGCTGTCCCGCTCGGTATCAGCCTCACCCGGACTCGGGACTGACGCCGTGAACGCCACCGGGAATCCTGTGCGGGGACCTCGCCGGGACCGCCACAGCGGTCACCGTGCTCACCGCGTCACGGACGCCGGCCGCGGCGTCGCCCGTCTCCTCGCGGACTTCGGCCACGACCTGCCCTCAATGCCGGCCAGCGGCGCTGCCCCCAAGGAGCCTCGCCTCTTCCGCCCCGACTCAGGCTCCGTCCTCGGGCAGGGTCCCCGTCGCGCAGGTCGGGGGTGGGCGCCGGCGTCAGCGCCGGTGTCGACCTGGCGGATGACGTCCGACCAGGCCCCGGTGTTGTGGCCGTTCATCGCGGCCCCGGGACTGCCTCCGACCGGCGCGCAGATGGGCGTCGACCTGCTCTCCGGCGGCTGCTTCTACGCCGACCCGCTGGGCTGGGTCCTGTCCGACGACGTGCCGGTCACCAACCCCAACATCTTCTCCTTCGGCAAACCCGGCCGCGGCAAGTCCGCCACGACCAAGGCGTTCTGCCTACGGATGACCGACTTCGGCTACCGCATCCTCGTCCTGGGCGACCCCAAGGACGAGTACGAAGGCCTGTGCCGGTTCTTCGGGGTCGAGCCCGTCGCCATCGGCCACGGCCTCCCGACCCGGATCAACCCCCTCGCGTTCGGGCCCCTCCTGCAGGGCTGGGACCACCTGAGCCCCGCGCAGGCGCAAGGGCGGGCCGCGGTCGTCTTCGGACGCTGGCTCACCCTGATCCGCGGGCTGGTCGGCAGCCAACGGATCGGGGAGCACCGGGTCCCGTTCGGCCCCACCGACGAGGTCGTCACCAAAGCAGCACTGGCCCACCTGACCGGGTACGCCGCCGGGCACACCACGATGCGCGAGACCACGATCCCGCAGCT
>NZ_JANXRJ010000252.1 GCF_025353065.1 Lapillicoccus sp.
GAGTACCGCGCGATCGGCAAGGCTGCCCTCCTCGTCGCCTGCGCGGCCGCCCTCGCCGGATTCACCTTCGACATCCGGATGCCCCGGTCCATCGTGCTGCCGCTCGTGCCCTTGACGATGGTCGCGAGCCTGTTGTCGCACTGGTACTTCAGGCGTGACCTCTACAACCGCCGTCAGCAGGGTGAGTGCCTGGTCGACACGATCGTCGTCGGTCGTGCCGACTCGGTGGCCGCGATGATCACGGAGATCGGCTCCGAGTCGGGTATGCGGGTGGTTGCCGCGTGCGTCTCGGGCCTCGACTCCCGTTGGGAGGGTGCCGAGACCATCGAGGGGGTGCGGATCTATGGTCCGCCCGAGACCGCGATCCAGGCCGTCGACGAGCTGCATGCCGAGGTCGTCGCCGTGTCCAGCCACCCTGATCTCGTGGGCAAGAACCTCCGACGCCTCGGGTGGGCACTCGCGGAGCGCGACGTCGACCTCATCGTCTCGCCGGGGATCGTCGAGGTCGCCGGGCCCCGGCTGTCCCTGCGCCCCGCCGCCGGCCTCTCGCTGCTGCACGTCGAGCGCCCCGTCAGCTCGGGTGGCCGCCTCGTCGTCAAGCGCGTCTTCGACACCCTCGTCGCCCTCGGCCTGACCGTCGTGCTGCTGCCGGTCTTCGCCGTCATCGCCCTCCTCGTCAAGCTCACCAGCAACGGTCCGGTGTTCTACCGCGCCGAGCGCGTCGGAGTCCACTCCGAGCCCTTCCGGATGATCAAGTTCCGGACGATGGTCGACAAGGCCGACGCCCAGGTGCAGCGGATGACCACGGGGCACGCCACCAACGCCGTCCTGTTCAAGGACCCCAGTGACCCCCGCATCACCGGGGTGGGCAAGATCCTGCGCCGCTACTCCCTCGACGAGCTGCCGCAGCTCCTGAACGTCCTGATGGGGGAGATGTCGCTCGTCGGACCGCGGCCGCCGCTCGCCTGCGAGGTGGAGCTCTACGAGTCGGATGCGGTGCAGCGGCTGCGGGTCCGCCCGGGGATGACCGGCCTCTGGCAGATCAGTGGTCGCAGCAACCTCGACTGGGAGCAGTCCCTGCGCCTCGACCTCTGGTACGTCGACAACTGGTCCCCGATCCTCGACCTGCAGATCCTCGTCCGCACCACTAAGGCCGTCTTCGGCGCCGCAGGGGCCTACTGATGCCCGAGTCCCGAGTCATCCTGGGAGACCCGACGACGATGAACGACCACGCACTGGCGCGCCGGCTCGCCGACTCCGCGGGCGAGGTGCTCCTGGACCTGCGCGCCGAGGACCCTTCGGCGGACCCGGCGGCCCTGCGCGCCGAGGGCGATCGACGCTCCCAGGCGCACCTGGCCGACCAGCTCTCCCGCCATCGTCCGGGCGATGCGGTTCTCAGCGAAGAGGCCAAGGACGACGGTATGCGCGTCGGCGCCTCGCGGGTGTGGATCATCGACCCGCTCGACGGGACACGGGAGTTCGGTGAGGGTCGCGCGGACTGGGCCGTCCACGTGGCCCTCTGGGAGGACGGCGACCTTGTCGCCGGTGCCGTCGCCCGGCCGGCCATGGGCTCGACCCTCGCCACCGACGCACCCCCGGTCCCGCGGGCCGATCGCGGCGAGCGGATCAGGTTGGCCGTGAGTCGCACCCGACCGCCGGCGTTCGTCACGCGACTGGCCGAGAAGCTCGATGCCGAGCTCGTCCCGATGGGGTCGGCGGGCGTCAAGGCGACCGCAGTGCTCGACGGCACGGTCGACGCCTACGTCCACGCCGGTGGCCAGTTCGAGTGGGACTCCGCCGCACCGGTCGCGGTGGCCCGCGCCGCCGGTCTGCACACCAGCCGCATCGACGGCTCCCCGCTGGTCTACAACCGGACCGACCCCTCTCTCCCCGACCTCGTCATCTGCCACCCGGATCTCGCCGACGCGATCCTCACCGCCATCCGTGAGCTCACTCTCGAGGGAGACCCCGCATGACCGACCGACCCGACTACCAGCTGTCCCAGCTGCGTGTCCTCGAGGCCGAGGCCATCCACATCATGCGAGAGGTGGTGGCCGAGTTCGAGCGGCCGGTCCTGCTGTTCTCCGGCGGCAAGGACTCCATCGTGATGCTCAAGCTCGCCGAGAAGGCCTTCCACCCGGCGCGGATCCCCTTCCCGGTGATGCACGTCGACACCGGCCACAACTTCGAGGAGGTGCTGGCCTTCCGCGACTACCGGGTCGAGCAGCTGCATCTCCAGATCATCGTGGCCAGCGTCCAGGAGGCCATCGACAACGGCAGCGTGAGCCAGCCGCCCGACGGCACCCGCAACCGGATCCAGACGCCGGTCCTGCTCGAGGCGCTCGACAAGCACCGGTTCACCGCCATCTTCGGCGGGGCCCGCCGCGACGAGGACAAGGCGCGGGCCAAGGAGCGGGTCTTCTCCTTCCGCGACGAGTTCGGCCAGTGGGACCCCAAGAACCAGCGCCCCGAGCTGTGGAACCTCTTCAACGCCCGGATCCACCTCGGGGAGAGCATCCGGGTCTTCCCGCTCTCCAACTGGACCGAGCTCGACATCTGGCAGTACATCAAGGAGGAGGAGATCGAGCTCCCCTCGATCTATTACGCGCACAACCGTGAGGTCTTCGACCGGAACGGCATGCTCTACGCCGTGCACGAGGTGTGTCGACCGAAGCCGCACGAGAGCGTGTCGGTGCAGCGCGTGCGTTACCGCACCGTGGGCGACGCGAGCCTGACCGCGGCCGTCCTGTCGGACGCCGACACCGTCGACAAGGTCATCGACGAGGTGGCCACGACACGCATCACCGAGCGTGGCGCCACCCGTGGGGACGACAAGTTCAGTGAGGCCTCCATGGAGGACCGCAAGCGTGAGGGATACTTCTGATGGACATTCTCCGGTTCGCCACGGCGGGTTCGGTCGACGACGGCAAGAGCACCCTCATCGGGCGGCTCCTCTACGACACCAAGACGGTCTTCGAGGACCAGATCGACGCGGTCACGCGGGTCAGCAAGGAGCGCGGTGACGAGCACGTCAACCTCGCGCTCCTGACCGACGGCCTGCGCGCCGAGCGCGAGCAGGGGATCACCATCGACGTCGCCTACCGCTACTTCGCGACCCCGCGGCGCAAGTTCATCATCGCCGACACCCCGGGGCACATCCAGTACACGCGCAACATGGTCACCGGTGCGTCGACGGCGGACCTCGCCCTCGTCCTCGTCGACGCGCGCAAGGGCATCGTCGAGCAGAGTCGTCGGCACGCCTTCCTCGCGAGCCTCCTCCAGGTGCCCCACCTCGTGCTGTGCGTGAACAAGATGGACCTCGTCGACTACTCCGAGGAGGTCTTCGAGGCGATCAAGGCGGAGTTCACGACCTTCGCGTCCAAGCTGCGGATCCCCGACCTGACGATCCTCCCGGTCTCGGCCCTCGCTGGCGACAACGTCGTGACGCGATCCGCCAACATGCCGTGGTACGAGGGCCCGAGCCTCCTGCACCACCTCGAGAACGTGCACGTGGCGAGCGACCGCAACCTCATCGACGTGCGCTTCCCGGTGCAGTACGTCATCCGCCCGCAGTCCGACGCGTGGCACGACTACCGCGGGTATGCCGGGCAGGTCGCCGGCGGCACGCTGAAGAAGGGCGACGAGGTGATGGTGCTCCCGTCCGGCTTCACCTCGAAGATCCTCGCGGTCGAGACGGCCGACGGCGAGGTCGACGAGGCCTACCCGCCCATGTCGGTCACGGTGCGTCTGGAGGACGACATCGACGTCTCGCGCGGCGACATGATCTGCCGCCCGCAGAACCGCCCGATGGTGGCCCAGGACCTCAACGCGATGATCTGCTGGATGGACGAGTCGGCCCAGCTCAAGGTCGGCGGCAAGTACGCCATCAAGCACACCACCCGCAGCGCCCGGACCATCGTCAAAGAACTCAGCTACCGCCTCGACGTCAATACTCTGCACCGGGACGAAGACGCAAAAGCGTTGGGGCTCAACGATATCGGTCGAGTACGCTTGCGCACGACGGTCCCGCTGATGTGCGACGACTACTCCCGCAACCGCTCGACCGGAGGGTTCATCCTCATCGACGAGGCCACCAACCGGACCGTGGCCGCCGGCATGATCACCGAGGCCTCCTAGAGCACATGGCCCCGTCCGTTGCGGTCCTGATCGCCAGCATGGCCGCAGTGCTGATCCTGGGTGGCGTCCTCGTGGCCACGGCACCCTCTTGGCGCGTGCCGCGGGCGCTCGAGACGGGCCGCTCTCGGCTCGGGTCGGCGGTGGACTCGGTCGTCCCGCACGTGGGACGAGGCGCGACCGCTGCGGGCGTGGCGCTCGCCGGCTTCGCCCTGACGCTCGTCATCGGGTGGTTCCTCGGCAAGCTCGCGCATGCTCTGGAGCCGTCCGTCGACGTCCCCGTGTTCGAGTGGTTCAGGACCAGGCAGCTGCCCGGCTCCTGGACCGACGCCTGGAACGTCCTGACCAAGATGGGCAATCGGGCCCAGACCCAGCGGATCGCCGTCGTCGGCGCGGTGCTGCTGGCGGTGCTGTGGCGTCGGCGGGGGTGGTGGACCCCGTTCCTCGCGCTGCCCCTCGGCTACCTGTTGGAGAAGTTCGGCCAGATGCTTCTCGCTGCCACCGTGCATCGGGGACACCCGCCGACGACCCTGGGGACCTACCCGTCCGGGGGGTGCGCACGGTTGGTGGTCGTCTACGGACTGGTCATCTTCCTCGTGCTGCGGTGGAAGAGGGTCAGCCGTCGGGGATGGGTGGCGGGGTGGACACTCCTCTCCCTCCTGACCGTGCTGGAGGGCTACAGCCGAACCTACCTGCTCAAGCACTGGTTCACCGATGTGGTGGGTGGCGTGATCTACGGTGGCCTGATCCTCGGACTCATGGTCGGGGCCGTCTGCGTCCTCGACCGTGTCGCGGTCGACGCTCCCCCCACGGCCCTCGACACCCCGCAGCCTTCAGCAGCCGCTGTCCCGTAGCCGGAACCCCACGACCGTGGGTATGCGGGTCGGCCGGGCTGCGGTGGGATCTGCTTCTTGCTGTCATGCACCTATTCGGGCGAGATCGGGCACTGCTGACGCAGAGAGCTGGATCCTCAGCGCGCCCGATCCCGTAAGGGGTGTCGTTCCCCCGTTACTGCGGGGGCAGGACCAGCGACACCGTCACGTCCCGGATGCTCTTGGCGTCCGTGGTGGCCGTCCTGGTGCCGGATGCGCCGACGGCGAGGCTCCCGGCGGAGTCGCCGAGGAGGGCGTCGATCTTGGCCGAGCCCGTCCCGTACTTCACGTCCCTCGCGCTGACCGACGCCTGCGGGGTGATCGTCGTGACGGCCGACGAGCGGTCGGCGAAGTACGACACCAGCCAGCTCCCGGGGGGGCTGATCTGCACGCTGGGCGCGACGTGGGACACGGTGGCCGCGGCAACGGCCGCCGCAGCCGTGACCACGGGGCCCGCCGCTCGGTAGGCGACGATCTTGGCGTCCACCTTGCCGAGGACGTCGACCGTCGTGGTCACGGACGAGCCGGGAGTGTCGGTCGCGGTGGCCGCCTTCTGCCACACGGACGTCCGTGTGGTGTCGGAGGTCGCCGAGGTGACCAGGGTCCATCCCGTGGGTGCCGTCTGGGTGGTTCCGGCGGCCGACGTGAGGAAGAGCAGGAGGCGGTCGCCCGACAGGACGCCCGAGGGCACGGTCACGGTCGGCGTCTTGCTGCTGAGGTTGACCGACGACGACCCGACGTAGGCGATGTTGGACGGGGCCGGGGTGGCGATCGTGACGGTGGTCGTGGCCTGCCCCGTCCCGCCCCGGTTGTCCGTGACCGTGAGGGTGGCCGTGAAGGTCCCGTCGGCGGCATACGTGTAAGTCGGGTTGGGGTCGGTGCTCGTGCCGCCGTCACCGAACGTCCAGGCGTAGCCGACGATCGTCCCGTCGGGGTCGCTCGACCCGGCGCTGCTGAAGGTGCAGACGCGCAGCGAGCACGACCCCGAGGCCGCGGCCGTCGGAAGGACGTTCGGTGCCTGCGTGGCGGTTACCGAGGTGGTCGCCTGGCCGCTGCCGCCCTGGTTGTCCGTGACGGTGAGCACGACCGAGTAGGTGCCGGGCGCGGCATACGTGTGGCTCGGGTTGGCGTCGGTGCTCGACGTGCCGTCCCCGAAGTTCCAGCTGTAGGCCGCGATGGTCCCGTCGGCGTCGGACGACCCGGCGCTGCTGAACGTGCAGACCTGGTAGCTGCAGGAGCCACTCGCGGCAGCGGTCGGGGGCTGGTTGGGGATGCCGCTGAGGAAGAGCAGGTTCGCGCGGAAGTCCACCCCGTCGATCCCGACGCCGGTGAGCGGCACGGGCGTCCCGATCATCTGACCACCGGAGAAGCCCACCTTGTTCAGCCGGCCGTCGGCCGTGGTCACGTAGTAGAGCTGCCCCCCGGTGAGGAAGGCGCCCGTCACGGCCGGCATCACGACGGACGCCACCTGGGACCGGTTCGGGTAGATGACGCCGGAGTCCGGTGAGAACGCCCGGTAGTAGAGGCCGGTCTGGCCCGAGAGGGTGTAGTAGAGAAAACCCTGGTCGTAGAACATCGAGGTGATCGCGGCGTCCTCGCCGTAGAAGCTCGGCTTGGTCCCGCGGTACGTCTGACCCGAACCCGTGTTCACCGTGGACCACAACGGGTCGTTGTAGGGGTCGATGAGGTTCTCGGTGCCGAGGACACCGTTCGCAGCGACCGAGCGCCAGGCGAAGTCACCGGTGTTCTTGACGTAGAACAGTCGGCCCCCGATCACCGTGGAGCCGCGCACCGTGGTCGGGTCGAGCTGTGGCGAGAGGGTCGTCGGTGCGCCCACGGTCGACCCGTTGAAGGCGTACCCGGCGTAGCTCGCAGGCGCCGGGGCGACGCCACCGGACTTGACGATCTCGATGCCGTTCACGAGCGGGTTCTCCGTCACGTGGCCGAAGTCGATGTTGACGAGACCGTCGGACGTCGTCGTGAAGGAGCGCATCGTGCCGCGCTGGTCACCCGTCGCCGCGACGATGTCGAAGTTCGAGAGCACCCGGGTGCCGTCGAGGTCGACGTTGAAGACGCGCTGCCCGACCGCGCTGGTGCAGCCACAGCGGTTCGCGAAGTACAGGCGCACCTCGATCTGCTGGCCGGCGGGGACCGGGAAGGCCCACTGCATCTCGGTCGGGTCCGAGGGATCCCACCGCTCCGAGTTGAAGATGTCGTTCGGCGTCGACGCGGGGACGGTGGAGTCCATCGTCGCCCCCCCGCCGTAGATGGCGTTGTTGCTGCCCGTGTTGCGGTAGCTGCTCGTCGCGGAGTCGTCCGCCGCCCAGGCGGGCCCGTTGTCGATGGCGGGCACAGCTCCGCCGCCCGCGTCGACCCGGTAGAGGACCGACGTGTTCGGGGCACCGATGCTCTTGTAGATCCCGCCCGGAAGCGAGGAGACCGCTTCGGACGCGAGGCTGGAGCCCCCGGCAAGGGGGAAGAAGGCGATCTTCGGCCGGTTGTACTTGTGGTCGCCGATCCAGTCGGTGTCGCTACCGATCCACACCCCGTCGGTCGCGGCGTAGGCGGCATTCGCGCCCCCGCCTCGGGGGTTGCGGCCGGGGTTCCAGGCGATGGGCATACCGGTACGGGCGTCGAGTGCACTCAGGCCAGGACGCGGGACCGCGCCCGCACCGGGGAAGTCGTTGCCGTTGACGTTGTTCGACCAGCGGGCATGGCCGCCGGCGTAGATGACGTTGCCCGCGATGGCCACCGAGAGCTGGGAGTCGCCACCGGCGTTGTTGACCCAGGTCGGCTGGATGTCCGTGCCCGACGCGTTGGTCTCGAAGCGTGCCGTGCTGTCGCACAACGTGTTCGTGCCACCACCGCTCGCGGCGATGGCGAAGAACGAGCCGTCGGCGGACATGTCCACGTCGCGGATGTAGGAGTCGTAGGCCTGGTAGTAGCAGGCCGGCTCGTAGCGGTGGGTGGCCCAGTCGGCACGGACGACGGCGGTGCTGCCGGTGAGGTCGAGCATGACGACCTGGTCCCGGGCCAGCCCGTCCACGAACTTGAAGTTGCCGATCGCCACGAGCTTGGAGCCGTCAGGGGTGATGGTGAGGTCCTGGACACCCACGAGGCCCTTCTGGGCGCCGTTGGTGGGAGTCCAGTTGTGGTTCACGGTCACGACGTTGGTCACGAAGGAGGTCAGGGCTCCGGTCGTCGCGTCCAGGGACGCGAGGCCGCCCCGTGACTGCCCGGAGACCGTCGTGAACGTGCCGCCGATGATCAGCTGGTTGCCGGTGCGCTTGATCGTGTTGACGATGCCGTTGAAGGTGTTCGCCTTGAAGGTGGTGATCCGGGCCCCGGTCGTGGTGTCGACGAGCGCCAGGGACTTCGAGGTCACCCCACCGACCGTCTTGAAGGTCCCGCCGATGAAGAGGGTGCCCGCCGCAGTACCCGGCAGGAGGGCGTTGACGTCACCGTCGACGACCGGGTTGAAGTCCGTGGACAGGGCGTAGGAGGGGCTCTGCATCGCGAGTATGCCGCGGCGCGCGACTCCGGCCACGGAGGTGAAGGTGCCTCCGGCGAAGGTGCGGCTCCCCACCTGGGCGAAGGTCAGCACCTGGCCGTCGTCGACGGCAGGGGTCCCGGCCAGCGGCACGGGCGAGACGATCTGCGGGAGGGTGATCTGGTCCGCCTGCGCGGGCAACGTCACACTGGCCAGCGAGGCGAGCACCACGGCGATGACCGCGAGCCCGACGACCCATCCTGGACGCTTCAGCTTCATGCTCGACTTCCCCACCTCGCGCCTCGAGGGCGCCACGAGTCCCGCTGGGCTACCGCCACGCCAGATGTAGCTGCACTACATCGGACCTGTGTTGCCCCGCGGTCCCCGGCTACGCCGATAACTTCTCCCAGGGACGGGTCCAGTACTGGCCCGTCCGTGGTCCAGTATGCATAGGTCCGATCGTTATCAGGACCGGCTTCCGAAAAATCGGTGGTTGCGGCGCGTCCCCGGCAGAGGTGACACACCCGGAAGGGTGGACCGCGGGCTGGGAACGCGTGCCGAACCGGCTGACAGTTTTGCGCAAACCGTCCGAGATCAGGCCCGATCAATGTCACGATGGTGCCCAGTTGTCGCTCTCGTGAGGTGAGCCGACAGGTCGCCGGACGGTCCCGGGGGGAGGGGAGTCCGGTCAGCCGTGCTCAGCGTCGTCGGGGAACACCACACATCGGGGAAGAGCTTGAAGGAGTCTTGTGAAGCTGCTCGCTGACGATCTCGGCCGCGGGTCGGGGGGGACCGTGTCGCGCCTCTCGGCTGCACCGACAGGACAGGTGCTCCGGGAAGCCGTCGTGCTGAGGTCCACACCGGCTCTTCGCACCCGCCGCCGGATCATGGCCCCGCCGAAGGTGAGCCGGCTCTTCGCGCCCGGGTGGCCGTTGGCCTGGATGTTCGCCCCCTTCCCGTTGTGGTGGGCCATGGGGCTCACGGAGTGGGCGCCGCTCGCGCTCTGCCTGCCGATGGCTTACCACCTCCTGCGGATGCGACGCGTCGAGATCCCGCGTGGCTTCGGCTGGTGGGCGCTCTACCTCGTGTGGTCCCTGGTCGGGGTCGGCCTGCTCAGCGTGCCGGCCTACGGCGCCGTCGCGGACAGCGGCAGCACCAGGATCCTCACCTTCAGCTATCGCTTGATCTGGTATCTCGGTGTCACCCTGGTCGGCCTCTACGTGCTCAACACCCGCAAGGAGCTGAGCACCACCCGGGTCACCCGGATCATGGCCCTGATGTTCATCTGGGTGGTCGGGGGCGGCATCCTCGGGATCCTGGCGCCCACCTTCCAGTTCTCGTCGCTGATGGAGCTGGTGCTGCCCTCCGGCGTCTCCTCGGTTCCCTTCATCAACCACATGATCCACCCGAGCGCCGCGCAGCTCCAGGACGTCCTGGGCTACTCCTCCCCGCGACCCAGCGCCCCCTACTCCTACACCAACACCTGGGGCGTCAACCTCGCGGTCCTGGCCCCGTTCTTCGTCTACGCGTGGCTCGGCAAGGACGCCGCCTGGCGCCGGTATGCCGCGCCCGTCGTCGGCCTGCTGGCGTTCGTCGCGGTCGTCGTCTCCCTCAACCGCGGCCTGTGGGTGGCCCTCGCCGTCGCCGTGCTGTTCGTCGCCATCCGGTCGGCCCTGCAGGGCAAGCCGGGGATCCTGGCCGTCCTGCTCCTGGCCGGGGTCGTCGCCACGGCGGCCGTGGCCTACTCCCCGCTCGGGGCGGTCGTCCAGGCCCGCCTGTCGAGCGAGGGCAGCATCAACGGACGGACGAACCTCGGGACCCTCTCCGTGGAGAGCGTCGTGAAGACCTCCCCCCTCATCGGCCTGGGCAGCACCCGCAACGTCCAGGGCAACTTCAACTCCATCGCCGGTGGCGCGACCGCGGGCTGTCCGCGGTGCAGTCCGCCCGCGCTGGGGACCCAGGGCCAGCTCTGGCTCGTGGTCTTCTGCCAGGGCCTCGTCGGGCTGGTCCTCTATCTCGGCTTCTTCGCGCAGACCTTCCTGCGCCACCTGCGCGCCCGCTCCGGTCTCATCCTCATGGGTCTCTGCGTCCTCGTCCTGTCGACCGTGACGATGCCGGTCTACAACTCGCTCGGGACGGCGTTGATGGTGGTCTTCGTGGCCGTCGGGCTGATGGCCCGCGAGCAGTCCGGCCGGGAGCCGGGAGCGCCCGTGCCGTTGGTCGCCACGCTGGGTGGCCAGCTCGCCTCGGTCCGCGCCCATCTGCCCGTGATCGCGCTCCTGACGATCGCCGGCCTGGCCGGCGGTGCGCTCTGGCAGGTCCACTACGGGGTTCCCACCCGCGCGGTGATGTCGTTCATCGTCCCGCCGGACCGGACGCACTACACCACCGACACCAGCGGCCTGCTGAGCATCGACACCGAGGCGCAGTACCTCAACGACCCGGCGGTGACCGCTGCCGTGGCGCGCGCGACGAAGAAGCCCGGGCCGCACGAGACCCGCACCCTCAGGGTGCTCGCGACGCCCAACAGCCGCGTCCTCCACATCTCCTACGTCGCCGACCATGCGTCCGACGCGGTCGCCGGGGCGAGGGCCGCGACGACGGCCTTCATCGCCGTGAGGTCGGCACAGATCAGCCAACACCTCGCCACGGAGGTCGGGATCCTGGCGGCGAAGCACGCCGCCCTGGCCGCCTCGCTCCCCACCCTGAGCAACGAGCTGACGGCCCTGGTCGCCAAGGAGGGGAAGAACCCCACCCACAGCGCCACGAAGGTCCTCCGCGAGCGCATCGACAAGCTCCAGGTGCAGCTGGTGAGCAACGAGCGGGGCGCCGTGAACCTGCGGGCGGCCACACCCGTCGCGGGAACCGTGCTGCGACTGGAGCCCACCAAAGCGCTCTCGACCGTCTGGAACGTCTCGCTCGGGAGCGGAGCGATGATCGGCCTCGTGCTCGGCCTGCTCTTCGCGACCTGGTCCGATCGGCGTGGCGGGCGGCTCGGGCCCCGGGGTGACGGCGCGACCGACCTGGGATACCCCGTGCTCGCGCGTCCCGAACGGTCGCGGTGGTGGAGGCGGCTCGCCCGACGCCGCACCCTGTCCGGGGGAACCCGAGCCGTCCGCGACGCGGTGCGTCCCTTCGGGGTGACTGCGGTGGCGGACATCACCGGGCGATCGGCTCGCCCGCAGATCTCCGACCTCCCGGGGGAAGCCTCTGCTGCGGAAAGCCCGGTCTACGCGCTGGTCTGTCGTCCGCACACGGCGGTTCGAGATCTCGAGCGCGCCGCGGCAACGCTCACGGCCATGGGCGGGGGCGTGCGTGGGATCGTTATCGTCTGATCACACCCGTCCGGACCCGTCCGGCCGCGCATCCGCCGTCCACCATCCCTGCCCCCATGGGCAGTCATCGCCCGGAAACAACAGCCGCGGGGAACAACCCCGTCGCGTAGACAGCTGCCTCGGTGTGGCAAGGAAGGAAGAGTCGTGAGCGTGAACTCGATGGAGGCGCCCCGACCAGGCTTGTTGGCGAACGCCATCCGGAGGCACGCCTGGATGCTCATCTTGCCGATGGTCGTCCTCGCAGGCGTTGCCTACCTGATCGGTGAACGGGGTAACACCACCTACGTGTCGACGTCCGGAGTCATCCTCAAGCCCGTGCCCGGGCTGCCCTTCTCGCCGGATGCCGCCTCGAGCTCCAACCAGCAGACGGTCGCGCTGACGACCGAAGCGCAGATCGTGGGTGGGGACGCTGTCACGGCGCTGGCCAACAGGTCGCTGAAGAACAAGGTCGTGGTGGGCGACGGCACCGTCACCACCTCCGTGCCGTCGAACACCCAGATCGTGAACATCAACTTCACGGCCACGAGTATCGCCGCGGCGCAGGCCGGCGCGAACACCTTCGCGAAGTCCTACCTCGCCTACCGAGGCGCCGAAGCCACCAAGACGCAGACCGTGAAGCTCGACGGTCTGACGGCTCAGGCGGCCGCCGTCCAGGCCCAGCTGAGCGCCGCGTCGAAGGCCGCGTCAGCGGCGGTGCCGGTCCCCGAAGCGGCCGGCCAGGTCCAGCTCTACTCGAACCAGCTCATCACGGTGCAGTCCGCGATCTCGGACGCACGGGCAGTGCCGCTCGACCCCGGCTCGGTCCTGACGCCCGCCTCGCTGCCGGGAGCCCCCACCGGTCTGAGCTCGATCATCCTGGCCGTCGCCGGCGGCATCGCCGGGCTGCTGCTCGGCCTGCTCGCCGCCGTCTGGCGTGAGCGGTTCGATCGGCGCGTCCGCTCGCGGATGACTGTGGTCGCCGGCCTTCCCGTCCTGTCCGCCATGACCGCAGGTCGTGGGCGGAAGGTGCGCAGCGTCGAAGCGATCGCCCCCGCCCTGCGCGGAGCGGTGCTCGCCGGG
The DNA here is from genome assembly GCF_025353065.1 of Lapillicoccus sp. Taxonomy (GTDB): domain Bacteria; phylum Actinomycetota; class Actinomycetes; order Actinomycetales; family Dermatophilaceae; genus Lapillicoccus. The sequence continues at coordinate 12,891 of NZ_JANXRJ010000252.1, forward strand.
ACGTCCGCGCCTGCCGTGGTCGCTCTCGCCGGCGTGGAGTCCGACCGGTCGTCCTCGTCCCTGTCGACCGCCCTGGCGCGGTCCCTGGTGTCGGCCGGCTATCGCGTGGTCCTGGTGTGCGCCGAGGAGGCCGCGGGACAGCAGGTCGGGGTCGCGGGACCCGGACTCGGCGAAGCGCTTCGCGGCGAGGGCACGCCCTCCGACCTCCTCGTCGACGCCCACGGGCTGCGCGTGCTGCCCGCAGGGAGCTCGCTCGCCGAGGTGGGAGAGCTCCTCGTCGGTCCGCGGATGGCCGCCCTGCTCGCCCAGCTGCGTGCGGACAACGACTTCGTCGTCGTCGCGTCTCCGAGCACGACGTCGCCTGTCGGCCTCGGGGTCGCCAGCGCCGTTGACGCCGTGATCGCGATCGCGGTCGACAAGCGCACGACCAAGGACCGGATCGGCGAGCTCGTGCACCAGGCCGACCTTCTCGGCGTTCCCCTGATGGGTGTCGTCATCGTCTCCGCCGCAGCGCTGGGCGCGACGATCGCCCTCGACCCCACGGAGCTCGAGCACCGGACCGGGGCCGGGCCCGGGGAGCCCGTCCTCCCGGCGAACGCAGAATCGGACGAGGCGGGCGACGCGAGCCGGAGCAAGGAGTCGATCTGGAAGTGAGTCCCGCCTCGCGGGGTGAGGGAGGC
>NZ_JANXRJ010000255.1 GCF_025353065.1 Lapillicoccus sp.
CAAGGGGTGGACCCCATCAGTCACCGGCGGGCGTTGACAGTGCTGCTGCCCGAGCCGGCGATGGCCTCCCTGATCGGGTCGGCGGCCCGGGGTCGTTGACGATCCCGGCTCTGGCCGCGGTGCCCGAGCGGTGCCCGTAGAACCAGAAACAGCCGATAAGACCCGGTCACCCTCGGGACCAACTCCGTTGTCCCGCAACGAACCAGGCAACACGAGCACGCTCCCCCACGGACTCCTAAAGCGGGTTGTCGCAAGTTCGAATCTTGCCGGGGGCACTCAGGGGCACTCAGACACATCCGCAAAGACCAGGCACCTGCCGGCATCTGTCGCGGTGGTGATCACTTGTGCGGCAAAGCGGGTGTCACACGGCTGGACGGTCCCGCAAGCACGCCACGTTTGCCCACGTCAACGGCCCGCGGGTCCCCTCTGGGAGGCCGCGCCGGTATGCTCGGGGGTACCAAGCGGCCCCTGAGCGGTACCCGCTAGCTAGGTGCTCGCGCTTGAGGGCACCACCATTCCCCGTCGAGGTCCGTATGTGTGCCTCACGTTGTGGCCTGGAAGTGCACCAAGCCCAAAACGACAGCCCACCGGCTAGACATGGCTGGCCGACGAGACGGGCGACCTCGTAAGCCAGGCCAGGCGACTGCCCCGGTAGGGCACGTCCGCGTTCATCACCGCCACCGCCCGAGCCGGGGCAGAGCCGGTCGTGGCCCGGGCCAACCACGGCGCGGCCCCCTCGCGGGCGCCCATGGCACCCCACCGAGTCCCGACGTCTTCGACGCCCTGACCACCTCGCCGGCTGCGCCAGATCCCGCCCCCGGGGCTGCGCGGACAAGCTGACTACCGGCCTGCCCTCTCGACGAGCCGCTACTCCTCACCCGTCGTGCACCTGACAGCCGGTGGCCGGGCAACGCCCGAGACAGCACCGGCTACGCCGTCCCGGCGCTTTACCCCGTTCGCCACAGGCACATGGCCGCGGCCGCTCACCCCAGCGCATCACCGGCCGAATACCACGCGAACCCAGCGAAAGGACCTAACATGCCGTCCGCGGCTCCCATCTTCACCGGTACCGTCGGCGCCGGCCTGCTCGTCATCGGGCTGGGCACGCTACTTGGGTCACTCAGCTCAGCGAACCTGCTCGAGTGCTGGTTGCGGTGGCCACCCGTGGCAGAAGTCGTCGACGTGCGACTCTGCCGGAGCACTCATGGGATAGCCTAGAGAGGAGACCTTGAAGAAGTGATTCCTGCGTACCGATGAGTCTGGGGGCGCCGACAACCATGAACGAGTCCGTGTCTCTCTCAATTGGGGCGCTCGCCATCTCTGGACTTTCTATTCTGATATCGATACTCCTCGGAACGCGTAGCAGAAAGTTGGCTGCCTACGACCATTCAACGCAATTGTTTTTGGAAATCGATCACGCATTTATGACCTACCCTGACCTAAGGCCATACTTTTACGACTACCGAGACTTAGATGATGCCACCGCTGATGAGGATAGGATCAGGGCGGTAGCAGAGTTGATGCTGGACATATTTGAGTGGGTGCTCCGACACGAATACGAACTGGGCGGCAAAGAAAGCGAGGGCTGGCGGGATTACTTCAAAGACTGCTTCGAAACAAGCCCAATTCTACGGTCGTTTCAGGACACTAATCCAAGCTGGCACCCGAGGGTCGGGAGATTCTTAAAGCAAATTTGAAGCGTCCGGTCCTGCCAAATGTGTACGTGCGTATCCTCAACTTCGACTCCGATTACCACTTGGTAGGCGCAAAGTTCACGGGCTAAAGTCAGACAGCCCGGGGGTAGTTTTTCGACCAGCCCTGGGAACCGGATCATTGCTTTGCTTAGTGGGTCGAAAATTTGACGAGGGTTGACAGTCTTCAATCCCGGTAGCGGTTGAAGGCCGCGGCAGTAGGGTCGGAGAGATCGGTGAGCCCGTAATGTGGGTCTGACGTGGTGAGGGATGGGGCTAGTGTCGCGTTTTGTAAGTCTTCTTGTGGTCTCCGACCGACACGACCCGATCAGTCCTCGCGTCGCCGGAGCCGCCCGGTTCACCTGGCTCACGGTCTCGGTGACACGGATCGCGGCATAGGCTTCTTAGCTGCTCAGCTCAGGTCACGACCCACGTCCATCCCTCCACCAGGAAATGACTTGCGGCACGCGACACAGCACGGCGAGGTCGGCGATACGTGCCTCAATGGTGGCGTCAGCTAGGCCAGCTGCACCCACCAATGCTGCCCGGTCCCGGGAGTGGATGAGGTCGTCGGTGAAGGCCTTCACCGCCGGGCGCAGCGAGTCAGGAAGTCGATCGAGGCGCCGCGTGCGGCGTTGCTCGGCTCGACGGGGAACCTCATCAAGGTGGGTGCCGAGGTGAGTGCGTGTGAAGAACTCGTCGACGAGTCGGGCGGTGGCCCCTGGGGAGCGTCCCGGTAGGCGCAGCGCCGCGATGACGGCGGCGGGGTCGAGCACCCGTTGTTGCAGAAGCCGTTCGATCTTGCGCAGGTGCTCGGCCGCCACCGGTGGGGCGCACCGGGTGGCCAGGTCCTCGGCCAGCGGGGCGAACCAGGGTGGCGCGGCCGTGTCTAGTCGGCGTAGGGCGCCTCTGGTCCAGGTCGGGATCCGGCCCGGATCACGTTGGTAGCAGCGCGAACACAGCCCGAGCCCGTCGTGTTCGGCGAGCCGGCCGCAGGCTGCGCAGATCCGCGGTGTTGGTTGCCTACGTGGGCGGGCCCGCCGAACGCACATCCCGCACCGTCCGGCTTCGGGACCCAGGATCCGCCACAGCCCACAGCCTGGGCAGGTTGACTTGGCAGCTTCTCGTTTGGCCTTTGAGTGTGCCAGCCTGAAGTGGCCCCGCTTGGAGGCCTTGTGATGGCTTGAAATGGCCCCACCCCCGTCCCACCGTTCCTCTACGTTCCGTTCGTCTGTCTAGGGCGATTACGGAAGGCGTGGAGGGTGAAGGAGAAGACGAGAGTGGAGCAGTTCGAAGGTATCCGACGCGATCATCGTGACGAGGGGCTGTCGATCCGGCAGCTCGCCACGAAGTATCAGGTGCACCGGCGCACGGTTCGGTCGGCGTTGGTCGATGCGGTCCCGCCGGTGCGGAAGGTCGCGGAGCGGGCGGCGCCGGTGCTGGGCCCGTACGAGGAGGTCGTGCGGGGCTGGTTGACCGCTGACCTGGCCGCGCCGCGTAAGCAGCGGCACACTGCCCGGCGGGTGTGGCAGCGGCTGCTGGAGGAGCAGGACGCGAGCGTGGCGGAGTCGAGCGTGCGGGCGATGGTCGCGGTGTTGAAGGTGCAGGTCGGCCTGACCCGCCGGGAGGTGATGGTCCCTCAGAGTCACCCGCCGGCGGAAGAGGCCGAGGTCGACTTCGGCGAGTTCCAGGCCGTGATCGCCGGGGTGGTGATGCGGGTGTGGATGTTCTGCCTGCGGCTGTCGCACTCGGGTCGGGCGGTGCACATCGCGTACGCGAACCAGGCGCAGGAGTCCTTCCTCGATGGTCACGTCCGCGCGTTCGAACGCCTCGGTGGGGTCCCGACCGGGATGATCCGCTATGACAACCTCAAGCCTGCGGTGATCCGGGTGGCCCTGGGCCGGGAACGTTTCGAGCATCCCCGGTTCGTGGCCCTGAGGTCGCACTACGGGTACGACTCGTTCTACTGCATTCCCGGCATCGACGGCGCCCACGAGAAGGGCGGGGTCGAGGGAGAGATCGGCCGGTTCCGGCGCCGGCACCTGACCCCGGTCCCGCACCTGCCGAGCATGGCCGCGTTGAACGCTGCCCTGGCCGCGGCTGATGTCCGCGACGAGACCCGACGGATCGGGTCCCGGACGGAGACCGTCGGCGCGGCCGGAGCCCGGGAGACGCTGCTGCTGAACGCGTTACCGGACAACGACTTCGACGTCGCGTTGGCGTTGTCGTGCCGGGTCGACGCGAAGGCGCGGGTCTGTGTGCGGCAGTCGTTCTACTCCGTCCCGGCCCGGTACGCCGGGATGCGGGTCCAGGTCCGCCTCGGCGCCGATACCGTGACCGTCCTCGACCACGCCACCAGCCCCACCAGCGTCGGCAGCTCGAGCTTGGGCTCGGGTGGGGTGGTGGCGACCCACACGAGGTCGTTGCACAAGGGCAGCGAGGACCTGATCCTCGACCATTACCTCGAGGTGTTGACCCGCAAGCCCGGCGCGTTGGCCGGGGCCACCGCACTGGCCAGCGCCCGCGCGGCGGGGACCTTCACCACCGCTCACCAGAGGTTCTGGGACGGCGCCCGCAAGACCCTCGGCGACAGCGCCGGAACCAGAGCGCTGGTCGGGCTCCTGCTGCTGCACCGCACCCTGCCCGCCGCCGCCCTGACCGAAGCCATGACCAGCTGCACCGCCGCAGGCCAGTACGACCCCGACATCGTCGCGGTCACCGCCCGCCACACCATCGCCCGAGCCGCTACGTCCGCCCCCGGCCTCAGCCCAGTTCCGTTGCCACCACACGCCCCCGGTGCTGCGGGCGCCACCCGAAAGGCTCCCAGCCTTGCTGGGTACGACGACCTCCTGACCCACCCCATGACCGGCGTGACGTCACCCGTGACCTCACCGGTCGCCCTGAAGATCGGAGCCAGCTCATGACCCCTGCTCAAACACGACCCGGAAGCACGAGCAACACCCCCCGCACCCCCCGGCCGCCCACGATGGCCGTGACCGCGATGTCGGACCAGGCAGCCGACCTCGCCATCGCGGGTGCGTGCCGGCTGCTGATGTTGCCGACCATCCGGCAGGAACACGCCGCGATCGCCGAGGCCGCCGCCCGAGAACGACTGTCTCACAAAGCGTTCCTCGCTGAAGTCCTTACCGCCGAGTGCGACGACCGCGACGCCCGACGCCGGATCCGCCGGGTGATCGAGGCCAAGTTCCCCCGCCCCAAACGCCTCGACACCTTCGAGGTCCACGCCGTGCCCGACCTACCCCCCGCGACCCTGGCCCACCTCGCCTCCGGCGCCTGGATCGACGCCGGGCAACCCCTGGTCCTGCTCGGAGACTCCGGCACCGGCAAGACCCACCTCCTGATCGCGCTCGGCACCGCCGCCGCGGAACAAGGCCGCCGGGTCCGGTACGTGACCACCGCCGCCCTGGTCAACGAGCTCGTCGAAGCCGCCGACGACAAACAGCTCTCCCGCGTCGTGGCCCGCTACGCCCGCCTCGACCTGCTGTGCCTGGACGAGATCGGCTACGTCAGCCTCGACCCCCGCGGCGCCGAGCTGCTCTTCCAGATCATCACCGCCCGCGAGGAACGCGCCTCCATCGCCTGCGCCTCCAACGCCCCGTTCTCCGAATGGGGCGCCACCTTCACCGACCCCCGCCTCGCCGCCGCCGTCGTCGACCGACTCACCTTCAACGCCCACATCATCCAGACCGGCACCACCTCCTACCGCCTGCGCGCCACCCGCGGCGCCACCACAGCAGCCGCCACGTGAACAGAGTCACCCGCCTTCAGCAGCGCGGCGCGCTCTCTGACCGCCCGTGGTCCCACTCGCCCGGCCACCCCGACGGCGGTAAGCCCGCTGACGACACGCCCCACCAGGGCAGTACCGCGCCAGCCGACCAGCACCCCCCAACGGTCGAGGCAACCGAGACCCGCACTCCTCACACACCCTCACCCAGATAACGTAACGCGCCAGACATGACCCGACCAAAGGCGAGGTGGGGCCAAATCAGATCATCACAGCGGGGCCAAATGGGGTTGTCATTCTCAGGCCTTCCAGTAGCAGGGGGTGCAGCGCCCCCGGGCGTGGAGTTCGCTCGAGCCGCAGTCCAGACAGTCACCGACCGGGGCCATGGTGCTCAGAATGGTGGTGGTCGATGACCACCGGGCGTGCGCCCCTGGCCGGCAGCGGCGGTGGTGGGTGTGTCCGGGTTCGTCGATGCCGATGTGGGCGGCGCTGTCCGGGCTGAGGTGGTGTCGAGCTCCAGCAGGTCGTTGGGGGTGCAGTCCAGCGCGGCGCACAACGCGGCCAGCGTTTCGAGCTTGAGTTGCGCCGGCTGGCGGGTCAGCAGGGTAGACACTGAGGCCGCAGACAACTCCAAGCCGCCCTTGTCGGCCAGCAGCCTGCGCAGCTGAGCTCCAGTCCAGACCTCGCGCTGTGCGGCGGCCATCCTGAGCCGCCAACGGAATACGGCCATGAGCTACTCCTCGTCCAGTCCGGCAAGTGTCGTCGAGATGGCCCGGCGGTACGCGTCCTCCACGAACGTCGCCGACGGCGTGACGTACCGCATCGTGGTGCCCACATTCCAATGCCCCAGCATCTGTTGGATCGCGACCAGGTCGATGCCCCGCTCATAGTTACGGGTCGCGCAGGCGTGCCGTAGATCGTGCGGGCTGAAGCGTTCATGCACCGGACGACCCTCCTCCAGACACAGGTGTGCCAGCCGGTTGCGGATCGATCCGGAGTTCATCACACCACCACCCTCGTCGCAGAACAACACCGGACCGGAGACCCGGAACCTTGGCCGGACCTCCTGCAGGTACCAGCGCAGGATCAGCGCCACATCGTCCAGCATCGGCACCCAACGCGGACGCGGACCGGAGCCCTTAGCCGCCTTCCCCAGCCGGACGTGGACCTTGCCGAACGGGCCACGATCGAAGTGCAGATCGCGGATCTCCAGGCTTGCAGCCTCGGCCGAGCGCAGCCCCGCGTGGTAGAGCGTGCGGAACATGGCGTAGTCACGCGCCGGTGGCGTCCACTTGCGAGCCCCCTCCATCCGCAGGCGAAGGAAGGCGAAGAACTCCTCCATCCGCTGCGGCGTCGGCGGCGGGCGCGTCGCCGGCGAGTCGCTGCTGACATGACGACCGGCGTGGAAGACATCAAGGGGGTCCGACAGGCGCACTCCAAACCGCGACTCGATCTCCGCGGCGTGCCGTGCCTGCAAGAAGGCAAAGAAGGACTTGAACGTCCCGACATACCCTCGACGGGTCACCGCCCCCACGCCCCGCTCGATCAGCGCAGCCACCACCGCATCCACGTCCGACGCGGTCAGCTCCCACGCCGGCTTGGCGGCCAACGACAAGAAACGCTCCAGGACGCCGGTCCCGTTGTCGATCGTGACCGGGCTGAAACCCCGTGCGACCTGGCTGGCCACGAACCCGTCCACACAGACCGACTGGTACACCAAAGGATCAAGGAACTCCACAGGGATCGGCAGTGCAGCCATGCCCGCAACGCAGTGCAAGTTCGGACGCTCAGCCATCGCATACCTTCCGCCCAGTTCAGGACTTCAAGTGCCACCTAACAGTTAAGCCCTGCCCCTGACAAACCCCTCGACGCCACGCCGTTGCTGAAACCACAGGTCAGCAGGCACATCCACCAAATAACCCCGCGACGAACCTGTGGGAAGGTCAGTTTCGTTCGACGAGCTGATGCCCAAAACCCTCGCGACCGCGACCGTCGACCGGCTCCTGCACCACGCCCACATCTGTCAGACCACCGGCGACAGCGTCCGCCTGACCCAAGCCCTCGCCGGCCAGGGGGTGAGCCCCTTGACCTGACCCACCCCATGAGGCCGGAGGGTGGCCAGCACTGGGCAGATCCCATGGCCACCACCGGGCAGTTCTCGTGACCGTCACCGGGCAGGTCTCACGACCGCCTCTGGGCAGATCTCAATGGCCCTTGACACTCTCTCCCCATGTCTGGATCACGGCCACGCGTCGGGATCACAGCATCGCCCTCGACACCGAAACCTCCATGTACTTGTGGCTAAACCCCCCGGAGCTCGAGCAGCTCCTCGAGCACGTGCGGCACCTCGGGGGCAATCCTGAGCTCATCCTTCCCGACTCATCCCTGAGCCCGTGGTTCAGCTGAACGCGGCTGTCCCCAGGCAGCCGACCCGCCCTCGCATCTTCCGCCGGCCTCCGGGCAGCTTCAAGGGCGTTTCGCGTCGTACGCGATGGCCTCCGGCCACCCTTGACCCCACCTCTGCGGCCGGCGATGAGCTCCGCGATCGGGTCGGCGGCCAGGAATGGTCGATGACGATCCCAGTGCTTGGCCGCGGTGCCCAAGAACCAGAAACACCAGCAAAGACCAGCAAAGACCCAGTGCTCATAAACCCTGGTCTCATAGACTGGGTCATCAGCGACCTCACCAGGGCGACCCGGAGCCGGGACAACATACCGCCGCCGGACGCGGTGCCCTTCAGCCCCAGCACGCCACACCAGCATCGCCGCAGCTCAGTCAGGCCGCACTACCCACAAAGGTCGCAGAACCGCCTATACGGAGGAAGTCAGAACCTCTCAAGGCCATTGACAATGGCTCGATCAGTCCCCGAGGATCCCCGTAGCGTTCCGTGTATGAAGGGAGTCCGAGTGGTGATCTATCAGTACTGTTGCGACCAAGACGGACCCTGCGAGGTCAGTTTGCCGATGGGCACGGCACCCAAAGTGGTCCCTTGCCCACGATGCGAGGGGAACGCCCGGCGGGTGTTCTCCAGCCCCATGGTCTCCCAGGTCGATCAACGAGCCATGCGCCTCATCGACTCGACCAAGGCCACCAGCGATCGCCCACACGTGGTCACCTCCATCCCCCCAGGCGCAGGGCGATCCAGACAGCCGATGGCACCTGCGAACCCGGCGCTGCGGCGGTTACCAAGGCCGTGAGGGGCCCGTGTCCCAGTCCACATTCACTAGCCTCGATCGTTCACGGGTTGTGACCTGACATCGGCTGTGGAAGCGCGAAAGTGCCTGTCGCGTAACGAGATACTGAACTTCTCTAGGATTCAGCAGTCTCATTCGGAAGGCACTTCGCAGGTGAAGCATATGTCGTGGTCCACGGGTTTGTCGTTCTCGGCTGACGGGTCCGGGGTGGTGGCGCACGCGGGGAATGTGGCGACCCGGTTGTTGGCCGACCGGGTCGGTCTGACCGGTGCACTGTCTGGTGCGATGGTCCGTCGGGGGTTCACCCCGACCCACGACAGGGGGCGAGTGCTGGTCGATGTCGCGGTCCTGATCGCCGGCGGCGGGGAGGCGATCGCTGACATCGACGTCCTGCGCCATCAGAGCGAGGTTTTGGGGTCGGTGGCGTCGGCGCCGACGGTGTGGCGGGCCCTGGACGAGGTCACCCCAGCCGTCGCGAAACGGATCGACAAGGCCCGGGCCCGGGTCCGTGAGCACGTCTGGTCCCAGCTGCCCGGCGGGCTACCCGCGTCCAAGGTCGCCGACACCGACCTCGGTGAGACCGTCGTCCTGGACGTCGACGCCACCCTCGTTACGGCGCACTCAGAGAAACAAGGTTCGGCATCCACGTTCAAGAAGGGGTTCGGCTACCACCCCTTGGGTGTCTGGTGCGATAACACGCAAGAGAGCATGGCGCTGATGCTGCGGCCTGGGAACGCGGGCTCGAACACCGCCGCCGATCACATCGCCGTCCTCACCGCGGCCATCGCGCAGGTCCCCGCGGCGTACCGGCGGAAGCTGTTGATCCGCGCCGACGGGGCCGGGGCCTCCCACGGGCTGCTTGAGTGGCTCACCGGGTTGGACGCGAAACGCGGCCGGACAGTGGGCTATTCGGTCGGGTACGCCGTGACCGACAAGGTCCGCGACGCCATCGTCCGGGTACCGAGGACGGCGTGGCAGCCCGCGGTCACCGCCGCCGGTGAGCCCCGGGAACACGGCGACGTCGTCGAGATCACCGGCATGCTGAACCTCAGGAACTGGCCGGCCGGGATGCGAGTCCTGATCCGCCGCGAGCGCCCCCACCCCGGCGCGTCCCTGACCTTGTTCGAGCACGCCGATGGGTGGCGCTACCAAGCCGTGGCCACCAATACACCCGTCGCCAACGGTGGGCAGGTCGCGTTCCTCGAAGCGAGGCACCGCGCCCACGCCCGGGTCGAAACGAGGATCCGGCACGCCAAGGACTCCGGCATCGGCCGGTTCCCGTCCCGCGAGTACGCCATCAACCAGGCCTGGACCATCGCCGCATCGATCGCCGCGGACCTCATCGCCTGGCTCCGGCTCCTCGCCCTGCCCACCGCATTGAAGGCGTGCGAACCGAAAGCGCTGCGCTACCGGTTCCTTCAGGTCCCCGCCCGCCTCACCCACGGCAGCCGCCGCCGACACCTCCGTTTCCCCCGGACCTGGCCCTGGGCGGGCGAGATCGTCGCCGCGTTCACCGCCATTTGCGCGCTCACCACGATCCCGTCCCGGACCTAAAGGCTTCACCCCCACCTGTCCGACCACAAACGAGCACCACCCGGAGACCCGCCCCGCAGCGCCACGCGGCCCACCGGCATACCCCCGGCCCCGAACCCGAGCCACCGGCCTTGACCTACGCCTCAGCCAGCCTCATGAAAGACCGAGGCTAGGGCAACACCTTCGTCGCCCGTGGGCTACCCCTGTCACGTGGGTGGGCGGGGGTCATGGCTGGCAGCAGGGCGGGCAGCGATCCAGGCGTTGATGAGGACTCTCGGCGCAGGGTGGGAGGGATGTACCGGCCGGTAGGCCGCTCCGACCGGGTCCGAAGCCTGGTAGCCGGGACCATCTGGACGACCGGGTCTACGTTAGCCCGAGATGCTGACCCACGTCGCATGCCCATGCGTGCCAGTAGCCGCCCGGCCAGCGGCGCGAAAGGGTCGGGCAAGACGCGGGCGGAGTTGGCGAACACCGGGTACTGGGACTATCAACATTTCGGCACCAGCTCCTCGGGGATAAAGCGACCCCGGGATTCGGGTCTGGACGTCGCCGTCACGGACTGATCAAGCTGCACCACCGGATTGCTCAAGCCGCAGAAATCTGGACAATTTAGTCAGGGGCCTACACCCTGATGATCGGTGAGGCCCCCACCGACGCTCCTCTGACATGACCTCTCACCCCAGCTCCCCAAGCGCAGGAAACCTTCGTTCGTGCCCGCCAGCACGCTGTTCGGCCCTGACTCGACACCAAGACCCATACCCAAACGCCGACTAACCCGGACGAATGGCCAGACTACGCCACTTGGCGCCCAGTTACCGGCAGCCGCCTCAGCTCAGCTCAGCCCTGATCCACCGATTAGTGGTCGCGTTGGGCGGGTCGTGGCACGCGAATGCCCTTGTGGGGCGGGAGGATTGGACTTGCTAAGGGTCTGATCCGAACCGTCCGAAGGGGCATCCGACAGGTGCAAGCATCGCAC
>NZ_JANXRJ010000298.1 GCF_025353065.1 Lapillicoccus sp.
GAGTCGATGGTGAAGAGGCAGCCGAGGTCGCGGGCCAGCTCGATCAGCTCGTCGGGCGGGTCGCAGCGCTCGGGGCGCGAGTTGATCTCGACGGCCGTGTCGCCCTCGAGGCACGCCTCGAAGACCGCCCGGGCGTCGAACTCCGACTGCGCCCGCTTGCCCCGCGACCCCGTCACGAGCCGCCCGGTGCAGTGCCCGAGGACGTTGACCCGCGGGTCGAGCACCGCAGTCACCATCCGCTTGGTCATCGGCGCCGCGTTCATCGCCAGCTTGGAGTGGACGGAGGCGGTGACGATGTCCAGCCGGCCGAGCATCTCGTCGGTCTGGTCGAGGCTGCCGTCGTCGAGGATGTCGATTTCGATGCCCTTGAGCAGGGTGAAACGACTCCCCAGCGAGGCGTTGATCTTGTCGACGACGCCGAGCTGCTCGGTGAGCCGGGCGACGGACAGACCGTGGGCGATCTTCAGCCGGGGGGAGTGGTCGGTGAGGGCCAGCCACTCCTGACCCAGCTCGACCGCCGCGAGCACCATCTCCTCGATCGGCGAGCCGCCGTCGCTCCAGTCCGAGTGGCTGTGGAGGTCGCCGACCAGGGCGGCATACAGGGTTTCACCGCCGCGGGTCAGCGGCTCGGACTCCTTCTCCTGCAACGACTTGAGGTATGCCGGCAGCCCGCCGAGCACCGCCTGCGCCACGACCGCGGCGGTGGAGTCCCCGACGCCGGAGAGCTGGGTGAGGGTCTTGGCCTCGGTGCGTTCGGCGAGCTCGGCGGCGGACAGACCGGCGACGACCTTGGCGGCGTTGCGGAAGGCCTCGACGCGATAGGTGCCGGCCCGCGACCGCTCGAGGAGGAAGGCGATCCGGCGCAGCGCCTCGATCGGCGTCACCGGTGCGTCGAGGGGTTCGAGGAGGATCACGGCGGTCAGTCTTCCACCCGTCGCGTCAGGGCAGGGGCCTCCCATCGCGGTCGGCGACCGAGACGTGCGCGCCGTAGCGAGCAGTGAGGACGCCGCGCTGCTCGGGGGTGAGCGGCGTGCTCACGCGGACGACCACGACGCCGCGCGGGCCGCACGCGGCGCTGAGGATCGGCAGACCCTCCTGCGTGAGCGCGGGGATGGCCGCACGCACTCCGGTCAGGGTGCTTGCGCACTCCGCGGCGGTGTAGGCCGGTCCCGTCGTGCCACTGGCCGCGCCACCCGCCGTGGCCGCCTCAGGGGCAGCCACCCCGGGGGCCGCTGCGCCGGATGCTGCGGAGCTGTTCGAGCTCGACGGACGCGGCAGGTTGGTGACGGCTAGGGTGCTGATGGCGATCGCGGCGGCGACGCCGAGCACGCCCTTGCCCCAGGTGCGGCGGCGTTCGGCGCGGAGGGTGGAGGCCCTCATCGCGCGGGCAGCGAAGTCCGGTGCCGGCGGAGGCGTGAGGTCGTCGACGCAGCGGAGCTGGTCGCGCACCTGGTCCTCGGTCATGGGGTCACTTCCTGGGGGTCGGTCGGGTTGGTCGGGTCGGACGGGTCGTCCAGACGGCCGCGCATGGCAGCGAGCCCTCGGGACAGGGTCGATTTCACGGTGCCCTCGGGGATGCCGAGCTCGACGGCGATCTGCGGCACGCTGAGGTCCTGGTAGAACCGGAGCACGAGCACGGCGCGCTGCTTGTCGGGCAGCTCGCGCAGCAGGGCCGACAGGGTGACGGCCAGCGCGGTGTCGTGGTCGTCCACCGGCTGCTCGGGCACGACAGAAAGGGTGACCTCGCGGCCGAACTTGCGCTTGGTGTTGAGATAGGTGCGCAGCATCGTGGTTCGCGTGTAGGAGAACGCCGCTCGTTCCGCGCCCTCGATCCGTGGCCACGCGACATACACCTTGGAGAGCGACTCCTGGACGAGGTCGTCGCCGTCGGCCCAGCTCCCGCACAGCAGGTATGCCGTGCGGCGCAGCGCCAGGGAGCGCTCACGGACGAACTCCATGAACGCCTCGTCGTGCGCTCGGCTCACCCGGGTCTCCCGGGTCATGCTCACCACCTCTCGACCGCCTGGTCACGACGACGGGCACGGCGCCCGTCGACGTCAGGACACCGTGGGTGCGCCGATCGTTCCCGACGCGGCCGATCGTTCCCGACGGTGCCGATGGTGTCAGACGGAGCGCGCCACGACGGGGAAGTCGGGGCTCAGGACGCGGTGACCGGTCCGACGCGCTGGGTGCCGATCATCGCCATGCAGTAGGACCCTCGCTTGCCGGTGGCGGTGACCGAGACGACCCCCGGGCCGACCGCGGCCTGCTGCTCGACCTTGCCACCGGCGATCAGCATCACGGACACGGCGGTCGTGGTGCGGAAGGACAGCCCGCCCTGGACCCGGTCGCCGTTCTTGCGGCACGACATCGACACCTCCGAGATGCCGGGGGGCGAGGTGGCCGACGGAGGCTGGACGACCGGGGGACCTGGCGTCGGCACCGGCGCGGCCGGGGTCGGGTCCGCGCTCGGGCCCGGGGCTGTCGCGGTCATCGTCGGCAGCTCCGGTGGGGCGACGCTCACCGTCGCGGGAGTGAACGGGACGCCGGTCGGGGAGGGGACGACGACGGACGTCGTGGACGTGGTCGGGACGTCCGGGATCGTCGTGTCGGTGACACCCGGCGCCACGGCCGCCTGGCCCGGTCCGGCAGCCGGCGCATTGAAGCCCGCGGTGAAGAGCCAGAAGATGGCGCCCAGCGCGGCGAGGCCGATCACGGCCGAGCCCAGGAGGGCTGCTGCGGTGCGCCGTCCGTCGTGCTCGTCAAGGTTCATCAGGTGTTGGGCCCTTCGCCGTCCGTTCCCCCGAACGCTGTTGCATCCATCAGGGTAGGGGACCGGTTCGGGTGTGGGGCGAGCAATCCGGGAACAGGTGCGCGCGCTTTACCCCTCTTTCGCCCTAAACAAGGGGTCTGGCTTCGTCTCCCACCCCTCCCGAAGCAGACGAACCGGCGGTGGCGCGTGTCCGTCAGGAATGTGGACACCATCCGGAACGGTCGACTGACGCGGCCTACGGCGCTGCGGATCGCGCTCGGCGGAGCGGGTCTGGCCGTAGTACCGCTGGGTGCGTGCGGCACCTCCTCGGGAGGGTGCCAGCCTCGTCACCGCCTTCAACGGACGGGTCTTCGGCGTCCTCGACGCCCTGGCGAGGGACTACGGCGCCGGACTCGAGCTCGTGGACTTCGTCGACGACGCAGAGGGCGCGCGACAGCGGATCAACGCCTGGGTGGGAGCGGCGACCAAGGGCGGCATACCCGACCTCGTCGCGAAAGGCGTCCTCGATGACGAGAAGCGCATGGTGCTCGTCAACGCGATCCACCTCAAGGCGCCGTGGGCGCTGCCCTTCGCCCCCACGGCCACGGTGCCCGGCACGTTCCACAGGGCCGACGGGTCGTCGGTGTCGGCGCCGATGATGGGCGCCGTCCTGGAGGACGCCACGATAGCCCGGAGGGCCGGCTGGAGGCGTCCGTCTCTCGTATGCCGGGGACCAGCTCGCGATGACCGTCATCCTGCCGGCGGTGGGCGTCGATCGGGCCCTGCTCGACCTGATGACCACCGACCTGTCGCGGGTCCTCGCGTCCTTCACCTCCCGTGCGTCCGCCACCCTGACCATGCCGCGGTTTCGCCTCGGCTTCGGGGCGTCGCTCAAAGACCTGCTTACCGGCCTGGGTCACCATGGAGGTCAGCAGTGCCCGGCAACGGCAGGACGAGCTGACCCTCCTCCTCGACCGGCCCTTCGTCTTCGTCCTGCTTACTCCGTCTTCGCGCGCGGGACGCGGCCCATGAGGTAGAACTCCGGGTTCGGCATCAGGCCGGTCGTGCTGGCGATCCGGTTGCTGAGTCCGAAGAACGCGGTGATCGAGGCGATGTCCCAGGCGTCCTCGGCGTCGAGCCCGTATGCCGCGAGCACCTCGATGTCCTGGTCGGCGACCTCGTGGCTGCGGGTGTTAACGGTATGCGCGAAGTCCAGGATGGCGCGCTGCCGAGGGGTGATGTCGGCGGTCCGGTGGTTGACGGCGACCTGGTCCGCGACGAGCGGCTTCTTCTCGTAGATCCGCAGCAGCGCGCTGTGGGCGACCACGCAGTAGGTGCACCGGTTCGCCGCGGAGATGCTGGTCACGATCATCTCCCGCTCGCCCTTGCTGAGGTGCGACTCCGCACGCAGCATGAGCGCGTCGTGGTAGGCGAAGAAGGCCCGGAACTCGGCCGGCCGGCGCGCGAGCAGGAGGAAGACGTTGGGGATGAAGCCCGACTTCTCCTGCACCTCGAGGATGGCGGCACGGATGTCCTCCGGGACGTCGGTGAGCTCGGCGAACGGGTAGCGCGTGTCCATGGTCCGAGCCTGCCACGACTCCCTTGGCGCGGTACGACCGTCGGCGCGGTCGCGGCATACGGGAGAGTCGGGCTCAGCGTGAGGTGAGGCCCTCGATGATGAGGATGACCCCGAAGACGAGGAAGGCGAGCGAGGCGACGATCTTGATGACGCGCTCGGGCAGCTTCTTGCCGAGCACCGCGCCGAGGACGATCGCGAGGGCGTCGGCGGCGACCATGCCGACGGTGCTCCCGATCCAGACGCCGAGCCAGTTGTGGTCGGCGGCCAGGGTGATCGTCGCGAGCATCGTCTTGTCGCCGAGCTCGGCGAGAAAGAACGCCGTCCCGACCGCGAGCAGCGCTGCGCCCTGGCTCTTTCGGGCCTTGTCGGCCTCCTCTGCCGACAGCTCGTCGCCGCGCAGGGTCCAGGCGGCGAAGACGAGGAAAGCGACGCCGGCGACGAGCGAGATGATCCACTGGCTGGACGCGAAGGCCGCGCCGACGTAGTGGCCGATGGCGACCGAGGCGAGGTGCACCAGCGCGGTCGCGGCGGTGATGCCGATGAGCACGTCGCGGGTGCGGTAGCGGGTGGCGAAGGTCATCGCCATCAGCTGGCTCTTGTCGCCGAGCTCGGCGACGAAGATGACGGCGGTGCTCAGGATGAGCGCATACATGGGTGGGGCTCCTCGCTGCCCGGCCGAGGAGATCGAGGGGACGACCTGTCGACCAGGCACGTCCGATAGGGGGTCGTGTGCTGGCCGAAAGTCTCGTCCGCCACCGCTGCTGCTGGTGGCCCACCGCACCGGGCCCGGCAGACTTCGCAGGGCCAGCATGTCGACGCGGTTGTTGAGGACTACTCCCTCTCGCTGCAGAGAAGACTACCGGGTATCTCGTTCAGACCTCGATCGCGCTGACCTCGATCGCGCTGAGTCCGGGGAGGCCGATCCAGGTGCGACCGCCACCGGTGACCACGGTGATGAGGACGTGCTCGCAGGCCGCGCACCGGGCGACCGTGCCCATCGGCGTGACGACCACGACCGCTGTGGCGAGGACCGCGATCCCGCTGCAGCCCGCACAGCGCCCTCGGGAGCCGGTGAGATCGAGGCCGAAGCCGTCCTCGAGGATCCCGGCGAGCGCGTTGCCGTCCACCTGCATCAGCCGTCCGCCTGCATCATCAGCTGCCTCCGAATCGTTCGGTGAGAATGCGTTCCGGCGCGTGCCCGAGCTCGAGCAGCCAGCCGGCGACGGCCTCGACGAACGGCGTCGGGCCGCAGCAGTAGACGGTCGGTCGGTGGGTCGCGGGGATCGTGTTCTCCTGCAACAGCGCCCGCGTGACTCGGCCGGCGTCGCGCGACCATCCCGCAGGGGTCGCGCGGGTGTAGACCCAGTCGAGTCGGAGGCGGCCCGCGCCGACCAGGGCCGTGAGCTCCGGAGCGAAGAAGGCGTCGGCCGGTGTGCGGACCGAGTAGGCGAGCCTGAGCTCCCCGCCGCCGACCTCGGCATGACGAGCGGCAATGGCGTAGAGCGGGACGACGCCGGATCCGCCCGCGACGAGCTGGACCGGGACCCCGGTGTCGGAGTCGGGATCGCCGTCGCCGGGTGGCCAGAGGAAGTAGCGCCCCAGCGGGCCGTGCAGCTCGATCTGGTCACCGGCTCGGACCTCGTTGACCAGGAATGGAGAGATCTCGCCGTCCGGCACCGCGTCGACCGCGAGGACCACCCGGGTGGCGGGTCCGGACGAGGCGACGGAGTAGGAACGGGTCGCCTGGTAGCCGTCGGGTGCCGTCAGCCGCACGTCGAGGTGGGCGCCGGCCCCGTTGCCCGGCCACGTCGGCACGTCGAGCACGAGCCGGCGCGCGCTCGGGGTCTCCGGTGAGGACTCCACCACCGTCGCGACGTGCCAGCCCACGCTCGGTCGTCGGGTCACCAATAGCGTTCTTCCTTCCACGGGTCGCCGTGGAGGTGGTAGCCGGCGCTCTCCCAGAAGCCGGGTT
The DNA here is from genome assembly GCF_025353065.1 of Lapillicoccus sp. GTDB lineage: Bacteria > Actinomycetota > Actinomycetes > Actinomycetales > Dermatophilaceae > Lapillicoccus. The sequence continues at coordinate 6,304 of NZ_JANXRJ010000298.1, forward strand.
CGTCCGAGTCCATCATCGTGAGCCCCCGCACCCACTTGGCGCTCTTCCAGAAGTAGAGGTGAGGGACGAGCAGCCTTGCGGGGCCTCCGTGCTCGGGCGTCAGGGGCTCACCCTCCGCCTCAATGGCGACCCAGGCCCGGCCGTCCAGCAGCTCGTCGAGCGGCACGTTGGTGGTGTAACCGCCGACGCTGTGGGCCATGACGTAGTCCTGCTCGGTCTCGACGTCCTCGAACAGGACGTCGAGGGGTATGCCGCGCCACGGCATACGCAGCTTGGACCAGTGGGTGACGCAGTGGATGTCGACGACGACGTCCTCGACGCCGAGCTCCTGGAGCTCGTCCCACGACCACCGGTGGGTGGCGGTCTCCGTCGTGATCGTGAAGTCCCAGTCGGCGGTGTCGACGAGGGGGGTGACACCGGCCGACAGCACCGGCCAGTCGTCGACCAGGGTCTGGCCCGGGGGGAGGTCCGCGTCGGGCTCGCGACGTCTGCCGGAGAAGCCGCGGGTGACGAACGACATCAGGTCTGCCCATCTGTCGGTGCGGGGAGTGACGTCACCCAGCCTGTCGGTGCTGGCCGGTGCCGTCAACGCCCTGCCGCCGCAGCTCGCGCGGGGGGACGCCCCACCATCGGCGGCTGCACCGCGTCAGCGCGGACTGCTCCGACAGCCCGAGCAGCCCCGCGACCTGGCCGAGGGAGAGGTCGGTGGTGGTGAGGTAGCGCTGGGCCCCATCCCGCCGCACGTCGTCCAGGACCCGGGCGAAGGTCGTGCCCTCGCGGGCGAGTGCTCGCTGCAGCGTGCGCGGGTGGACGGCGAGCAGCGAGGCGACAGAGGCGATCTGGGGCACGCTCGTGCCGAGGGTCTGGGTCAGGGCGTCGTGCACCCGCGGGCCGTAGGCGTCCTCATCGGGCGGCGTCTGCTGCGCGAGGAAGGCGAGCGCCATCCGGCGGATGCTCTCGTCGCCGCCGGCCAGGGGCTGGGCGGCGAGGCTGTCGGGGAGGCGGAGCATCGCCACCGGGCGGCCGGTGAGCACCCGCGCCCCGAAGAACTCCTCGTAGACCGACAACGGGGCCAGGGGCTGGTGCGGCAGCTCGACGGTGCGCAGCCCGTAGCTGCCGCCCACGAGCGAGCGGATCGCGCGGTGGAGGAACCCGAGCCCGAGGTCGGTCCCCTGCACCGGCGTCGGCACGCCGGGCGCCGTCTCGTACTGCAGGGCGGAGACCCCGCGCACCCCGTCCGGATCCGGTCCGAGGCTGACCCGCAGCGAGGGGGCGTGGACGAAGAGGTAGCGCGAGGTGCACTCCAGGGTGTCGCCGACGGTGGGGGAGTTGGCGATCGCGAGGGCCAGCGGGCCGAGCATGCTGAGGTCCTGCCGGGCGGCGATCAGGAGCCCGAGGTCGGGACGGGCGAGCTGCTCCGCCGCGATCTCGAGGATGGCGGCGACGGCCACGCCGGGGACGAGCAGGTCGTCCGTGTCGAGGGCTGCGGGGTCCAGCCCCGCCTGGCGGGCGCAGAGGTCGGGGTCGCCACCGAGCTCGCCGACGACGGCCCGGAAGCCGCGCAGCCCCGCGGAGCGGATGGTGCTCATGTCGTCCAGGGTCAAACAATTGTCGCGTGAGGTCAAGTTCTGCCTGTCGGCAAGGCGCAGGCTGGACCAATGACCATCGCCGATCAGCCCGTCGTGCCGCCCGTGCCCGCTCGTCCCGACCTCCCTTCGCACGTCGACGTGGTCGTCGTCGGTGCGGGTCTGTCGGGGATCGACGCGGGCTACCGCCTGCAGACCGAGTGCCCCGACCGCAGCTACCTCCTCATCGAGACGCGCGAGTCGATCGGTGGCACCTGGGACCTGTTCCGCTATCCCGGGGTGCGGTCCGACTCCGACATGTTCACGCTGGGCTACCCCTTCAAGCCGTGGCGCGGGGACAAGTCGATCGCCGACGGGTCCTCGATCCTGGCCTACGTCAAGGAGACGGCCGCCGAGTTCGGCATCGACGAGCACATCCGCTTCGGCACGAAGGTCGTGTCAGCCGACTTCTCGCGCGCCGAGTCGCGCTGGACGCTATCCCTCGAGCGGCGGACTTCCGCAGGGGTCGAGCAGGTGTCGATGACGTGCGATTTCCTCTACTCCTGCGCTGGCTACTACGACTACGACCAGACCTACGCGCCGGTCATGCCCGGCATCGCGGACTTCGCCGGCCAGGTGGTGCACCCGCAGTTCTGGCCCGAGGACCTGTCGTACGCCGGGAAGCGGGTCGTCGTCATCGGCAGCGGTGCCACCGCGGTCACCCTCGTGCCGTCGATGGCCGAGGAGGCGGCGCACGTCACCATGCTCCAGCGGAGCCCCACCTGGATCAGCGCCGTGCCCGGCCATGACAAGCAGGCCGACCAGATCCGCGCCGTCCTGCCAGCAGGACTGGCGCACAGGGTGATCCGCGCGAAGAACATCGCCTTCACGACGGGGCTCTACCAGTTCTGCCGGCGGGCCCCCCTGCGCGCGCGCAAGATGTTCCTCGGCCTCAACACCAAGATCCTCGGCGATGCGCAACTGGTCGCCGACCACTTCACCCCGTCCTACAACCCGTGGGACCAGCGGCTCTGCGCCGTGCCGGACGCCGACCTCTTCACCGCCATCAAGCGCGGGGACGCCGAGGTGGTCACCGACACCATCGACACGTTCGTGCCCGAGGGGATCCGGCTCAGCTCGGGACGCGTGCTCCCGGCCGACGTGGTCGTCACCGCGACCGGTCTGCAGCTGCTCGCCTTCGGTGGCATCGCGCCCAGCGTCGACGGCACGACCGTCGCCCTGGACGAGCAGTTCGTCTGGCAGGGCGCCATGGTCACGGGCGTGCCCAACTTCGCGGTCTGCATCGGCTACACCAACGCCTCGTGGACCCTGCGGGCCGACCTGTCGTCCCGGCTGGTCTGCAAGGTCCTCAACTGGATGGAGGAGCACAGCTTCGGCGCCGTCGAGCCCGTCCCGGACCGCGCCCTCGAGGAGCGCCCGATGCTCGACCTCGCCTCCGGCTACGTCAAGCGCTCGATCGCGGCCTTCCCCCGACAGGGGGACCGCGGCCCGTGGCGGGTGCGGCAGAACTACGTGCTCGACTCCGTCACGACGATGCGGACCGACCTCAACAAGACGCTCCGGGGCACACCGCGACGGTCGTCGCGCGCGACGGCGGCGGCCGGGCAGGCGGCGGCCAAGTGACGACCATGCGCGCCCAGCGGCTCGACACGACGACGCGGACCTTCGAGGTGACCGACGTGCCGGTGCCCGAGCCCGGTCCGGGTGAGGTGCTCATCAAGGTCGCGTTCTGCGGGATCTGCCACTCCGACCTCAGCCTCATCGACGGGTCGTTCCCCGCGATGGGCCCGACCGTCATCACCCAGGGCCACGAGGCGTCGGGCACGATCGCGGCGCTCGGCGCCGGGGTGGTGGGCTGGTCAGTCGGCGACCGGGTGGTTCCGGCGGCGGGACGGCCGTGCCTGGCCTGTATCGCTTGCGCACGAGCCGATTTCGGCAACTGCATGAACATCCGGCTGATGGCCTTCGCCTATGACGGTGCCTGGGCGGAATACACGGTCGCGCAGGCCTTCGGCCTGACCCTGGTGCCCGACAACGTGCCGCTCGAGCAGGCCGCGATCCTCGCGGACGCGGTGTCCACCCCCTACGGCGCGGTCGTGCACACCGGCGACGTGCGGGTCGGGGAGTCGGTCGGCGTCTGGGGCGCTGGTGGCATCGGCACCCACATCGTCCAGCTCGCCCGGCTCGTCGGCGCCAGCCCGATCGTCGTCATCGACCTCGACGAGAGCGTGCGGGCGCGCTCCCTCGAGCTCGGCGCGGACCGGGCCTTCGACCCCCGCGACGAGGGCCTGCAGGCCGGCATCGCCGAGGTGACCGAGGGCCGGATGCTCGACGTCGCCTTCGACGCGGTCGGGCTGACGAGCACCTTTGAGCAGGCCCTGGCGATGCTCCGCCGCAAGGGTCGACTCGTGGGCGTCGGGATGAGCGCCCAGACCGTCTCGCTCGGCGCGACGATGGGCTTCAACCTCACCGGGAAGCAGGTGCTGGGCCACCTCGGCTACCAGGTCGCCGACATCGCCGTCCTCGCGCGGCTCGTGTCCACCGGTCGCCTCGACCTCACCCGGTCGATCAGTGAGATCATCCCGCTGGAGGACATCGCCGAGGGCATCCGCAAGCTGCACGACCACGAGGGCAGCCCGATCCGGATCCTCGTCCAGCCGTAGCGGGTCCGTCCTCTAGGTGCGGGCGAGGGCCATCCACGTGTCGACGACGGTGTCGGGGTTGAGCGACATCGTGTCGATGTGCTGCTCGAGCAGCCACGCAGCCAGATCAGGGTGGTCGCTCGGCCCCTGCCCGCAGATGCCGACGTACTTCCCCTGCTTCTTGCACGCGGTGATGGCCAGGGACAGCATGTACTTCACCGCCGGGTCGCGCTCGTCGAACGAGCCGGCCACGAGGGCGGAGTCGCGGTCGAGGCCCAACGTCAGCTGGGTCATGTCGTTGGATCCGATCGAGAAGCCGTCGAAGTGCTCGAGGAACTCGTCCGCGAGGACGGCGTTGCTCGGCAGCTCGCACATCATGATCACCTCGAGACCGTTCTCACCTCGCCGCAGACCGTGCTCGGCCAGCAGGGCCACGACGCCCTTGGCCTCGGCGATGGTGCGTACGAACGGGATCATCACCTTGACGTTGGCGAGACCCATCTCGTCGCGGACGTACTTCAGCGCCTCCGCCTCCATCGCGAAGCAGTCGGCGAAATCCTCCGAGAGATACCGCGAGGCGCCGCGGTAGCCGATCATCGGGTTCTCCTCGTGCGGCTCGTAGGCCTCGCCGCCGAGCAGGTTGGCGTACTCGTTGGACTTGAAGTCGCTCATCCGCACGATCACCGGCTTGGGCGAGAAGGCCGCGCCGATCATCGAGACCCCCTCGACCACCCGCTGCACGAAGTACTCCCGCGGCCCCGGGTATGCCGCGATCATCGTCTCGATCTCCCGTCGCAGGTCCGCGTCCATGGGAGGCCCGTCGAAGCCGGGTGACAGCTCGGCGGCGAGGTCGAGCAGGGCCTTGGGGTGGATCCCGATCTGCCGGTTGATGATGAACTCGAGGCGGGCCAGGCCGACACCCTCGTTGGGCAGCATCGAGAAGGAGAACGCCTGGTCCGGCGTGCCGACGTTCATCATGATCTTCACGTCGGTCGGCGGCATCGCGCCGAGATCGGTCTCGTCGACGACGACATCGAGCAGCCCGTCGTAGACGAACCCCGTGTCCCCTTCGGCGCAGGAGACCGTGACCTCACGCCCGGCCGCGAGCGCCGTTGTCGCAGAGCCGGTCCCGACCACGGCCGGGATCCCGAGCTCGCGGGCGATGATCGCGGCGTGGCAGGTCCGGCCGCCGCGGTTGGTGACGATCGCCGAGGCGCGCTTCATGATCGGCTCCCAGTCGGGGTCGGTCATGTCGGCGACGAGGACCTCACCCGTGACGAACTCGCGCATGTCGTTGGCCGACTGCAGCACGCGGACCGGACCGGCGCCCACCTTCTGGCCGATGGCGCGACCCTCGACGAGGACGTCGCTCCGGCTCGAGAGGCGATAGCGTCGCACGCTCGTCATCGACCGGCGGGACTGCACGGTCTCCGGTCGGGCCTGCAGGACGTAGAGCCGGCCGTCGACGCCGTCCTTGCCCCACTCGATGTCCATCGGTCGGCCGTAGTGGTCCTCGATGGTGAGCGCGATCCGCGCCAGCTCCTCCACCTCGGCGTCCGTGAGGGAGAACTGCCCCCGAGCGGCGAGGTCGACGTCGACGAACTCCGTTGTGCGGCCCACGGCTTCGTCCTCGGTGAAGATCATCTTCGTCGCCTTGTTGCCGACCCCTCGCTTGAGGATGGCCGGACGTCCGGCGCGCAGCGCGGGCTTGAAGACGTAGAACTCGTCCGGGTTGACGGCGCCCTGCACGACGGCCTCCCCGAGACCGTAGGACGAGGTCACGAAGACCGCGTCGGAGAAACCGGACTCGGTGTCCATCGTGAACATGACGCCCGAGGCGCCGACGTCCGAGCGGACCATCCGCTGCACCCCGGCCGAGAGCGCGACCTCCGCGTGCTCGAAGCCGTGGTGGACCCGGTAGGCGATGGCGCGGTCGTTGTAGAGGGACGCGAACACCTCCTTGACGGCGCGCAGCACGTGCTCGATCCCGCGGATGTTGAGGAAGGTCTCCTGCTGCCCGGCGAAGGACGCGTCCGGGAGGTCCTCGGCGGTGGCGCTCGAGCGCACCGCGAAGGAGGCCTGGGGGTCCCCCTCGGACAGCGTGTCGTATGCCGCGCGGATCTCCGTCACGAGGTCGGCCGGGATCTCCTGCTCGACGATGGCCTCGCGGATCCCTCGGCCCGCGGCGCTGAGGGCGTCGACGTCGTCGGTGTCGACCCCCTCGAGCATGGCGGCGATCCGGTCGCGCAGTCCGGTGTCGACGAGGAAGCGGCGAAAGGCCTCGGCGGTCGTGGCGAAACCGTCGGGCACCCGCACCCCGGCGGCCGCGAGGTTGCTGATCATCTCGCCGAGCGAGGCGTTCTTGCCGCCGACCTGGTCGAGGTCACCCATCCCCAGCGAGGAGAACCACAGCACGTTGTCCGTCGGGTTGCTCATGTGCGTTCCTTCGTTCTCGAGGCGAGGGTCTGGACGATGACGGTGGACATCTCCTCCACCGACTTCGTCGTGGAGTTGATGACGGGGAGCCGGTTCGCGGCATACATGCCCTGGGCCCGTCGCAGTTCCCAGGTGCACTGCTCGAGCGACGCGTAGCGCGAGTTGGGGCGGCGCTGCTGCCGGACCTCGGACAACCGGGCCGGCGTGGCGAGCATACCGATGCAGCGATCGCGCAGGTGGCTGATCGGTCGGGGCAGGTCGGTCGACTCGAGGTCCTCGTCGACGAGGGGGTAGTTGGCGACGAAGAGCCCGTGCTGGAGCGCGAGGTACATCGTCGTCGGCGTCTTGCCGCAGCGCGACGGGGCGATGAGGACGATGTCGGCCAGGTCCATGGCCCGGACGCTCTGGCCGTCATCGTGCTCGATCGCGTACTCGATCGCCGCCATGCGCGCGTTGTAGCGCTTGACGTCACCCACCCCGTGGAGCTGGGCGGCGACCCGCGCGCCCTCCACCCCGAGGATGGACTCGACCCGGGTCATGTGCAGCTCGAAGAAGTCGATCATCGGGCACTTCGTCGTGTGCAGCACCCTCCTGATCTCGTCCGTCGCGGCTGTCGTGAACGCGATCGGCCGCACCGGCCCCTCGGCTGCGGCGTCGAGGAGCGCCACCACCCGGAGTGCTTCCTCGGGCGTCGTGATGAACGGGATGAGCTGGCGGCGGAAGAGCAGCTGGGGGAACTGGATCAGCAACGCGTTGCCCATCGTCTCGGCGCTGATCCCCGTGCTGTCCGAGAGGAAGAACACCGGGACGACGCCCACGTCGGTCATGAGTGCCATCCTAGTAACGCGCTCACCCGCCTCAGGGTCAGGCCCAGCCGGTGTAGCCGTCGGCCAGCAACGTCGAACCCGCCGACGAGCCGACGAGGGTCGTGAGCTCCGCGATCTGGCGTCGGTGGTCGAACGGGGTGCTCCCGGGCAGCGTATGCAGCATGGTCGTCATCCAGTAGGAGTAGTGCTGCGCTCCCCAGACCCGGTCGAGGGCCTGCTCGCTGTAGGCATCGAGCGCCTCGTGGTCGTCCTTGAGCAGGAACCGTTGGAGCGACTCGGCGAGGACGCGCACGTCGGCGAGGGCGAGGTTGAGCCCCTTGGCGCCGGTGGGGGGGACGGTGTGGGCGGCGTCCCCGGCCAGCAGGAGGCGGCCGTGGCGCAGGGGCTCGGTCACGAAGCTGCGGAAGCGCAGGACGGACCTGTCGGTGATGCGTCCCTCCACCAGCTCGAGACCGTCGGGGCCGGTGACCCTGGACTGGAGCTCGCTCCAGATCTGGTCGTCCGACCACTGGCCGGGGTCCTCGGTGGGGTCGCACTGGAAGTACATCCGCTGCATGGTCGCGGTGCGTTGGCTGATGAGCGCGAAGCCGCGGTCGGAGTGGGCGTAGATCAGCTCGGGGGCACTCGGTGGCGCCTCGGCCAGGATGCCGAACCAGGCGAAGGGATACTCCCGGAAGTAGTCCGTCCGCCGTCCCTCCGGGATCTGCTGCCGACAGACGCTCCGGGATCCGTCCGATCCGACGACGACGTCGCACTCGATCCGATGCGCGGAGCCGTCGGGCGCGGTCGCCTCGATCGTGGGCCGGTCGGTCTCGACCCCGTCGACCTTCGTGGCCGTCCAGGAGAAGCGGATGTCGGCGCCGTCGCGCGACCGGGCGTCGGCGAGGTCCGTGAACACGTCGGTCTGGGGGTAGAGCCACACGGAGCGACCGACGAGGTCCTGGAAGTCGATCCGGTGACTGGACCCGGCGAAGCGCAGGTCGATCCCCTCGTGCTCGTGGCCCTCGCGCAGGACCCGGTCCGAGACCCCGGAGTCGACGAGGAGCCGGACCGAGCCACGCTCGAGGATGCCGGCCCGGACGGTCTGCTCGATCTCCGCACGGGTCCGGCTCTCGATGACGACCGAGTCGATGCCGTCGAGGGCCAGCAGGTGGGAGAGCATCAGGCCGGCCGGGCCGCCGCCGACGATGCCGACTTGGGTGCGTGTGGTGGATGACGTCATCGATACCTCACCGGTGGGGCCATTCCGGAGCCGACACTGGTCGCCCGGAAGCTGAACCCGTCCTGCTCACCGGCCTCCCAGGCGAAGCGGACGACCGCCCCGACCGTGAGGGCCCGCAGCTCGTCGCCTGTGCCGAGGACGACGGAGAAGTGGGCCCAGCAGCCGCCGGGGGTGTCGACGCTCTCGATGACGCCCCAACCGTCGTCGGAGGACCACTGGGTGACGGTGCCGACGGAGGTGGACTTCACGGGGACGCTCCTCCGGTCTTCCTCGATGATCGGCCACGCGGTCGCGGCATGTGCGCCGCAGGTGTCCCCACGAGCGTCCTCGCAGAACCTGTGGCCTGCGGGTTCGTGGGCCCCGTGGGACTCGAACCCACAACCTACGGATTAAAAGTCC
>NZ_JANXRJ010000028.1 GCF_025353065.1 Lapillicoccus sp.
CGCACGGTCGCCCCGCGCTTCGCGGCGCGGATCGCGAGCTCGCCCCAGCCGGTGCCGATCTCGAGGACGCGGCTGCCCGCGACGACCCCGGCCTGGTCGAGGAGCCGGTCGATCTTGCGCTGCTGGGCCGCGGCGAACTCGGCCCAGACCGGGTCGGTCGCCGGGGCGTCGGCGATGGTCACGCGCTCGTGCCCGACCGGGATGCCCTGCCGCTGAGGCGACTCGAACAGCGCCGAGGAGTAGGTCATCGTCGTGTCGAGGAAGAGCTCGAACAGGTCGTTGGACAGGTCGTAGTGACGCGAGATGTTGGAGCGTGTGTTGGCGGTCGAGTTCTTCTCGCGACCGGGCTGCCGCGCGACGTAGAACGCCCGCAGCTTCTGGAGGCGCTCGGGCACCAGCGTGCCCATCTGCTCGGCGAAGACCGCGAGCAGGCCACCGAGGTCGGGAGCCTCCCAGTCACCGGCCATGTAGGACTCGCCGAAACCGATGAGACCGTCCGCGCCGAGCCGGGCGAAGAAGCGGTCGGGACGCACGAGCTGCATGACGGGCGCGGTCGGGTCGTCCTTCGACCCACCCAGCGCGGTGCCGTCGGGCATCTCGACGCGCACGGACAGCCGCGGCACGATCGAGAGGAAGAGCCGCTTCGCGATCCTGGCATGGACCCGCCGCTTCAGCGCGCTGGGCGCCCGCACGAGGTCCGGCCACTGGGCGCGGTCGATCGTGGGCTGGCTCGGGAACGGGGTCACGCGATCGGCTCTGCGAGTGGACGGGATCGAGGTGCTGCTCATCGGACTGCCTCCTGTCGGTGGCTGGGTCGGGGCCGCACCGGGAGTCGGCGGAGCCAGAGGAAAATGCCGTGCAGACGGATCTTCGCCATCACGGCGAGGGGTTCGACGGGCCGGGTCACCGCGAGCCGGAGCACGTATGCCGTGCTCGCGGCCCGGGCGCGACCAGACATGACCGCCACGAAGGGCGGCCGTCCCTCGCGCTGGAGCACGACGGAGATCCGGAGGGACTCGTCGGGCTCGGGCAGGACGAGGTCGTAGGACCCGTCGACATCATTGAACGGGCTGACGTAGAGCGCCTTCTCGGTCCGGGCGCGACCGGCGGCGTCGGTGCGGACGAGGTAGGCGTGCCGGTCGCCATAGGTGTTGTGGACCTCGACGACGACGCACTCGAGGGTCTCGTCGCGGCGGTGGCACCAGTAGAGGCTGATCGGGTTGAAGACGGTGCCGAGCACCCGCGGCATGGCGAGCATGAGGACCCGTCCGCCCTCGAGGTCGACGCCCTGGGTCGCCAGGAAGGTGTCGACGTTGCCGCGCAGGGTGCGTCCGGGGTCACCGAGGTGGTCGCGTGCCTCGAAGCTGGCGAGCCGGCCCAGCAGCCCCACTGCGGGGAGCTCGTCGAGGTCCACGAGCCACTGGTAGCTGTGGTTGGTGAAGTCGTGGTGCACCGGCTCGCGGCGGATGTGCCGCACCGTCGTGGGATAGATCCGGGGCGTGCTGACGCGAGGGACCGCCGGGGCGAGTTCGGTCTCGAGATCGCCGGCGGCCCGCACGTCGCTGACGTCCACGGCGTGCCGCAGGTCGCTCATGTTGCTGCCATCTCTCGATCGTCCTCCACCGCGACCAGGGGGCGCTCGGTGAGGTCGGTACGTCGGGGCGCGTCCCACGAGGCGCCGAGGTGCTCGGCGGCGCGGAGACCGGAGAGGGCGCCGTCCTCGTGGAAGCCCCACCCGTGGTAGGCCCCGGCGAAGGCCAGCCGCTCGGTCCGGATCTCCGGCAAGCGGCGTTGTGCCGCAACGGATTCGGGCGAGTAGAGCGGGTGCTCGTAGTGCATGGTGTCGATGACGAGGCTGGGGTCGATGAGGTCCTCGCCACCGAGGGTGACGATGAATCGGCGATCGGTGACGAGCGGACCCGTCGTGTCGAGACGCTGCAGCCGGGTCATGTCGTAGGACACCAGGACGGTGCCGCTCTCGGTGCCGGCCGGCCGACGCAGGTAGTTCCACGAGGCGCGCGCACCGGCACTGCGGGGCAGCAAGGACTCGTCGGTGTGCAGCTGGGCGACGTTGGCGCTGTAGGGCATTGCCCCGAGGATCTCGCTCTGGACCGCCGTCGGCTCGGCGAGCATCCGCAGCGCCGTGGCGGGGTGCGTGGCGATGACCACGGCGTCGAAGGTGTCGGTCCCGCTCGCGGACTCGACGACGACGCCGTCGGCGGTCTCCCGGACCGAGGTGACCGGCGACGAGGTGCGGATCTCCTGGATGCCGACCGACACCTTCTCGACGTAGCGGGCCGACCCGCCGACGACGGTGCGCCACGTGGGCGAGCCGAAGACGGTCAGCATGCCGTGGTGGTCGAGGAAGGTGAAGAGGTAGCGCGCGGGGTACTGCAGCGCCACGGCCGGGTCGCAGGACCACACGGCGGCGACGACGGGCTCGAGGAAATAGGTCGCGAAGTAGTCGCTGAAGCCGACGCGCTCGACGAACTGCGCGAGCGTCTCGTCGGCGGCCGAGGTGTCCTCGGGCGTCTCCAGCACCCCCCGGGCGGCGCGGTGGAAGCGCTTCACCTCGAGGAGCATCCGCAGGTATGCCGGGTTGGCGAGGTTGCGCAGCTGCGGGAAGAGTCCCCGAGCACCCTTGGCCCCGGCATACTCCAGGCCGGTCTCGTCGTCGCGGAC
>NZ_JANXRJ010000057.1 GCF_025353065.1 Lapillicoccus sp.
AACCCTCACCGGTCGGGTCGAGCTGCCAGGCCCAGGTCGTCTCCCCCGGCGTCCCCCAGATCATCGAGTGGGGCGGGTCGAGGCTGCGGACGACCATGCCCTGCTTCCCGTCCGGGCTCATCGGGATGATGTCGCCGACAGCGAGGTCCTGGAGCTCCGGGACGATGTGGTCGGCGCTGTGGCGACCGAGGTTGTCGAGGAGGTCGTAGCTGTACCAGCCGGCCCGGGTGAGCCCGATCTGGACGAGCCACGGCCAGATGTCCTCCGGGCGCGCGGCGATGGTGATCGCCCGGGTCGCGTCGAAGGTCGGGCGCGTCACCAGCTCGTCACCGGGGAGGTGACGCGACAACTCCTCCGGCGTCGCGCCCCAGCTCAGCTGCCACGGACGGAAGCGGCGCGCATACAGGACGGCAGTAATGGGTGCGGCGAGGAGGAGCAAGCAGGTACGAACGCGCATGACCTCAGCGTGTTGGTGTCCGGCCCGGACCGGAAGTGTCGAAGGTCCTTTCCTGTCGGCGCGTTGTCAGAGGCGAGCGTCGGCAACCTCGACGGCGGGCACGATGTCGCTACCCAGCAGGATCCTGTCTGCGGTGAGGAAGGTGAGCGACTCGCACAGGGCCTGGCTGATGAGCAGGCGGTCGAAGGGGTCTCGGTGCGGGAGTCCGGCGACTGTGCGTGACCGCCAGGCATGCTGCGGAGAAACGGGCAGCCAGCCCAGACCCGCGGCTTCGATGAGGGAGGGAAGATCCTCAGGTACACGGATCTTCCCGAGATCGGCCTTGATGGCGAGCTCCCACAGGCTCGCTGCCGAGACGTAGGCGGTGCCCCCGCCGGCGATGAGCGCGCGTGCCCTGATCCCGAGCCGTTCGTCATCGGTGAGCAGCCACAGCGCGGCGTGGGTGTCGAGCAGCAGCATCACTCGCCGTCGAAGAGGCGCGTGATTTCGACGTCGTGCTCGTCAAAGGTGTCGGGGTCGTAACTGATCACGGCAGCGCCGGTGCCGTAGACGATGTCGGGCCTCGGGTGGGGGACGAGGTCCGCGATCGGCTTGCCGGCACGGGCGATGACGACACGCTCGCCCGCCTCGACCCGCTCCAGCAGGCGCGACAGGGTGGACTTCGCCTCATGGACGTTGACGATGATCGGCATGACGTCAGCCTAGCGTCACATGGCTAAGTCGGGCTAAGTCCGTGGGAGGAAGGAATCACCTCGAGTCACGCGAGGTGAGAGTCCGTCATCAGCTCCGCATAGCGTTCGCGCAACTCGCCCCGGACCTCGGCGATCAGGAAGTCGGGGCGGCCCAGGGCGAAGACCCGCTCCGCGGTGGCATCGTCGGCGATGCCGAGGGCCCGCAGGAATCCCTGCGCCCTCGATGATGGGCTTCCACTGACACCGAACGAGGCGGCGAGGTCCTTGGCCGACATCCCGAACGCGCCGAAGAAGGCGCGGCCGGCGACGAGGTCGTTCGCCTTGCCGACCGCCCAGGCCACCGCCGCGGCCGCGGTGTCGCTGCGCCCCCGCCCGCGCACCAGCTGCGGGTCGCTCGCTACGGCCTCCGCGAGGAAGCGGCGGCAGGCGGTGCGGAACTCCACCCCGAAGGTGGCGTCCGCGAACGCGTCGAGGGCCGAGACGATCTCGCCGACCCGGGGGTGGACGTCCCGGGGTAGTGACTCCCAACGGAACTCCTCGTCCGGCAGCGGTCGGGAGTCGAGCCGGGCGAGGGTCGCTTCACCCCCGACCTGGCGCCTCAGAATTCCGAGCTCCCGGTCACGGAACTGTCCGAGCAGGTCCCCGAAGATCGCTAGGGATTCGCCCGAGAGCGCGTCGAGCAGTCCGTCCGGTTGGTGCTCGAGCAGCGCGTGGAAGACCGGCTCCCACTCGTCGACCGCGGCGAGGGTCTCGTGGCTGAGCGAGGACGGCACGTGGCGCACCTGGTGGGCATAGGGACTGACCCGCCGCAGCGTCTCGGGCAACCCGAGAAGATAGTCGGGGTCGGCCTCGACGCCGTTCACGAACCAGTCCGTGAGAGCGAGCTCCACCGTCACCGGGCTCCAGTGCAGGGGGTCGCAGTGTCCGGCGGTCGCGGCGCACAGGAGGGTGAGGTCGGCTCGGGTCGCATCCTCGCTCTCCAGGCGCTTATCGAGCCCGGCGGCGTGCGGTGACTCGAGGAAGTCGGCGAGCAGCCGGGCCCGGTCGGCGTCGGAGGTCTGCGTCACGGCATATCCGGCTCCACCGGAGGGCATCTCGCGAAGCAGCTTCTCCAGGACCGGCCGGCACATCGGCCAGGTCTCGCTCGCTGGCTCCGGCGCCAGCCGGCGCCCGTCGGCGACGGCCTGCTCGAGCCTGGCCCGCGCGTCCGCGAGGTCCAGCTCGTCGAACTCGACCCCTGCGGTGTCAGCCGAGATGGCTCGCAGCTGCGCGACGATCTCGGTGACCGGGGCGTGCACCAGGAAGGCGTCCTTGACCACCGTGCCGAGGTTGTGGTCGACGTAGCAGAGCAGGGTGAGCTCGCCGATCCCCGGCCAACGAACCCCCAGGACGATGTCGTCGCCGTCGCCGAGGACGTGTCCCATCTGGTGCGCCACGTAGACGTGGGCCTCGGCCAGGCCCGACACCGCCAACGGCACGGGATGGTGCCTCGTCGCTGCATGCCGTCGCGCGGACTCCCCGAGCGGCCCACCCGTCAGTGCGCCGAGCACCTGCAGCGCAGCCGTCGTCTCGGCCACCTCGATCTCCGCGAAGGTCTCGACGAGCATGGACAGGTTGGCCGCGCCCTCCGAGCTGTCGGCAGCGGCGACGAACGTCGACATCGCCAGCGGGAAGGTCAGCGGATCGCCGCGAAGGGCCGCCCGGAACTCCTGGATGAGCGGTTGCTGGCTGGCCAGCGCAGCGCCCCGGACCCGATCGGCGCCAGGGTCGACGACGCGCAGGTGGCGGCGTGGCGCCGCGGGCTGTCGGCGGGCGTGCTTGCTCTGGCGTGACGGCATACGTCCATCCCACCATCTGCGGGGTCCGAGACGGGTGTTGGAGAGGGCGTGCCGCGGCCGGATCCTGACCGACGCCGACCGCCCGGGATCGCCGCGTTACGGTCGGCGCATGACGGAGCACAGCGGCCCTCCCCGGCACGTCGGCTGGCTCGACGCGAGCGCCGGTGTGTCGGGCGACATGATCCTCGGAGCGCTGGTTGACGCCGGGGTCGACCTTGGCCTGATCCAGGCGGCTGTCGAAGCGGTGATCCCCGATACCGTGCGCCTGCAGGCGTCCTCGGTCCTCCGGGCCGGGATGCAGGCGACCAAGGTCGACGTGCACCTGCTCGTCCCGGACCAGCCGCACCGGTCCTGGGGGGACATCCGCACGATGATCGAGGCGGCGCATCTCGCGCAGGCGGTGCGCGACCGCGCGCTCCGCACCTTCGCCGCGCTCGCGGACGTCGAGGCGAGGATCCACGATCGTCCGGTGGACGAGGTCCACTTCCACGAGGTGGGCAGCTGGGACTCGATCGCCGACGTCGTCGGCGCCTGCGCGGGTCTCGCCGAGTGGGAGCCGCTGGACCTCGTTGTCAGCCCGATCGCGGTCGGGTCCGGTCGGGTGAGGACGGCGCACGGGGACCAGGCCGTCCCGGCGCCGGCCGTCCTGGGGCTGCTCGGCGGCTGGTCGGTCGTCGAGGGTGGGGCGGGCGAGCTGGCGACCCCGACCGGCGTCGCACTCGCTGTCGGCAACGACGGGAGGCAAGGGCCGTTCCCGGAGATGAGCGTGCTCGCCCAGGGCGTTGGAGCGGGGACCCGCGACCCGATCGGGCGCGCGAACGTCGTGCGCCTGGTCGTCGGTATGCCGCCAGCTCCCCACCGTGGCCACGGAACTGACTCTCTGGCAGGAGGATCGGGTCTCATCGACGCGACCATGACGGTCATCGAGGCCAACGTCGACGACCTCGACGCGCGCATCTGGCCGACGGTGATCGAGACCCTGCTCGCCGACGGCGCGGCTGACGCGTGGCTGACGCCGATCCTGATGAAGAAGGGGCGACCGGCATACACGCTGTCGGTGCTGTGCCACGACGCCCTCGTCCCCCTGCTGCGCGACCGGGTGCTCGCGACCACCACCACGCTCGGCGTGCGACTCACCCCGGTGCACCGCACCTCGCTGCCACGCGGGTGGGTCGACGTCGACCTCGACGGTCGGCCGCTCGCCGTGAAGGTCGCCCATCGGGGCGGCCGGATCACCCACGTGGTGCCCGAGTTCGACAGTGTCAGAGCGGTGGCCGAGTCGTCGGGCCGACCGGTCCGCGATGTGCTGGACGCCGTGGCCGCTCGCGCTGCTAGCCAAGGGCTGATGGTCGGGGAGTTGGTCCCCGGGGCGTTGCGGTCGACCCTGGTCCCCATGCTGTGACCGACTCTCCCGCGCCGGACGGAAACTCCTACTGCTCAACGGCGTGCCCTCCCACTACCTGCTCGCCCAGATCGCCGCCGACGGGTCACTCAAGATCCCGATCCGGGTCGACGCTGCCGAGCTGGAAGCCCTGGCGGCCGGCCCCACTCGCGAGGCCGTTCCCCGCGTCCTCAGCTGGTCGAGGCTCGACGACCTCGAGCCTCTTGCCCAGGTCGATGACGCGCGCCGACTGATCACCTCCGACGGATGGCGCGGTGCATGGACACGCCCTGCGCAGTGCTCAGTCGGAGTGGGGCGCGGCGATCTGAGCTGCAAGGTGCCCGGCGCCGTAGCCGTTGTCGATGTTGACGACCGCCACCCCCGGCGCGCAGGCGTTGAGCATCGACAGCAGCGGAGCCAGGCCGCCGAAGGCCGCGCCGTAACCCACCGACGTCGGGACGGCGACGACCGGAGCCGAGACCAGTCCGGCGACGACGCTGGCGAGTGCCCCGTCCATGCCCGCGACGACGACGATCACCCGTGCCGACCGCAGCTGCTCGAGCCGGCTCAGCACCCGGTGCAGGCCCGCGACCCCGATGTCGACGACGAGCTCGGTGGACCGGCCGAGGTGCTGGGCGGTGAGCAGCGCCTCCCGGGCGACCGGGAGGTCGGAGGTGCCGGCGCAGAGGACGAGAACGTCGCCCCCGGTCGGTGCGGGCGGGTCGGCCGGCCACGCGACGAGCCGGGCCGTCCCGTCGACCGCGGCGTCGGGCAGGACCTTGGCGAGGGCGGCGAGGTGCTCCGGCCCGCAGCGGGTGAACAGAACGCTACCCGTTGGAGCATCGGCGTCGTTGTCCGACAACGACTCTCGCAGCGAGAGCGCAATCGCACGGACCTGCTCCGGGGTCTTGCCCTCGCAGTAGACCGCCTCGGGATAGCCCCGGCGGTCTCCACGCCCCAGGTCGAGCTCGGCGATCCCGTGGAGGGAGTCGAGCGGGTCGGGCCCCTCAGCCATGGGTGACCTGGACGAGCGGCAGGGTGAAGGCGCCCGACTGGATCCCGACCAGGTCCAGGGCGACGAAGGTGAAGCCCGCAGCGCGGACGGCGCCGACGATCCGGTCGCGCAGCTCGGGCTGCACGGCGCGCGCCAGGTCGTCGGCAGTCAGCTCGAGTCGCGCGACCTCGCCGTGGTGGCGGACGCGCAGGTCGCCGAGACCGAGCCCGCGCATGGCCTGTTCGGCCGACTCGATCTGCGCGAGCTTGGTCGGGTCGACCTCGGAGAAGTGCGGGATCCGGGAGGCGAGGCAAGGGGCGGCGGGCTTGTCGGCGTTCGGGAGGCCGAGCTCCCGGGCGAGCTGCCGCACCTCGTTCTTGGTGAGGCCGAGGTCGGCGAGCGGTCGCAGGACGGCATGGTCCGTCGCGGCCCGGGCACCGGGACGGTCGGGCCGGCGGGCGTCATCCGCGTTCTCGCCGTAGGCGATTGCCGTCAGCCCGTGCAGCGCGACGACCTCGTCGGAGATGCGGGTGAACAGCTCGTCCTTGCAGTGGAAGCAGCGGTCCGGACCGTTGGCGCGGTATGCCGGGTTGTCGCCCTCGTGGGTCACCACCTCGACCAGCGGCGCACCAATCACCTGGGCCACGTCGTGCGCGGTGCGCCGCTCGTCCTCGGCGAGGCTGGGGGAGACCCCGAGCACGGCGACCACGCGGGTCGGGCCGACGGCGCGCACGGCGAGGGCGAGGAGCAGTGACGAGTCGACGCCTCCCGAGAAGGCGACCCCGACCCGGGAGACGCCTTGCAGGACGGCGCCCACCCCGGCCGTGGCCCGCGCGAGGCCGGAGGACGTCGTCGTTGCGTTCATGACCTTAGTATCGGTCATCGGGTCAGCCTCATCGAGACGGGTCAGCGCAGCCGGAACAGCATCTCGCCGGCCCGCGGCACGACGAGGGTGTCCGGGTCGGCCTCGAAGGCCGCGACATCGACGGTGGCGGGGTCGAGGTAGCCGAGGCCGGCTGTGCGGCATACCTGCTCGGGTATGCCGGTCGCGAGGGTGACGTCGACCCGCAGCCGCTCCACGCCGGTCTCGGCGTCGTAGGTGCCGGCTCCACGTAGGTGCGTCGAGTGCGCGAGCACGCCCCAGTGGTGGTGCTCGAAGCGGTCCCACTGCTTCACGAAGTAGTCGCGGCAGTGGTACCCGATCCGCGCGATCTCGGGGTGCATCGCGGAGAGCTCGGTGATGTGGGGGGCGTAGAGGATCACCTCGCCCCCGTCGGCGACCACCGACTCGACCTTGTCGAAGCCCTTCGCGCCGGTCCAGATGTCGTCGTACATCGTCGGGACGAGCGACAGGACCCGGCGGACCGGCGCGTCGAGGTGGGTGACGTGGGTCGCGGCGCACACCTCGGCGGCCGACACCCAGGAGGAGATGGTGTCCCCGAACGAGATCGAGTGGAGGTCGAGGCTGCCGGCCGCCCCGACGACGCTGAAGGCGAGGCGCTGCGCGGGGATCAGCGCGGCCGCCTCGTCGATGAGGGCACGCACGGGCGTGACCGCGGTCGTGCCGATGATCTCGGCGGAGGTGATGAGGGCGCCGAGCCAGTGCGTGAGGTCGATGATCTCCTGACCGGCGACCCCGGGGAAGAAGTACTTGTTGCCGCCGGAGATGCCGACGACCTCGTGGGGGAGGACGGGCCCGACGACGAGGGCGATGTCGTGCTCGACCACGGCCCGGTTGATCAGCACCCGCACCGGGTGGCGGAGCCGGCCCTCGGACAGCTCGTGGATGCGCGACCCGGGGATCGTGCCGAGGTCGGCGAAGGTCGCCGGGTCCGACCAGGCGTGGTTGCGGACCGTCATCCCGGGGTAGGTCGCGGCGAGCTCACCCGCGGCCTACCCGAGGTGTCTGGCCAGTGCGTCGTCGCTCATCGGCGCGTGGGTCCCCAGCGCCACGATGGTCGTTGACCTGGTTGCTCGCCCGGCCAGCGCGCCGTGCACCGCGCTCAGCAGCAGGGGGAGCGGGCAGCTGCGGGTGGCATCGGGCACGAGGATGCAGACGCTCCTGCCGTCGAGGTCCTGGGCGCCGAGCTGCTCGTGGACGAACGCGGCGACCTCGGCCGGGTCGAGGACGCCGTCCGGGCCGCCGAGCCGGATGGCCTGGGTCGTCGTGCTCGTGGTCGTCATGACCCCACTGTCGGCCCCATCACGGGGTCGCGCCAATTCTCTTGCCGTTCCGACGGCCGCCCGGCCGCGGTCCTTCGCGTTCTACGGCAGCGGTCTGGGTCTCGAGCCGTTCGGAGACCTGGCCGACGACGGCATCCCCGAGCCCCTGCAGTTCGTCCTCAACGACCGGGCCCGCCTCATGCTCATCCCCACGACCGGATTCGTCTGGGTGACGAGCAACCGTCCGACGGTGAGTCCCGGCACCAGTGAGTGCCTGCTGACCATCACCGTCCCCGACGGCCACGTGTGGCAGGTGCTCGTGCTGCCCTCCCCTCCCCCCACCCGACTG
>NZ_JANXRJ010000078.1 GCF_025353065.1 Lapillicoccus sp.
TCGATCTGGCCCACCGAGCTCCGCGGCGGCCGCGGCCGCCGAGTCCAGGGCGAGGTCGGCGATGACGAGGTGGGCACCCTCCGCGGCGAGCGCGTGCACTGTCGCCAGACCGATGCCCGAGGCGCCGCCGGTGACGAGGGCGACCCGGCCGGCGTGCGCCCGGGGCTGGGGACGGCGCCGGAGCTTGAGCTCCTCGAGGATCCAGTACTCGACCGTGAACTTCTCGGCCTCGACCACCGGGGCATAGGTGGAGACGCCCTCGGCGCCGCGCATGACGTTGATGGCGTTGACGTAGAACTCACCGGCGACCCGAGCGGTCTGCTTGTCGGCGCCGAACGAGAACATCCCGACCCCGGGCACGAGGACGATCGCCGGGGCCGCACCGCGCATCGCGGGGGAGTCGGAGGTCGCGTGACGCTCGTAGTAGGCGGCATACTCCGCGCGGTACTCCTCCTCGAGCACGGCGAGCCGCGCGAGCACCTCCTCGAGCGGTGCCTCGGGCGCCGTGTCGAGCAGCAGCGGCCGGATCTTGGTGCGCAGGAAGTGGTCGGGGCAGCTGGTGCCCAGGTGCACGAGGTCGTGGGTCTTCTCCCGTGCCAGGAAGTCGAGGACGACCGCGCTGTCGGTGAAGTGCCCGACGGCCCGGCTGTCCCGTGAGGCGACACCGCGCAGGTGCGGGAAGAGCTCGGCAGCGCGCGCTCGTCGGGCCGTGACCTCCAGGGCGGCCCGCGCGGGGTCGGGAGCGCCGAACGGCTCGGCGACAGAGTGTGATTCGAGGTATGCCGCTGCCTCGTGGATGATCCGTAGGCTCCGCTGCTCGACCTCCTCGCTCGTCGTGCCCCAGGCGGTCAGCCCGTGCCCGCCGAGGACGGCGCCGATGACCCCCTCGCGGGACGACAGCTCGGCCATCGAGCGGCCGAGCTCCCACCCGGGGCGCTGCCACGGGACCCACGCGACCGCCCCGCCCCAGATCTCCTGCACGAGGCGTTCGCCGTCCGCGGCGCAGGCGAGGGCGATGACCGAGTCCGGGTGAAGGTGGTCGACGTGGTCGACGTCGACGAGCCCGTGCATGGGGGTGTCGATGGAGGGGGCGGCCCCGCCGGCGCCGTGGCCGCAGAACGAGAACAGCCCGACCATCTCGTCCTCGTGCTCGACGCCCCGGTAGACCCGGTCCAGGGCGACGAGCCGGTCGCGTTCGAGGACGGCGAGACCCGCGGCCTTGAGGGTGCCGAGGTCGCCACCGGACCCCTTCACGTAGAGCAGCTGCACCGGCTGCCCGGTTGCCGGGCTCGTCACGGTGACCTTCACCGAGGTGTTGCCCCCGCCGTAGTTCGTCACCGCCCGATCGGACCCGAGCCGGTTGCTGCGGGCGAGCAGGTCACGCACCCCCTGGGGCAGGGGATCGGCCTCGGTGGCGGCGTCGGAGATGACGGTGGTGGAGTCAGGCATGGTGGTGGGTGCTCCCTTCGGCGGTGGTGACCGCCGTGGTCGGGTGGGTGGTGGAGTGGGCGGACAGCAGGGCGCGGAAGCATCGGTAGGACTGCTCCAGCTGGGCGCTCTGGGCGAGGTCGGGGGCGACATCGACGGCGGAGGCGACGAGCCGGTCGACGGTGGTGGTGAAGGCCGCAGACGGGTCGCGGGTCAGCTCCAGGCCGTGGGCCGCGAGGACGGCGGCACCGATGGCGCTGCCCGACGAGGGGAGGCGGACGACCGGTACGCCCGAGCCGGAACCGCCGATCACCGTGGCCCGCAACGTGTTCCACACCGCGCTGCGGGTGGCGCCGCCCGCGATCGTATGCCGCCGGGTCGGCGCCCCGAGGGCGGCCAGCGTCTCGAGACCGAGGCGTTCGACGAAGGCCACGCCCTCGAGGATGACGCGGTAGGCCTCGACCTCGTCGGCGGGCTGTCCGGAGGCCAGGCTCGGGAGGTCGGGGTCCGCGATCGGGAACCGCTCACCGGGCCGGGTCAGCGGGTAGCGCACGACGGTGGCGGGACCGCGCTCGGCGGCCCGCCGGTCCAGCTCCGCGAGCCCGTCCGCGTCGAGCCCGGGGAAGGCGGCGGTGATCACGCCGGCGCCGCTGTCGGAGGCGCCACCCGGCCAGTAGTCACCGCCCGGCGAGAGGTGGGAGTAGACCGCTCCGTCGGTCGAGCGGACGTCGTGGTCGGCGACGCCCTTGAGGACCAGGGTCGTCCCGAGGACGCCCATGCTGTCGCCGTGGTGGATGGCGCCGGTGCTGAGCTGGGCCGTGCAACCATCCGTCATCCCTGCGACCACGCATACGCCAGAGGGCAACCCGAGGCGAGTGGCCACCACTGGCGCGAGCGTCCCCAGGATCGTCCCGGGCCTGACGAGCGGTGATACGACGCCGTCGGCCAGCCCGAGGGCGGCCATCGCGTCGTGCGGCCACTGCAGGGTGACGGGGTCGATGCCGGCCTTGAGGGCGTGAGAGCTGTCCGTCGAGACCGGGCCCCCGACGAGGGCTGCGGCCACGACGTCGACGGTGGGGACCATCCGACGGACGCCGGCCACTCCGGAGAGGATCGTCATCCGGGCCAGCATGGACCCAGACGAAAGTCCATGTGGCACAGCGATGTCGGCGCCGCTCAGGTCGTCATAGAGCCGGGCGTCACCGACCGGGACCCCGCACGCGTCGACCGGCACCACGGTCCCCGAGGTGCCCGACACGGACAGGGCACGGACGCCGTGGGACCGGCCCCCGAGGTCTCGCGTGATCCGGGCGACGAGGTCCAGCGCGACCGCGGCATACGTCGCGGCCTGGGTGTTCCCCCGACCGCTGCGCACCGGCGCCGACAGGGGCGCAGACACCGAGGCGAGCACCTTGCCCGTCCCGGCGTCGAGGGCCACGCACCGTGCCCCGGCGGTCGCGAGGTCGATCCCGAGGACGACCTCCCCGCGCCCATCGAGGTCACCCGACACGGCGTGCCCCCGCTCTCGCCAGCACGAGTGCGGCGACCGAGCTGAGGTCGGGGACGGTGACGTCGGCCTCGGCCACCTGCTCGGGGGTCGGGTGGTCCGGGGCCTCGCCACGGGTGACCCAGATCGTGCCGAGCCCCAGCGCGCGAGCGGGCCGGATGTCGGTGTCGAGCCGGTTGCCGATGTGGACCGCGTGTTGCGCTGTCGTGCCGGCCTGCTCCAGGGCCCAGGCGAAGAACTCGCGGCTCGGCTTCTCGTGACCGACGAGGGCGGAGATGCCCCAGACGTCGATGGCGTCGCCGAAGCCGTCGCGCCGCAGCGCCTCGACGGTCGCCGCCTCCTGGTTGGCCACGACCCCTGTCACGACGTGGCGGTGCAGCGCGCGGAACATCGGCAGCGCATCGGCGTATGCCGTGCCCTCCGGGTGCGTCCACCACGGCACCGTCCGCGCGTGCAGCTCCCGCTTCAGTGCGACGTCGCCGAGCAGCTCACGGGCCACCGTCGCCCGGAAGCCCCCCGACTGGGCCTCCCGCATCTCGTCGTAGAGGGTCCGGAATTCTGCAGGGTCGACCGGTGGCCGACCCTGCTCGGCGCGGATCTCATCGAGCGCGAGCCAGATCGCGTGGGTGAAGTTGTCGTCGGAATAGATGGGGCCGCCGACGTCGCAGAAGACGACGTCGATGCGTTCGGGCAGGGGCACCGCCGTCACACCCCCCGGGCGAGGTTGGCGCGTCGCTCGCCGATGTCGCCCCGGGCGAAGAAGGCGGTGACGTCGTGGTCGCTGAGCGGCGCCACCCCGCCGACGGCGTAGGCGATCGTCCGGACCCGGGCGCCCTTGACCGCCATGCTCGACACCGCCTCGACCCCGTCCACGGTCGGCGCGATGGCGACGATCCCGTGGTTGCCGAGCAGGACGAGCTGCGGGAGGGCGCCGTGCGTGGCCACGTGCTCGCGCAGGGACGCGGCATACACGCGGCCGAGGGCGATGCCCGGGCTGGCGTAGGGGACGAAGAGCGGACGGCCGATGACGACGGCCTCGTCGGAGTAGACGAGCTGTGACCAGGCCTGCGCCGCAACGGTGCTCGCGAGGATGCCGACGACCGACGTCGGGTGCGTGTGCCCGATGAAGGTCGTGCCGGCAGGGGTTCCGAGTGTCTGTCCGGCGGCGTGGACGGCGGCGTGGACGACGGTCTCGATGGAGCCGCGACGGGGGCCGCCACCGTCCGCCCGCTCGGTGCCGCCCGCGACCAGGAGGGCCGTGAGGTCGTCCTGCGTGGCCGTGGGGGAGTCGACCACGGCCATCACCTCGTCGACGTCGACGATGACGAAGTCGTCGGCCGTAGCGGCCGAGAGGTTGGCGCCGGAGGCCTTGACGACGAGCCGCCCGTCCGCGAGCCGCTCGGAGGTGTTGCCCTCCGCGAGCACGGCGAGGTCACGGTGGGGCTCGCCGAGGAGCCGGGTGAGCGCGAGGAGCTCGGGGCTGACGAGGGCCGGGTCCCAGGTCGTCGTCATCAGCGACTCCCACCGAAGCGGCGGGTCGTCAGGCCGTTGAGGAGGGCGGCGAAGATGAGGACGACACCGAGCGCGAGGAGCTGGAACTGCGTCCCGTCGTTGCCGGTGAAGGCGAGGAGGATGCCGGCGTTGAGCCAGGTGATGAGCAGGGTGGCGAGGACGACGCCGGCCACCCGGCCGATGCCGCCGGTGATCGCGACCCCGCCGAGCACGGCGACGGTGATGGCGGGCAGGGCGAGGCCGTTGCCGCTCGTGCCGGCGTCCGGTCGTGCCGAGGCGAACTGGCCGGAGATGTAGACCGCGACGAGTCCGGCGATCACCCCGGCGAGGACGTAGGCCAGGAAGCGCGTGCGACGGACGTCGAGCCCCGACCACTCGGCGGCGACGTCGTTCGTGCCGATGGCGAAGAGCCGCCGGCCGAACGTCGTCCGGGCCGCCAGCAGCCAGACGACGACCACCGTGGGGATCAGGAACGTGAAGATGCCGAGCGGCACGTTGGGGAGCTGGCTGCCGACGACGGGGATCTCCACCGACCGCGTGATCGAGTAGAGGTCGCCGACCCGCTGGTCCGAGATGGGCGACGCGTTGGTCACGACGAGGGCGAGCGACTTGTAGGCGTAGTAGCTCGCGAGGGTGGCGATCAGGGCGGGGAAGCGGAGGTAGGCGACCATCAGCCCGTTGACGGCGCCGAGCAGGCCGCCGACGACGACGGCGAGGACGATCGACAGGAACAGGCTCCACCCCCACCGGCCATAGGCGAAGCCGAAGATCATGCCGGTGAGCGAGACGATCGACCCGATCGACAGGTCGATGCCGCCGCGCCCGGAGACGATGACGATGAGCTCTCCCAGGGCCAGGAGGCAGAGCGGGACCGCGTCGACCAGGGCGCCCGAGAGGTAGTCCGCGTCGTAGGCGCCGGTGAGGTAGCCGCCGGCGCCGAGCACCGACATCCACACGACGACGATCACGAGCAGGGCGGCGAGGAGCACGATCCGCTGGGTGAGCAGCGCTCGTAGGGCTCGCTGCACGACGCTCGGCGTCCGGTCCGGCGCGGGCTCGGGGGTGGGGGCGCCGGCTGCGGGAGTGGCGGTCCGAGTGATGTCGGCCTCGGGAGTCATCGCTGCTGCCTCGCTCGCTGGCGGATGAGGTCGGCGCCGACCGCGATCGCGATCGCGACGCCGACGAAGAAGTCGGAGAGCTGGCTGGGCCAGCCGAGCTGGGTGACTCCGGACGCGACGATCTGCACGAGCAGCGCGCCGAGCACGGTGCCGAGGACCGAGCCGCGGCCACCGGTGATCGACGTCCCACCGATGACGACCGCAGCGATGACCGCGAGCTCGCGCCCGCTCCCGATCGTCTGGTCGAGCGTCGAGGTGCCGGAGGCGACGGTGAAGACGGCGGCGATGCCGACGAGGAGGCCGGTCGCGGCATACGTCATGAGCGTGAGTCTCTGGACCTGTATGCCGGCCAGCCGAGCCGCCGTCGGGTCACCACCGATGGCGTAGAGGTGACGACCACTGCGGTTGTGCCGCAACCAGATCCACGCGCCGACGGCCACGAGGAGGGTGAGGACGAAGCTGTGGGGGAGCCCGAGCGTGCGCCCCGCTTCACCGCGGCCGAAGAAGTCCAGGGTGCCGGGGATGCCGTTGACGGTCTGGCTGGCGAAGATCTGGCGACCGACGAACTGGAAGAGGTTCGCCGTGCCGAACGTGATGATGATCGCGTGCACCCGGCCGTAGGCGATGAGGAAGCCGTTGACGAGGCCGAGGACGAGGCCGAGGACGGCGGCGGCCACGACGGCCACGGGCAGCGAGACGCCCTGGTCGACGAGCAGCTTGGCGGTCGTCACACCGGCGACCATGAGGGCGCCGCCGACGGAGACGTCGATGCCGCCGGTGATGATGATCATCGTCATCCCGACGCCCATCAGGGCGATCGGTGCCACGGAAGAGAGCAGCGGCTGCCACGAGCTGGCGCTCCCGAAGGCCGGTGTGGCGATCGACAGGACGATCCACAGGGCGACGACGATCGCGACGAGGACCCACTCCTGGCCGGTGACCGGGGAGGGGAGGATGCGCCGGGCGACCTTGGTGGCCGAGGGTTCCGCGGGCTCCGGTGTCGGGGCCGACGACGGCGTGGAGACGTCGGTGCTCACGCCGGGACCTCCTCGTCGGCTCCGGCGGCCGCGGCCAGGACGTCGGCCTGACTGGCGCCGGGCGCGAACTCTCTCGTCGTCGTCCCGGAGCGCACGATGTGCAGCCGGTCGGAGATGCGCAGCGCCTCGCTGAGGTCGGAGGTGGCGACGAGCACGGCGGTCCCTTCGGCGGCGAGGGCACGGATGATGCGGTGGATCTCCTCCTTGGCCCCCACGTCGACGCCCTGGGTGGGCTCGGCGAGGACCAGGACCTGCGGCCGCTCGACGAGCTGACGGGCGAGGACGACCTTCTGGGCGTTGCCCCCCGACATCGCGGAGATGGGCTGCTGCTCGCTCGGGGTCTTGATCGAGAGCCGCTGGATCATGTCCCGGGCGACGGCCGTCTCGCGGCGACGGTCCATCCAGATCTTCGCCTTCGACAGCAGTGGTAAGTGGCTCACCGAGATGTTGAAGGCGATCGGCTGGAAGGCGAACATGCCCTGGGCCTTGCGGTTGGCGGGGAGCAGGGCGATCCCCAGCTTCTGGGCGTCGCGGGGGTGGCGCGGGTTGATCGGCTTGCCTTCCAACAGGATCCGGCCACCGGTGGCGTGGCGCATGCCGTAGACGACCTCGGCGATCTCGGCGACGCCCGAGCCGATGAGGCCGTAGAGGCCGACGATCTCCCCGGGTCGGACCGAGACGCTGACGTCGCTGAAGTGGCCCGCTGCGGCGAGCTGTTCGAGCACGAGGCGGGGCTCGGCGTCCGACGTGGTGCGGGTCTCGGGGTGGTCCTCGATGGCGCCGCCGACCATCAGCTCGACGACCTTGCGCACCGTGAGGTCGTCGATCAGCCAGGTGCCGATGGTCTCGCCGTCGCGCATGACGGTGACCTCGTGGCAGATCCGGAAGAGCTCGTCGAGGCGGTGGGAGATGTAGATGACGGAGACACCGGAGTCCGTGAGCCGCCGCACGACGCCGAAGAGGACCTCGATCTCGGAGTCGGTGAGGATGGCCGAGGGCTCGTCGAGGATGAGCACCTTGGCGTTGCCGGCCAGCGCCTTGGCGATCGAGACCTGCTGCTGCTCCGCGATGGAGAGGTCTCCGACGGCGCGGGTGGCGTAGCGCGCCGGGAGCCCGAGCAGGTCGAGCAGCTCGAGCACCCGGACGTGCTGCGCCGGCCAGTCGACCCGGCCGCCCTTCACCATCTCGCGGCCGACGAAGATGTTCTCCGAGACGGTGAGCTCGGCGAACAGCTGCGGCTCCTGATAGACGGTCTGGATGCCGTAGCCGAGGGCGTCCTGGGTCGAGGTGAGGTGCATCGGCGCTCCCTCGAAGGCCATCGTCCCGGTGTCGGCCGACTCCGCTCCGGCGATGATCTTGATCAGCGTCGACTTGCCGGCGCCGTTCTCCCCGACGATCGCGTGGACGGTGCCGGGCTCGACGGTGAGGTCGGCGTGCCGGATCGCGCGCACGCCGCCGTACCGCTTGGAGATGTCATGGAGCTCGAGCCGGGCCTCGACCACGGGTCCTCCTTCGGCTGGTTGGTTGCGGGGGGTTTGGGGGACGGATCAGTAATTGAACTGGCTGACGTTGTCCTTGGTGATGACGAGCGGCGGGCCGAGCAGCAGGACCTTGCTCGCGCTGTCGTAGGTGACGGCCGACATCTGGGCGTTGACGTTGTTCGTGGCCTGGAGGTCCTTGTTCTCGGCGGCCTGGAGACCGGCCCACGCGGTGAGGTAGCCGAGGTTCTGGACGTCCCAGAGGATCGAGGCCGACGACGAGCCGTCGGTCAGGTAGGGAGCCATCGACTTCGGGGTGCCGAGGCCGACGGTGAAGACCTTGCCGATCTTGCCGGCGTCCTTGACCGCCTGCGCGACGCCGGGTGCCGACGAGGTGCACTCGCCGACGAGTCCGGTGAGGTCGGGGTGGGCGTTCATGAGGTCGGTCGCCATCTGGGTGGCCTTGCCCTGGTCCTCGCCGGCATACACCGTGTCGACGATGGTCATGTCCTTGTACTTGTCGGCCGTGACCTTCTTCTGCACCGCGATCCAGCTGTTGAGGTTCTGCGCCGTCTCGCCGCAGGACACGATGGCGTACGTGCCCTTGCTGCCCATCGCCTTCGCGAGCGCGTCGGTGAGCCCGGTGCCGATGCCGTCGGTCGAGGCCTGGGAGACGAACGCCTGCCGCACCGACGTCGGGGCGTCGGTGTCGGAGGTGAGGACCTTGATGCCGGCGTCCTTGGCCTGCTGGAGGACCGGCGCCATCGAGTTGGGGTCGTTGGGGGCGACGATGATCGTGTCGACCTTCTGCTGGATGTAGGAGCGGACGATCTGGGCCTGTGCCGCGGCGTCGGCGGTCGTCGGACCTTGGTAGAGCCACTGGATGCCGAGGGCCTTCGCGGCTGCCTGGCCGCCGGTGTTCATCGCCTCGAAGTAGGGGATGCCCTGGAGCTTCGGCACGAAGGCGATCTTCTTCGGCGCCCCGGCGGGGGCACCGGACGCGGTGCCGCCGGCGTCGGGCGTGGTGGTGTCGTTCTTCTTCGTGCACCCGGTCAGCGCCAGGGCCGCGGCGAGTGCGACGACGGTGGTCGCCTTACCCGTGGTCTTGAGGTTCATCGTTGAAGCTCCTGAGGGTTGTGTGTCCGGGTTGGTGCCGGACGTGGTGCCTGTCGACCGGGTTGGTACGTCAGGAGATGAGGGAACTACTCGACCTGGAGGCTGCGGCGTTCGCGGTCGTGCGCGACGAGGCGGGTGAAGTCCCCGTATGCCGCGTCCCAGCCGTCGTCGGCGCGGGGGAGGTAGGTGGTGAGGGGCTCGGTGGCGGCGACGACCCGACGGATGTCATCGAGACCGCTGAGCTCGCCGAGGGCGACGAGCTGGGTCGCGGCGTTGCCGAGGGCCGTCGCCTCGACCGGTCCGCAGTGGACCGGGACGCCGACGGCATCGGCCGTCAGCTGGCTGAGCAGCGCGTTCCGGGAGCCGCCGCCGACGATGTTGACGCTCGGGGCTCGGGCGCCGGTGATGTTGTGGAGGTCCTCGACCACGTGGCGGTAGGCCAGAGCGAGGGAGTCGAGGACGCAGCGGGTGATCTCTCCGATCGTCCGGGGGACAGGGGCGCCCGTGCGTTCGCAGTACTCCTGCACCCGGGCCGGGGTCTGGCGGCCGTCGAGGAACTCCGGGGCGTCGGGGTTGATGACGGAGCGCAGCCCGGGAACGGCGGTGGCGAGGTCCACGAGCTCGGGATAGCTCACCTCGGAGCCCTGCTTCGCCCACCACCGTCGGCATGCCTGCAGGACCCAGAGGCCGGTGACGTTGCGCAGCAGGCGGATTGTGCCGGCATACCCGCCTTCGTTGGTGATGTTGGCTGCCCGGGTGGCGTCGCTGATGATCGGCCGCGGCACCTCGATGCCGACGAGCGACCAGGTGCCGCTGGAGATGTAGAGGCTGCCGGGGTCGTGCAGCGGTGTGCCGACGACGGCGCTGGCGGTGTCGTGGCCCGGGGGCATGACGACCCGGGTCGCCGCAAGGCGACCACCGAGTCCGGCGAGGTCGGGGAGCAGGCCGCCGACCTCCGTCCCGGGTGGGACGACCTCGGGCAGCATGTGGGTGGGGAGGCCGAGATCGTCCAGCAGGCTTGTTGCCCATCGGTTGTGGGCCATGTCGTAGCACCCTGAGGTCGATGCCGCCGTGAACTCGGTGACACGGGAGCCGGAGAGCAGGTGGTGGAAGACGTCGGGCATCATCACCAGGGTCGCGGCGCGCTCGAGTCGCTCCGGGTGGTCGTGCGCGTCGGAGGCGAGGGCGAAGAGGGTGTTGATGGGCATCACCTGGACGCCGGTGGCGGAGTAGATGTGGTCGGCCCCGACGCGGGCGATGGCGTCGCGCTCGGCGATCGGCTGCCGGTCGTCGCGGTAGCAGGTCGGGTCGTCGAGAAGCCGTCCGTCGGCGTCCAGGAGGCCGTAGTCGACGCCCCAGGCGTCGGCGCCGATCGAGGCGATGTCGGCGTCGCCGGTGGCGAGCTGCTCGAGGCCGTGTCGGACGCCCCCCCACAGACCGTCGAGGTCCCATCGCAGGATCCCGTCGACCGTGTGCGGCGCGTGGGTGAACCGGTGGACGACCCGGAGGTCGAGGCGTGTGCCGTCGAATCCGACGGCGGCGACCCGCCCGCTCTCGGCGCCGAGGTCGACGGCAGCAACGGTGACACCGGTGACACCAGCAGCGCCCGTCATGCGCGTCGCCGGACGGTCGGATGCACCGGCGCGAGTCGCGCTGGGGCAGAGCGCGGTTCGGCGACGTCGGGGTCGACGAGGTCCCAGGTGACGCCCGCCTTCGTCCACTGGCGGTGCACCTCCTTCGGGACGCCGGTGTCGGAGATGAGCCGGGTGACCCGGTCGGCGGTGGTGAAGGCGTGGGTGCCGAAGCGCTCGATCTTGCTGGAGTCGAAGAGCGCATAGACCTCGCGGCAGGCGTCGACCAGTGCCGCCTTGGCGTGCGCCTCCTCCGGGGTGATGTCGAGCAGGCCGCGCTCGAGGCTGAGACCGACGAGTCCGAAGAAGCCCTTGTCGACGCGCCCGCGTCCGACGAGGACGTCGCTGAGGAAGCCGACCATCGACTCGGACGCCCGCCGCAGGACCCCGCCCGGCATGATGACCATGGCGCGGGAGTTGGCGAGCAGGAAGGCGGAGTGCCGCAGCCCGTTGGTGATGACGGTGAGGGGCTGGACGTCGACGAGCTCCTCGGCGAGGTAGAAGCAGGTGGTGGACGAGTCCATGGCGATGACGTCGCCGGGACGGACCAGGCTCGCTGCCCGTCGGGCGATCGCGCGCTTGGCCTTGGGAGCCACACGGTGGCGGAAGTCGAACGCGCCCTCGTCGGAACGCGGGACGACGAGCGCACCCCCGCGGATCCGACGGAGCATCGACCGGCGCTCCAGGCCCTCGAGGTCCTTGCGGATCGTCACGGTCGAGACGCCGAAGCGGGTGGACAGCGCACCGACCTCGACCCGCCCGTTCTCGTCGAGCTCGAGCAGGATGGCCTGCTCGCGGTCGAACTCCGTGAGTGACGCCACCAGACCTCCTCGTCCGTCGTGGGCACCGGCACGACGGCCCCGTCGTGTGATGTTTCGTCAGCGTAAGGGTGCGTAAGTGGATAGGCAATGAAAACAACAGAACCGAAAGTGTGTCGCCTTCTGACGGAGGTCGTCGGGTTGTCCGCCGCGGCGTCGGTGCGACGTCCCCGTCTGCGGTGAGCAGATCTGCCGGCGGCAGAGAACCGCACTGCGACAACGGTTCCGGGCGCAGGGTGGTGAGCACGCGGCATACGGCCGCTGCGGGGAGACCTGCGAACCAAGGGAGGGACAACCATGCCGAGCCTCGAGACGTATGCCGTGCGCGGACCGCACATGGAGGACGGGGACACCCCGGCCAACCGGTTCGACGACCACCTGTCGTCACAGCTGCTGCGCCAGCGGATCATCGTGCTCGGTACCCAGGTCGACGAGACGTCGGCCAACCGGGTGTGCGCGCAGCTGCTGCTGCTGTCGGCGGAGGACCCGCGCACCGACATCAGCCTCTACATCAACAGCCCCGGCGGATCGGTGCATGCGGGGATGGCGATCTACGACACGATGCGGCTGGTCCCCAACGACGTCGCGACGCTGGCGATGGGCTTCGCCGCGAGCATGGGCCAGTTCCTGCTGTGCACCGGGACGAAGGGTAAGCGCTACTGCCTGCCGAACGCGCGGGTGATGATGCACCAGCCCTCGGCGGGCATCGGGGGCAGCGCGTCGGACATCGCCATCCAGGCCGAGAACCTCGAGCACACCAAGCTGCGGATGGAGCAGCTCATCGCCGAGCACACCGGTCAGACCGAGGAGACGATCCAACACGACAGCGACCGCGACCGGTGGTTCACGGCGCAGGAGGCGGTCGACTACGGGATGGTCGACCGGGTGGTCGAGTCGCTCGAGGACGTCCGCCCGTCGGCGACCAAGCCGAGGATGGGTCTCTGATGGCGCAGTACACGATCCCCACCGTCATCGAGAGGACGCCGCAGGGGGAGCGGGCCTACGACGTCTACAGCCGACTGCTCGCCGGGAGAATCATCTTCCTGGGAACGGAGATCGACGACGGGGTCGCCAATGTCGTCATCGCGCAGCTGTTCCACCTCGAGTCGGAGAGCCGAGACCAGGAGGTCGCGATCTACCTCAACTCTCCTGGCGGCTCCTTCACCTCGCTGATGGCGATCTACGACACGATGTCGTTCGTCGCCCCGCCGATCGCGACCTACTGCGTCGGGCAGGCGGCGTCGACGGCCGCAGTGCTGCTGGCCGCGGGCGACCCGGGCCGGCGTTTCCTGCTCGAGCACTCGCGAGTCCTGTTGGGACAGCCCGCTGCCGGCGGGTCGCAGGGGACCGTCTCCGACCTCGCGCTGCAGGCCAAGGAGATGCTGCGGATCCGGTCCCAGGTCGAGGAGGTGCTGGCGCGGCATACCCCGCACGACGTCGCGACGCTCCGCGCCGACATGGACCGCGACAAGGTCTTCACCGCGCAGGAGGCCGTCGACTACGGTCTCGCCGACCTCGTGCTGAGCAAGCGGATCATGCCGGGCGCCTGACCCTTCCTGCTCTGGCCGATCGAGGTGAGAACGCGTCGCAGAGAGCGCGTTCTCACCTCAACCTCGGGGGCCGCGATCGCCGAGGAGAAGGGCTTGAGCCCGCCGTCGGCTGTGCGGGCATCGCCCACGGCGTAGCACGTCGCCGGCTGGCACGACATGGAGAGGAGCTCGCCCAGCTGCCCGCCGACGGGATCGGCCAGGACGAACGACGACCAGCCGCTGCCGCCGCCCAACGTGTCGACGATCGCGTGGGTTCCTCCTTCGGCAAGGGTCTGGACGCCGACGGCGACACAGCGGTCGACGGAGAGGCAGGACACCGCGGCCAGGCTCTCGTTCTGCACCTCCGGCGGGATCGGCAACGATCCGCCGCTCCACGTCCCCGAGGAAAGCGTGACCTGTAGGGGTTTCCAGGCATTGCTGGCGTTGCTCGAGTTCCTTCCGACGGCTGTGCACGTGCCGATCGTGGGACACGAGATGCTGGCGAGATCTCCCCCAACGGTGTCGGACGGGTCGATGGTGGTGGCGGTCCAGGAGCCGTCGACCAGCGTTCCGCCGTAGAGGGCGCCGCCCGTGGTGCTGTTGTTGTAGCTCCCGACGTAAGCGCACCAGGTCGGGGTCGCGCAGGACACCGCCGCGGGTATGGCGAAGTGGCCGCTGTCGGTGTCGGGCGGCACCGGAAGAGTGGTCGTCGTCCAGGTGCCCCCGGCAAGGGTCTCGGCGACCGACTGCATCTCGTTCGATGCATTGTCGTAGTACGCGAGGACGACGACACACCGCCCGACGGCGGGACACGACGGGGCGGAGACGTCGAACTGTTGGGCGACTTCGGTGGGCAGGGGAAGGGCCGTGATCGTCCACGTCGTGCCGGCTTGGGTGGCGGCGAAGTAACCCCTGGTGGAGTAGTTGCGACCGGTGACCACGCATGAGCCGGGCGCGGGACATGTGACGCCGCTGGGGCTGAGATAGTCAGGACTGGGGAGGGTCAAGGACGCGGAGGCCCACGTGTCCGCGGCGCGGGTCTCGGTCATCAGACCTGCCGCATTGTTTCGGTCGATACTGGACCCGATCGCAGTGCAGTGCTGGTCGTCTGGGCAGCTGATCCCATTGGTCGTCGCATATGCGGGCCCAGCGGGTTGTTTCGAGGCCGCGGCCCACAGTCCGCCGGCCATGGTCTCGACGAGGCCTTGATACGCGGATCCGTATCGCACATCGATCGATCCCACGGCCACGCACCTGGTCGTTGCTGCGCAGGACACGCCCAGAAGCTCATTTCGATCGACACCGGCGGCCGGCTTCGGCAGGGCCGACGCCACCCATGTGCCGTTGGCGAAGGTCTCGGCGACGGAAATGTAGGAGGACTGACCGACAGCCACGCAGTGCAAGGGGTCGGCGCAGTCGATGCCGACGATCGACGGTGGTCCATTCGGCGACGACGGCAAGATGGTGGTTGATGCGCCCGACCCCGCGATGCGCAGGGCGAACGTGCCGCCTCCGGAGTGGTGACCGGTGAACTTGCCGACGGCGGTGCAGTCCTCGACGTCGGCGCACGAGATGGCGGTGAAGGATCCGTACAGATAGTCAGGGGGGCGCAGGGAGCGCGCCCGGCGTCCAGTCCCCGGACGCCAGCCGCAAAGCGTAGGGACCGTGGCTGCCAGTCCCCACAGCGACGCAGGAGCCCACCGCGGCGCACGACACCGCCGCCAGCGAGTTGTCGCCCACGGCCGCGTTGGGCACTCGACGTGCGCTCCATCTCCCGCCGGTCAGCGTCTCCACGAGATTTGCCGAGGCGCCAGTCGACGTGGGTGGGTAGTAGCTGCCGACGGCGACGCAGACGCCGGCCGCCGGGCAGGAGATGGAGGTCAACGTGGCCAGGGGCGCCCCGGCCGGCAGGGGGAGCTCGAGGGCGGTCCAGGATCCGCCTGAAAGAACTTCAGCGATGGGCCTGCTGCGGTAGCTCTCGGTGCCTGAGTCGGCGATGGCGGCGCAGAAGTTCGTGGTGGGACAGGAGATGGCAGTGGCGTAGGCGTGGCGGACGCCGGTGGGGTCCGCCGTCGTCAGCGGCGGCACGGTCAGTCGGGCCGTCGTCGAGGTCCCGTTCGGGGCGATCGTCACGGCGATGGGGATTGTCGGTCCGAAGGCGGGGGTTGAGTCGGCAAGGACTACGCACCGGTCAACCGTTGGGCAGGACACGGATCTGTAGACGACGCTGTCCGGGCCGGGCACCGTCCACGGCAACCTCGACAGCGTCGGGCCCGGCGAGGTCACGCCGTGGGCGACGGACGTGGTCACCGAGCCGAGCATCGCCACCACAAGAACAACGACGACTAGTAGTCGCACGCGCATCCCAGATCGCCCCTCCACGGACCCGATGTCGCTCGAGCGCGACGAGGGAAACCTAGCCGACCTACGACCGCCTTCACCTCAACCCGGAGGGGTGAGCTGGCGTCAGGCGGCGAGGCTGACCGAGCCCGAGAGTCCGGTATGCCGCGGGCTCACCCCGAGGACCGACGTCACCTGGGTCACCCGGGTCACGGCGAACGGGTCGGAATCGGCGGCCCGGGTCAGCGCCCACTGGGCGCGTTCGAGCAGGTCGACGAGCCGCATCCCCAGGGCTGCGGCCGCCGCGGCCAGGACTTCCGACGAGGCCTCCTTACGCCCCCGCTCGATCTCGGACAGGTAGGGCATCGAGATGCGTGCCGACTCGGAGACGTCCTTGAGCGTCCGTTCCTGTAGCAGGCGCTCCTGACGCAGGACGTCACCGATGATGTTGCGCCACAACGGTTCCCGGCGCGTCGGCCGGACAGGCTCGACGGGCCTCACCGGCATACGCGACGGTGGTGTCTGCGGTTGCTGCTGCATCACCGGGCGCAACGCGATGATCCGGGCCTGGCTGGAGTGGGAGGGCGTCACCTTCCTCAGGGTACGAGGGCTGCGTGCCCCAGGAGGGGTCATCCGTTCTGCCGTCAGCGAAGCGCGTTCAGCGTCCACGTGGTCATGGCTCATTCCGGACTCGTGCC
Organism: Lapillicoccus sp.; assembly: GCF_025353065.1. Classification (GTDB taxonomy): domain Bacteria; phylum Actinomycetota; class Actinomycetes; order Actinomycetales; family Dermatophilaceae; genus Lapillicoccus. The sequence goes on from NZ_JANXRJ010000078.1 coordinate 16,213, forward strand.
GGTCGACAGTCCCCAATGCGGCTCGACGGTCACCGGATACCGAAGTCGGGGTCGCCCGGCTCCGGCCTCGGGAGAATGCGTTGGGTCACCGCGCAGTGACCGACCAACTGGTCCATGACCTCCATCATCATTTCTTCGTGTTGTTCGGTCAGCAGTGCGAGGATGTCGGTCATGTCTCGAATGAGTATGTCTGGATCCACTCCTTCCTCGATGAAGGAGACAATGACGTCTCTGAGGGAGGAGAAGCCGTTCAGACCCTCCACCGCCTCAAACATCCGGTCCTTGCGATCTCGAGTGTTCATTCCGGGGGGTACACCTTTCGCCAGGAGAATTGCGTCGAATGGATGAGCCTCTGCATGTCGTCATAAGACATGGGACGGGTTGGCTCGACAAAGCCGTGGCCCACCTTGTGAGGATCCGGGTGAAAAATAAGGCCTTCCGGCAGAGCGCTTTGTTCGAGAGTGAACATATTGAGGTCTTTCCCGGTGCCACCAAATGCCAAGGGTCGCCGGTAGGGAGGGATACTTGCCAGGTCAGTATTGGCCGACATTCCTCCAGTATCCGGCCACACTCCACCATTCGGATCGATAACAATATCCCCCTGTTCCTCCGGGACCCAAATCTTCGGTCGGGCTCCGAGCGTCTTTGCCGTTGCCCCTGTCAGGGGATAGCCATCCGCTGACGATGTCATTCCTCGATAGAGCAGAACCGGCTCGGGGTTGACGTCCTTCGGCAAGATGGTATCGGCGATCGCCCGTGGCGCCCGGGCTTCGAGGCCCACGGCAACGCCGCCGCCTCCGCCGGTCGCGAGGGCGGGGATGACGAGAGCGCCGGCCTGGTGGAAGCCGCTGCCGGAGCTGATATTCCAGCGCCACTCCAGCCCGTCGAGGGCGCGGTTGACCGGGCTCATGACCAGCGGGGCGACGACGGGCATCATCGCCTGGCTGCCCATGTCGAGCAGCCCCCGAGCACCGCCGACGTAGAAGTCCGTCTTCTCGGAGTTGGACACCCACGGCAACATCCCGGCGGCGAAGTTCGCGCCGTGCTCGAGCGCGGTGACCTGTCGCGGGGCAAGGGCCATCGCGACGCGCACGACGGTGGTCGCGCGGTCGCCTGCCTCGAGCACTGCCTCGCGGACGGCGGTCAGCTTCTCGACGCCGGTCAGCCGGTCCTGCAGCCCGGCGGGCTCGTCGCGCAGGTCGAGCAGGCTGGTGGTCGGCAGCACCCCGCCGGCGGCGGCGGCCAGGACCTTGGCGGCGGCGCGGGCGGCGAGCCCGTCGCGGAGGCCCCGCTGGAACGTCTCGAGCGCGATCACCGCGCCTTCGCGGGCGGAGTGGAACGCGATCCCGTAGGACCCCAGCGCGTAGCCGGCGTCGTCCATCGCCGCCGCTGCCGACGCGAACGCGCCCGGCTGCAGCTGGAACTCGCTCTGGAACGCGTCGGCGGCCGGCCCGGTCCAGACGACGTCGATCCGGCGGAGGGCCTGCGCGGCGTCGGCGAACAGGTCCGACCATCGGAGCATCCGCTGGGCGAGCTGGTCGATCCCGACCGGGTCGCCCGGGACCAGCTGCTCGACCGGCACCGCCACCAGCAGATCCGCATAGGCGTCCCTCACAACCCGGACCGGTCGGCGACCCAGCTGAACCCATTGATGGCCTGCGCCTCCTGCTCCAGGTAGCTCTCCACCACCCGGCCCAGCCGGTCCACGATGTCGTGTTGCCGCCTGATCAGCGCATCGGCCCCGGTCTGCCACCGGCTGGTGAACTCGGCCAACGTCGACGCCAGCCCCGGGTGCCCCACATCGACGGCGTCATCGGAGACCTCGATGGTGCCCTGCCGGACCAGGGTTGCCGTCGCCGCGATGTCGTATGCCGCCCGCACGAGACTGTCGGCGACGACGGCATATCCGCTGGATCCGTGAACGCCATGAGGCGATGGCTGCATGAGGCAAACGTAATCAGGGGTAGCTCTACGGCACCAAAGTTATCCACAGAGAGGCTGGCTCGGGCACCCTCGCAGCTCGGTGGGGAGCGTTGAACCCCCGGGAGGGGGTCCACCACTCCCCACGGACACCGACGACACAACCCACCGGTCCTGAGCCACCGGCATACCGCTCGCCACCCCGCCCGCTCGCCAGACCGGTCAACCCGGCACCCGCTCCGTCGTGGTCAGATGCCGCGGCGGCCACCCGCGCCCACTCCAACACCCGGGACCATGGGCCCTACCGCGCGCGCGAGAAGGCGCGACGATGGGAGCATGACCCAACTGCAGGCCGTCCCGATCCGACCGCGATCCGAGTTCGAGGAGCTCGACGCCTGGTGGCGCGCGGCGAACTACCTCTCCGTCGGACAGATCTACCTGCTCGGCAACCCGCTGCTGCGCGAACCGCTGCTTCCCGAGCACATCAAGCCGCGACTGCTCGGCCACTGGGGCACCACCCCCGGGCTCAACCTCCTCTACGCGCACCTCAACCGGATCATCCGCGAGCGCGACACCAAGGTC
>NZ_JANXRJ010000088.1 GCF_025353065.1 Lapillicoccus sp.
GCCAGGGCGATCCAGCCGACCCACACCATCACGAACTGCCCCACCCCGGTGAGTAGCCGGGCGATCGAGCGCCCGTCCCGGCGGACAGCTGCGACCCCGAGCTGGACCATGGTCAGCAGCAGCATCAACGCCCCAGCGATCCAGAACGTCACCTGGTAGACGTCCGCTGCCGGCCCGTCGGCGCGCAGGTCGGGGGTGGTGAAGGAGTCGACGAGGGTCAGGACCAGCTTCAGGAGCCACAGGCCGGCGTTCCATAGGCCGAGCATGGCGGCGGTCCATCCGTCGGCGACGATCTTGCCGGCGGCGGAGCCGAGGTAGGTGAAGGGGTTGAGGAAGTTCACGCCGGTCACCCCGCTTGGGTGAGGTTGCTGGCTGGGGCCTCCGTGGGCGGGGGCGGCGACGGCGGCGCGGTGACCCAAGTGCGCCAGCCCGCCGCGAACGACAGCTCAGTCCCGGGCCAGGTGGAGGGGGCGGGTGCGGCGGGAGCGCCGGGCGCGATCATCCATCGCCAGTGCGTGCCGGCCCCGGCCTGCGCGCCCGGGCCGGCGGGACCACCCGTGATGGAAGTGGTGGGGGTCCACTGCATGCGTTCGCAGTAGCCGTAGCCCATCCGTGCTTCGGTGGTGACGGTGGCGCGGATGTCGAGCAGGACGCAGGCGAGGACCCAGTCGGGTCCGTCGGTGCCCTTGACCTGGCCGGCGACGGGGGTGGCGGTCACGACGACAGTCATGTCCTTGGTCTGTCCCTGGCCGGCACTGGCGAGGAAGCTCTGCACGTTCTGGGTCATCGCCCACCCGGCCACGCCGACGCCTCCCGGCAACGCCCACGACTCGTAGGCCGTGGCTGTCTGCCGGATCGACATGCCCTGTAGGAGGGTCGTCTCGATCGCGGCGAGCTGGCCCACCGCCCCCTGCGGCGTGTGGGGGAACCCCGTGGGCACCCCCGCTACCCCGGGCCCGGTGGCCGCCGGGACGTCGATGACGGGACCGGCCACGGCACCGGGATCCCGCGGCGGGCATCCTGCGCAGTCACCGACATCATGGGCCGGGCGGCGACGACGTCACGCATGGAACGGCCAGACCCGGCGATAGCCGCACCGGTGACCGGGGACGACGCGGCCACAGACGCAGACGACGACACGTCGTGGACGGAGCTACTGGAGCTACCGTCTGTCCTCAGCCCGTAGAACACGGCCAGGCCCAGGCTGGTGACGAGGGCCACCGCTCCTGCGATCCCGGCGGCGAGGATGGCCCTCAGTTTGGCCCGCCCCCAGACACCTTCTGCGGCACCCGGGGCGGTGGTGGCCGATCCGTTCGCACGCATCAGATGCACCCGCTGCCGGTCATGGTGTGCACGATCCCCGGCAGGACCAGGTAGGCGATCACGGCGAGGAAGATGACCGCGACGCCGACGATGCCGGCCTTCGAGGCGTGCGGCATCCCGAAGATTCGGCCGGCGACGATGGCGCCGATGCTGACGACGACACCCAGGACGAACAGGATGATCACGCCCCACAGGACGTAGCCCATGAGCTGGTCGGCGTACACCTGCGCGCCCGGTGGAGCGACCGGGCAGACCTGTGCGAGAGCGGTCGTGGTGCTGGTGAGGAGCTTCATTGGGGACGTCCCTTCGTCTGCGCGGATGGGTTCGGTGCCGCGGTCGCTGCGGCCAGGAGCCGCTGCGCGGCGCTCAAGAGCGGCGCGGGCAGCGGTTGCGAGTCCAGGCCTCGATGAGCCAGGAGAGGATCGAGCAGGATGTGGTGGACCCGGCCGTCCCGGTCGAGCTCGCGGGTCCGCGCGCCCATGCTCGACTCGATACCTCGCAGCCCTCGCAGCCGCCCGATGGGCGGGCGGGGCTCGAGGACGGCGGCCGTGACCGAAGTCCCATCCAGCATTGCCAGAACGCCCTCGAGCCGACGCAGCCCGGGGACCGTCGCGCGCGCGACGGCCACGACATGAGGCGCCCGCCGCAGCTGGTCGCTCAGCCAACCGCCGTTTTCGAGAAGCAGTCCCACCTCCCAGCCGACGTCAAGGACGGTCAACGAAACTGCGTACGGAGCCTCGATACTCGGAAGAGGAACCTCGTCCGGGGCTCGAACCGCGTCAACGACCCGCTCCAGCAGGACCTCACCCCGGGTCCCCTGGACCCAGCCGCTGGAGTGCGGACCGAGCTCCGCCGTCGTAGCCGCCGCCAGCCCGGACGCGGTCACCGAGCAGCACTCGACGACCCGAGTGCGCCCGGCGCCGGTGTCCGGACTGCTCGCCGCGGTGGCGAGTGCCAGAGCCAGGGTTGACGCCCCGACCGAGCCGGCGCAGCCGACGACGGGCAGGACTGGCTCGACGGCCTGCCAGGCGGCATCGGCACCCGGGGCTCTCGACTGCAGAACCGGGTGGACCCTCACCGTCCGGGACCCACCAATGCGGCGCTGCCGGAACTGCCCTCGCTCGAGAGCGAGCCAGGCCCGCTTGAGTTCGTGGACGGTGACGACACCCTCCCGGGTCCTGTCGCGACTCGTGGCGGCACTCATCGGTGGTCCCGCCGCCTGGCAGGCGCCGGACCCGTCGGGACGCTCCGCATCGCGCAGTCGCCGGTATTGGTGGGGGCCCGGGTGACTAGGGTCCGGGGTCCAGTCGGGTTCGTCACGGTCATCACCTCCCGAACCAATGCCGCGAACGGCGGCTCGGTGGACACCATCAGCCGACCAGACGCTCTGCAGGGACGTGCAAGTGGACGCGCAGATCGCGTACCGAGCGCGCCGCATGACGCCGTACGGTCCGGCCACAGACGCCTCGCGCGCTGGCGACGGCGTCGGACGCCTCGAGCGACATGAGCCCCCCGTGCCCTCGGGTCGAGCGGGAGAGCTCGGACTCGTCGGCGGCTCGGGCCAAAGCGAGGAGGAGCTCGACGTCCGAGCGGGTCACGACGTTCTTCGCCATGGCACCCGTGAAGACGTCCTGCAGCTCCTGCTCCGGGGTGGACGCAACCGCGTCGTTCTGGGTGAGGCTGGACACGGCCTCGAGCAGAACGTCAGCCGTGGGTTCCACCGGGACGGTATGCGCCCAGGTCTGGTCGGCCGGGACGCCGATACCGAGATCGCGCAACACGCCCTTGCGGGTGTTCATCAGAACGTTCGCGGCGACCTTCCACCCCCGCCGCCACGGAAACGTCCGGGCCTCCATCCACAGCTGGGCGGCCACCAGCTCGTCCACCCGAGAGCTCAGCCCGCCCAGGCGATGCGCCAGCAAGCTCGCTCCCGGTACGAGCAGCCAGGCCAGTGCGCTAGTCGCGACGACGTCATCCCCGCCGTCGGGAGCCGAGAGCTGCGCCATCGCGAGCAGCACACCATCTGCATCGGCGCAGTCGGCCTCACTGAGCCATCCCGGCAGCTGCCTCAGGTCGTCCACCACCTGCAGCGCTTCGTGCATAGATCGCCACTGGGTCCACCGCTGCCGGGCCACGGCCAAGTCGCCAATGTCGGGGTCCGTCAGACCCAGGTACCTTGCCACGCTCATGTCGAATTCCTTCCGCCGTTGGGTAACGGCGAGACGGTCTCGATCGAACGTCCCGGATGCGTACCCCCGCCTGAGCTGCGGGAGGGGGGTACGCATCGGGGTGGCTAAGGGGTACAAAGCGCTGACCTGCGGTGACGCAGTCGTACCCCCACTCTTGTCAATCCCTTGAGGGGGCTCGAATTGACCACGCCACCGCAGTCCTCGGCACCCTGGGCGCGTTCGTACCCGACCGCGCCGTGGACACCCCACGGGTCGCCCTCGGGTCGCCCACCCAAGCCAACGTGGCACCGATGGGTCGCTAGGCCGAGACGGGGGCCCATCGTGAGTGGCTCTCAGGACTTCGACGTGCTCCGGATGGCGATCGTGGGTGACCTTGGGGATAGCCCGTCGCGGTGGTACGCGCCGAAGGCCTACCCAGCTCTCGCTCTGTACGTCCTCGACTCGGTCTATTTCCACGGGCAACCGCTACGGCGCGGCGCCGGTGTGGTCGGCCTGCCACAGATCGTTCGGATAAACCGACTCCCGACGGTGCACCAGCTCGAACCCATCCCGGTACACCGATGGATCGTGAT
>NZ_JANXRJ010000115.1 GCF_025353065.1 Lapillicoccus sp.
TAGAGGTTCGCCAGCGTCTGCGCCTCGATGCCCTGAGCCGCGTCCACGAGCAGGACGGCACCTTCGCAGGCCTCGAGGGAGCGGGACACCTCGTACGTGAAGTCGACGTGACCAGGGGTGTCGATCATGTTGAGGACGTACTCGGTGCCGGCGAAGGTCCAGGGCAGCCGTACGGCCTGGGACTTGATCGTGATGCCGCGCTCGCGCTCGATGTCCATGCGGTCGAGGTACTGCGCCCGCATCGCCCGACCGTCGACGACGCCGGTCAGCTGCAGCATCCGGTCGGCGAGGGTCGACTTGCCGTGGTCGATGTGCGCGATGATGCAGAAGTTCCGGATGAGGTGCGGCGGCGTCGCGTGCGGCGGCAGCGCGGTGCGGGCCATGGGTGACACGGTGCGGAGAACCTCACGGAGGGCATCGGGGAATCGGACGGACTCCCCATCATTTCACGCGCTGCCGGTATGCCGTGACCGCCGCTACCGGGGTCGGCTCAGCCCTCGCCGACCCGCACCAGCTCGACCAAAGGGATCTCGCGTGCTCCCGCCGACTCCTCGTGCTCGACGAAGAACGGATAGGCGGCCTGGATCCGGCCCCAGACGGCCGCACGGTCCTCACCGGCGAGGACGTGCGCGGTCGCGGCATACCTCTCGTCGCCGATCTCGACGCTGACCTGCGGGTCCGCGCGCAGGTTGACGCACCAGCTCGGGTCGTCGGCCGCGCCCATGTTGGAGGCGATGACGACCACGCGCTCCCCCTCGCGGTGGAACATCATCAGGCTGGTCCGCTCCCGGCCGGTCCGGGCGCCGGTCGTCGTCAGCAGGAGCAGCCGGTCGCGCCGTCGATGCCCTCGCGCAGGAGATCGGCGTGGCCGTTGTGCTGGGCATACTCGGCGATCTGCTTGACCAGCACCGCGCGCAGCGAGATCGGTGCGCCGTCGCGGACCCGGTGGCCCTCGACGTCGAGCGACGCCGTGGCGGCGACGATCTCCCGCGACCGGTCGCACTCCCGGCGCCAGGCCGCCCACGCCTCGTCGAGGTCGCCGTCGAGCCGCTCGAAGTCCTGGTCGGGGTCGTCGTCGGAGTAGTAGATCATCGGGACGTCGTCGCCCGCGAAGTTGATCTGGAACCACCATCGCTCCACACCCGTCAGGTGGCGCAGCAGCCCGTGGAGAGTCAGCGTCGAGGGTGGCATCGTGCGGGCGTTCATCTGCTTCGGCTCGACGCTCGCGCACTTGCTCGCGAACGTCGCCCGGTGGAAGTCGAGGTAGGTCGTGAGCATGGCGCGCTCGTCACCCGTCTGGGGCAGGACCGGACGGCTGTCGTCCGCCCACCGCTCGGAGTAGTTCTCCTCGGGCACAGGCGGCTTCGGTGTCATGACCTCACCCTGTCACCCGGCACCGACACCGCGCGGTGGTCACCCGAGCGGCATACCCTCAGGCGGCGACGGGCAGCCGGAGCGGCCCCCGGATCGTCGTCGACCCGCGCATCGTCACGGGCCCTGAGCGGCGCAGGCGCGGCATCCGCTCGGCGAGCGCCTGGAGGGCCACGGTGGCCTCGAGCCGGGCCAGCGGCGCGCCGATGCAGTAGTGCACGCCGCTGCTGAAGGCGAGGTGCTCGACCCCGGGAGTCCTCATGATGTCGAACCGGTTGGGCTCCGGATAGACCTCGGGGTCGCGCCCCGCGGCCGCGAGCAGCGTGATCACCCACTGGCCCTTGGCGATCGCCACTCCCCCGAGCTCGGTGTCCTCGAAGGACACCCGGCCGGTCTCCTGCACGGGCGGCAGATACCGCAGGACCTCCTCGACCGTGGAGCCGGCGAGGCTGGGGTCGTCGCAGAGGGTATGCCACTGGTCGGGGTGGCTCTGCAGGGCCAGCACGCCGTTGCCGATCAGGTTCACGGTGGTCTCGAAGCCGGCGACGAGCAGCAGCGAGCACATCGGCACGAGCTCGTGCGGCTGGATCCGGTCCCCGCGCTCGGCCACGAGGGCGCTGATCAGGTCGTCACGCGGCTCGCGGGCCCGCAGCTCGAAGAGCGACTCGAAGATCGCCTCCAGCTCCGTATTGGCGTGGATGACCTCACGCGCGTGCTTGAGGGAGTTGAGCCCGTCGAGAGCGCTCCCCAGCGCCGCGCCGTAGCGTTGGAACGCCGCCTCGTCGGCGTCGGGCACGCCCATCATCTCGCTGATGACGGCGATGGGCAGCGGCGCGGCGAAGTCGGCGACCAGGTCGAACTGGCCGCGCTGCTCCGCCCGGTCGAGGAGCTGGTGGACCTTCTTCTCGATCATCGTGGCGTAGGTCGACATCATCTTCGGGCTGAACGCGGGCAGGGCCAACCGTCGCAGCCGGGTGTGGTCGGGCGGGTTGAGCCCGAGCATGGAGAGGTCGAAGTCGTGGCTGCCGCCGTGGACCAGGTCGAGATCGGGGTCGCGCACCCCGAACTTGCGGCTCCGCAGGACCTGGCTGCAGAGGGGGTGGCTCGTCGTCGCCCAGTTGCCGAGGCGGGTGGGCACGACGGGGCCCTGCGCGCGGATCTGCTCGTAGACGGCATACGGGTCGCGACGGCCCTCCTTCAGTCGCGTGCGGGCGAGACCGTCGCCGCGGAGGCGACCGGCATACCAGCGCCTGACGCGTTCGCCGTAGAGGGCGGTCGCGAAGGCGCCGGCCTTCCTGACCTGTGTCGCCGTGGGCATCGGGCTCATCGGGTGCTCCTGCGGGTGGACGTGTGGGTGGGGGACGGTGCACCGACGCCGGAGAGCATCGTGTCGAGGACCAGGTCGGGGGCGTCGAGCCGCGCGAGGCGGCCGGACTGGACCGACTCCCACGCGACGTAGACGAGGGCGTAGAGACTCTGGCCGAGCCACCAGTCGGGGAGGTCGCGCAGGACTCCGGCGCTCCGGGCGCGGCCGAGGACGGCGATCAGGGAGCGGTCGAGCTGCAGGTAGACCCGGTGGACCTCGTCGTCGACGTCGAGGCTCGGCGTGCGCCAGATGAAGTTCAGCTGGGGCCCGATGGGCAGCAGCGCGGTGACGAGGGCGCGCAGCCCACCGTCGTCAGAGCGGTGTGCCCAGCGGCTGTCGGCCTCGTCGACCGCCGCCTGGCAGACCGCGAGCGCCCGCACGGCGACAGCGTGCTCGAGCTCGTCGCGGGTGGCGAAGAGCTTGAAGAGCGTGGTGCGGCCGATGCCGGCAGCCGCGGCGATCTGGGCCAGCGAGGCCCGAGGGTGCGCGACGAGGTAGCTCACCGCCGCGTCGAGGAGGGCAGTGTGCTTCTGGAGCTCGGGGTCACCCTCCGGGCTCGGCCCGATCCGGGGCAGGACCCCCGACGGCGAGACGCTCATGGGGGACGACCGTACGCCGGTGTTCGCGGCTGAACAAGAGTGTTCACCCCTCGACCTGGACCGGGTATGCCGGTCGTCCGGGCAGGCGGCCGGGCCCCCTGTCACTCCCCGTCGCTACCGTCCCACGGGTGCTGACCACCGTCGCCGTCTCGGGCTACCGCTCCCTGCGCGACGTCGTCGTGCCGCTGCACGGCCTCGACGTCGTGACCGGGGCGAACGGCAGCGGCAAGTCGAGTCTCTACCGCGCACTACGCCTCCTCGCCGACTGCGGCGCCGGTGAGGTCATCGGCTCCCTCGCGCGCGAAGGTGGCCTGCAGTCGGCGCTCTGGGCCGGGCCGGAGACGCTCGGGGGTGCACGACGGGAGGGCCACCCGGTGCAGGGCACGGTGCGCCGGGGGCCGATCAGCCTGCGGCTCGGCTACGCCACCGACGACGGATTCGGCTACCTCGTCGACCTCGGGCTGCCCCCGCCGGCCAGCGTCCCCGGCTACCCGTCGGCCTTCGACCGCGACCCCATCGTCAAGCGGGAGGTGGTCTTCTCCGGCCCGCTCGCCCGTCCCGGCTCGGTCCTCGTCGAGCGGAAGGGTCCGTCGGTCCGGGCTCGGGAGGGTCGCGGGTGGGTGGAGCTGACGCGGAGCATCCAGACCCACGAGAGCATGCTGACCGAGCTCGCCGACCCGGGTCGCACCCCCGAGCTGCTCGCCGTGCGTGAGCAGCTGCGGTCCTGGCGCTTCTACGACAGCTTCCGCACCGACCGCGAGGCGCCTGCCCGCCGGCCCCAGGTCGGCACCCGGACACCGGTCCTCGACCACGACGGGGCCGACGTCGCCGCCGCGCTGCAGACCATCCACGAGGTCGGCGACAGCCGGGCGCTCGACGCGGCGATCGCCGACGCCTTCGACGACGCGACCCTCAGCGTGATGGTCTCGGGCGGTCGCTTCGACGTGGGTCTCCAGCAACCGGGGGTGCTGCGACGCCTCGGCGCCGCCGAGCTCAGCGACGGCACGCTGCGCTACCTGCTGCTCGTCGCCGCCCTGCTCACGCCTCGCCCGCCCCAGCTGATGGTCCTCAACGAGCCCGAGACGAGCCTGCACCCTGACCTCCTTGCCCCGCTGGCCCGGCTGCTGCGTCGGGCTGCAGAGGAGGTCCAGCTGCTCGTGGTCTCGCACTCGCGCCCGCTCATCGCGGCGTTGGGCCCGGTGGACGGTGACATCAAGGTCGATGACAGGGCCGGTGCCGGACGGCCCGCCCACGGCATCGGGCTCCGCAAGGACCTCGGCGAGACGATGGTCCGGGGGCAGGGTCTGCTCACCACCCCGCCGTGGCACTGGGGCTCGCGCTGACGGCACCCGCCACGAACAGGGCAGGAACGGAGAAGCCTCACGTGTGGCTGGGCTCTAGCCTTTTGCCCAGCGGGACAGCACGCTCCGCGGTCAGCGTCGAGAGGAAGCGCACGAGATGCCCACGAAGAAGGCCGAGGCCGCGTCCCACGGATTCAGCGCCGACGAGCGCGCCGCGATGAAGGAGCGCGCTGCCGAGCTGCGCGCCGAGGGCAAGAAGGGTGCCAAGGCGGCCGACGGCCTGCAGGCGGTCCTCGACCAGATGGAGAAGATGGCGCCGGAGGATCGTGCGCTCGCCGAGCGCGTGCACGTCACGGTGACCGCGACGGCCCCGGAGCTGGCACCAAAGACCTGGTACGGGATGCCGGCCTACGCGAACGCCGACGGCAAGGTCGTGCTGTTCTTCCAGGACTCGGGCAAGTTCGGCTACCGCTACTCGACCCTGGGCTTCCAGGAAGCGGCGCACCTCGATGACGGCGACATGTGGCCGGCGTCGTACGCCCTCCTGACGTGGAGCCCCGCGGTCGAGAGGAAGGTCATCGCGCTGGTCAGGGCCGCGACCGCCTGATACCGCGGGGGGATGGCCCTCGTCTGCGCGGACGACACGGCCGAGATCGCGCTGGCCCTACCCGGGTCGCGGCCGAGCGGACGTTTCGGGGCAGCAGACCACGTCTGAACGCGCAGTGCCAGGGCCGGACGTGCGTTCCCGGGCGGCTGACGACTTCGTGAACGCGGCGAGCGGTCAGGCGCGCCGACTTCTCCTCAGGTGTGGAGGTGTCGGCGACGCGATGCAGGATCCGGGCTGGACTCATCCTCAGGTGAGGAGAAGTCTGGCGCGTCGTCCTATCTGCAGGCTCGGGACGGCCAGTCCGAGTAGTCGAGGTCGAAGTAGTCGGCGTCGGTCGCCACCTTGCGCACGGACCACGAGCCCTGGGCGTCGCGGTGCGCCCCGACGTTGTCGATTCCTCGACTGGTGTCGAACTCCACGAGCGCACAGTCACCGTCGACCGCCACCTCGGACACACCTCGAACCTCGATCCCGGGGACGGAACGCTCCAGCCCACTCCGAGCTGCGCTGATGGCCTCGACCGGCGCGCCGACGCTGCAGCCCGCCACGACGAGGGCGAGCGCGCCCCACGCCACGACCGAGAGTCGTCGGAGCTCCTCCCTCACCACCACGGGAAAAGCGTAGGCGATCAGCACGGAGACGGTCCTCCTCCTTGGCGGATGACTGACTTCAGCAGGACCCTCGCCGGCGTTGATCGGGTGGGGATGACCCTGTCAGGGCAGGGTCACGTCCACCCGATCCCGCGGCGTACGCGTCGTGACGAGCCCAAGCGCTCCCGGCCCCCACGCACGCCCCAGGGCCGAGCGCCCCGGATCAGACCGACTCGGGGTGCCGCCGGCCGACGACGACCGAGATGCCGGCGATCCCGAGGCCGAGGACGGCGAGCACGGCGCCCACCCGGCTCGGCCACTCGTAGCCGTAGCCCGCGGCGAGGACGATGCTGCCGAGCCAGGCGCCGAGGGCGTTGGCGATGTTCAGCGTCGAGTGGTTGAGGGCCGCCGCGAGCGACTGGCCGTCGCGGGCGACATCCATGAGCCGGGTCTGCAGGAGCGGGACGAGGATCGAGGGGACGAACCCGAGCCCGAGGACGAAGACGATCGCGAGCGGCTGGACGTGCGCGGCAAAACCGAAGAGCGACAACAGGATCGCGATCATCGCCATCGACGCGATCATCCCGCGCAGGATGCCGAACCGCGCGATGCGGCCGGCGAGGACCATCCCGCCGACCTGGCCGATGCCGTAGATCCCGAGGATCACCGGGATGGTGCCCGTCGAGAAGCCGGCGAGATCGGTCATCGTCGGCGTGATGTAGGCGTAGGTCGCGAACATGCCGCCGAAGCCGACCGTGCCGATGAGCAGCGCCAGCCAGACCTGCAGCCGGCCCAGCGCCTTGAGCTCCGAGCGCATCGACTCCTCGCCGCTGGCCGGCACCTGCGGGATCCACAGCGCGACCGCGGCGACGGTCAGCAGGCCGATCCCGCCGACGACGACGTAGGGCACCTGCCAGCCGAAGCTCTGCCCGAGCACCGTTGTCAGGGGCACCCCGAGGACGTTGGCGACGCCGAGCCCGATGAGCATCATCGCGACGGCCTGGGTCCGGCGCTCCCGAGGGACGAGGCTGGCCGCGACGACGGAGCCGATGCCGAAGAAGGCGCCGTGGGGCAGGCCGGAGAGGAAGCGGGCGCCCATCAGCTGCCAGTAGGTGTGGGCCAGCCCGCTCGCGGCGTTGGCGACCGCGAAGAAGAGCATCAGCCCGAGCAGGACCTTCTTGCGCGAGACGCGCGCGAAGAGCACGGCGATGAGCGGGGCCCCGACGACGACGCCCGCGGCATACGACGAGACGAAGTGGCCAGCGGTCGGGATGTCGGTGCCGATTCCCGCCGCGACCTGGGGGAGCAAGCCCATCGTGACGAACTCCGTCGTGCCGATCGCGACCCCGCCGACGGCGAGCGCGAGGAGGGCGAGGTTGACGTGAGCCGAGGGGATGCTCGGGCCGTCATCGAGCACGGGTGGGGCGGTGGGGAGGACCTCGGCGGTCGTCGCGAGGGAGGCGTCGGTCATGGGACCCGTTCTGGCAGTGGGAGCAGTGGCGGGGTCCACGATGACCGCGGCGAGCCTATCGAGGTATGCCGCCACCGAGGTCCGCCGCTGCTGCCGTGAGACCGCGTCTCACGCGGCTGGCCGAGAATCACCCCCTTGTTACCGTATGTCCATGGCTGAGCGTCTCGGGGACCGACTGCGCAGGATCGTGCTCGGCCGGGCGGCCACCGACGAACGTCACCCCGATGACGTACGTCCGCCACGCGACACGCGCGACGGGGTCAGCCCGCCCGCCGGCATGCGCTCCTACCCCGGGGACTACCTCGGCGTCCCTGCGATGGCCTACGCCCCTCAGCCGGACGGGCACCCGGACCCCGGCGAGGTGGTCTGGACCTGGGTCCCCTTCGAGGAGGACGCCTCGGTGGGCAAGGACCGGCCGGTGCTGCTCGTCGGCCACGACGGTGACTGGCTGCTGGGCGTCATGCTCACGAGCAAGGACCACGATCATGACCGCGCCCGCGACCGGGCCGAGGGGCGCGAGTGGATGGACGTCGGCGTCGGCGCATGGGACCGCCAGGGCCGGCCGAGCGAGGCACGGACCGATCGGATCATCCGGGTCGATCCGCAGAGTGTCCGGCGCGAGGGGGCGATCCTCGACGCCGACGTCTTCGAGGCCGTCACCCAGTCGATCCACGGGGCCCACGACCGCGGCCTGCTGTAGGGGTCTGCCGCCGGAGGGTGCGGCAGAAAGTCACCCTTGACCCGTTGGTGACGGAGAATTTGTCAGGATTTGAACTCCCCGTGGCCAACCTCGACGGGCCCGGTTCCTAGCGTGGTGGAGGTGATCGCGTTCGCGATCGATCCCTCCACGGCCCAGGGGTTCAGATGACACGCAACGACTCGACCACGACGACCCGGAGGGCCGGCCGAACCAGGATCAGGACGCTCGCCTCGGCGCTGGTCGCGGTGGGGACGGCATTCAGCGTCTGCGGCGTGAGCGTCTGCGCACTCGGCGCCACGACCGCCCACGCTCAGGTCCTCGCCCCGGACGCGTCCCCCGCCTTTCCGTCTTCCTCCACATCCTCGTCGATGACGCCCACACCGGCTGCCCGGGCTGCGGGCATCACCGGCGCCGGGACGGCATACATGGGGTGGTCGTCGCACGTCGCCGGTCGAGGCGGGGCCTCGGCCGCTGCGCCGATGACGACGGGCGCCGTGACCCCCGGCATCGACGTCTCGAGCTATCAGGGCAACGTCGACTGGGCGTCGTACTGGAGCCAGGGCAAGAAGTTCGCCTACGTCAAGGCCACCGAGAACACGAACTACACCAACCCCTACTTCAGCCAGCAGTACTCCGGCTCCTCCAACGTCGGGATGACCCGGGGCTCCTACCACTTCGCGACGCCGAACACGACGTCCGGGGCGACGCAGGCCAACTACTTCGTCGACCACGGGGGCGGCTGGTCGGCCGACGGCAGGACGCTGCCGGGTGCACTCGACATCGAGTACAACCCCTACGGGGCCACGTGCTACGGCCTCAGCCAGACCTCGATGGTGAGCTGGATCAGCAGCTTCCTCGGGACCTACCATTCGCGGACCGGCCGCTACCCGGTGATCTACTCCACCTTCGACTGGTGGAGCACGTGCACCGGCAACAGCAGTGCCTTCGCCTCGCTCAGTCCCTTCTGGATCGCCCGCTACAGCTCCTCGGTCGGATCACTGCCGGCCGGGACCGCGTACTACACGTTCTGGCAGTACTCGAGCAGCCCCATCGACCAGAACTACTTCAACGGCGACCTCTCGCGCCTGCACGCGCTCGCGACCGGTTGATCGGGCGTATCCCCGCCAGCCTCCACCTGCAGAACGGGCCCGTCACCGTGAGGTGACGGGCCCGTCGTGACGAGAGAGAGAGACTCAGAGCGTGGCGGCCTTCTTGGCCATCGCCGACTTCTTGTTGGCGGCCTGGTTCTGGTGGATGACGCCCTTGGCGACAGCCTTGTCGAGCTTGGTCGACGCCGTCCGCAGGGCTGCGCGAGCCTCGTCGGTGTCGCCGGCCTCGGCGGCCGTGCGGAACTTGCGGACCCAGGTGCGGAGCTCGCTCTTGACCGCCTTGTTGCGCTCGGTGGCCTTCTCGTTGGTCTTGATGCGCTTGAGCTGCGACTTGATGTTTGCCACGGGTGATCTTTCTCTGGTCGGTGTCTGGGAGGTGCCGTGCGAGGACGGCGAGGAGGTATGCGGACGGGCGTTGCGCCCTGCGCGTGAACCTCGCTGGGGGTGGAACAGCGTGCGCGCACGACCGGAGGGCGCCCGCGACTCGCAAATCTACCAGCGGGCCCGCTCCCCCACCAAAACGGTGGGCGGGTGACCGTCGTCAGCGAGCGCCGCCGTGGCGGGCGGCAGTGATCGCGAGGACCGCGCGCTCCACGGCATACACCGGGTCGCGACCACCACCCTTGACCTCGAAGTCCGCCGCGGCGACGGCCTGGATCGCGCGGCCGAGCCCGGGAGCATCCCACCCCCCGACCACCCGGCGGGCCTTGTCGACCTGCCAGGGGGCCATGCCCAGCTCCTTGGCCAGCTGCGCCGAGCTGCCCCGCCCGGCCGACCCGACCTTGACGAGCTGACGCAGCTGCGACGCGAGGACGGCCACGATCGGGACGGGGTCGACGCCGGTCGCGATGGCGTGCCGCAGCAGGCGCAGCGCCTCGCTCGTCTGGCCGGCGACCGCGGCGTCGGCGACCCGGAAGCCGCTCGCCTCGACCTTGCCCCCGTGATACTTCTCGACGAGCACCTCGTCGATGACGCCGTCGGTGTCGGCGACCAGCTGGCCGCAGGCCGACGCCAGCTCGCGGACGTCCTTGCCGACGGCCTCGACGAGGGCACGGACCGCCTCCGGCGTCGCCTTGCGCCCCTGCCGCCGGAACTCATGGGTGGCGAAGTCGCTCTTCTCACGGTCGGACTTGATGGCCGGGCAGTCGATCACCCGGGCGCTCTGCTTCTTCAGCGTGTCGAGCACCTTCTTGCCGCGCTGACCCGAGCGGTGGCTGACGACCAGCGTCACGTCGTCCTCGGGGGCGGCGAGATAGCTCAGCAGGTCGTCCTGCAGGGCGTCGGTCGCCTCCTCGAAGCCCTCGATCACCAGGACCTTGTCACCCCCGAAGAGGGACGGACTGGTGTGGAGGACGAGCTCGCCGGCGGCGTAGGTGTTGCCCTCGACGCGGATGACCTCGAGGTCGGGCGCCGCGTGCCGCAGCTCCGCGACGACGGACGCGCGGGCCCGCTCCGCCAGGACCTCTTCCGGACCGCTGATGAGCACCAGCGGCGGGACGGGAGGGGGGCTCACGCGGCATACTCTGCCACGGGCCTGTGACACGGCATCGGGTGCGATCCTGCGATCCACCACGGGCCGGTCAGGCGTCGCCGAAGGACAGGGTCGGCTCCCCCAGTCGCAGCCCGAGCTGCTCGAGGCGGACGGCGATGACCTCCGGGTCGAGCTCGAGGTGATCGGCGAGCTCGTCGCCGTCGATCCCGGCCTCGACGGCATCCCGCAGCTCGGCGTCCTGGTCTGCGGTCCAGGCGTGTCCGCCCGTCACGGCCGTGCGGGTCGAGGTCGCGCTGGGGGGCGGACCCGCGACCGGTCGGTGGTCGACGGCGGCGGGGCCGGCCGACACGGAAGCCGCCATCGAGGTGCCTTCGACCGCCCCGGCGATGCCCCGGAGCGCCGGGTCGGCGACCGGCAGCGGCGGCGGGGCGATCTCGTCCAGTCGCGTGAGGGCCGCCATGACCATCTCCCGGTCCGTCGTCGGCCAGAACGGTGGCAGCGAGCGCTGCAGGAAGCCGGCATACCGCGCGGTCATCATCCGGGAGTCGAGGATGGCGACGACCCCCCGGTCGTCGCCGCGCCCGATGAGCCGCCCGGCGCCCTGCGCCAGTCGCAGCGCGGCGTGCGTGGCGCTCACCGCCATGAAGCCGTTACCACCCATCCGGGCGATCGCCTCGGAGCGAGCGGACGCGAGGGGGTCGTCGGGGCGGGGGAAGGGGATCCGGTCGATGATGACGAGCTGGCACGAGGAGCCCGGGACGTCGACCCCCTGCCAGAGGGTCAGCGTGCCGAACAGGCAGGTGGAGGGTTCGCGGGCGAACTGCCTGACGAGAGTGGTGATCTGGTCGTCGCCCTGGCAGAGGATGTCGATCTTGGTACCGTCCTTGGCGAACCTGCCCCGCAGCTCCTCGGCGGCGTTCTGGGCCCCGCGCATCGAGGAGAAGAGACCGAGGGTGCGTCCACCGGCGGCACGGACGAGAGCCTCGATCTCGTCCAGCGACTGCGGTGAGGCGCCGTCGCGGCCCGGAGCCGGGAGGTGCTTCGCGACATACGCGATGGCCTGCCTGGGGTAGTCGAACGGGCTCCCGACGTCGAGGCCCTGCCACGCCGGGGCGCCGTCGCCACGCAGCCCGATCGTGCCCGCGAGGGCGTCGAAGCTGCCGCCCAGCTCGAGGGTGGCGGAGGTGAGGACGACGGTCCGCTCGGTGAAGATCCGCTCGCGCACGAGCCCGGCGACGCTCATCGGCGCGACGCGCAGGACCGTGCCCCGGCGCTGGTCGTGGGTGACCCACACGACGTCGAGCGCGCGCTCCTCGAGGATGCGCGCGGCGTTCTCGTTGATCTCGTCGATGGCGGCGCGCGCGACCTGACGGGCGCCGTCGGCCTCGATGCCCGGCTGGGGCTTGAGGTCGGACTGCACCCGGCTCGTGGTGTCACGGACGCGGGCCAGGGCCAGCGAGAGCGAGTCGGAGACGCCGGGCAGCCGCCCCTCGGGGAGTCCGGCGAGCACGTCCTGGAGCAGCACGCCGGCGTCCTCGACGTCCTCGGTGCGCTCGGACAGCTTCGCGGCTCGGCGGGCCGCGGTGGAGACCATCGACGCGGTGAGCTCGTCGGTGATCGTCGAGGTGACCCGGTCGACGAGCTCGTGCGCCTCGTCGACGACGAGGAGCTCGTGCTCGGGCAGCATCTGCCGTCCCTCGAAGGCGTCGATGGCCATGAAGGAGTGGTTGGTGACGATGACGTCGACGTCCTTGGCGGCCTCGCGGGAGCGCTCCACGAAGCACTCGGTGACCATCGGGCAACGGCTGCCCATGCACTCGTGGGCGCTCACCGAGACCTGGCGCCAGGCGCGCTCGCTGACCCCGGGCACGAGCTCGTCGCGGTCGCCGGACTCGGTGACGTCGGCCCACTCGCGCAGCCGGACGACCTCGTGGCCGAGGCGGGAGGCGCCGTGATCGACCTGCTCGACGCTCAGCAGGGTGTCGTCGTCGTCGGGGAAACCGCCGTGGAGCTTGTGCGCGCAGAGGTAGTTGCGGCGGCCCTTGACCAGCGCATACGTGGGGCGGCGGCCGAGCACCGGCGCGAGCGCCGCAGCCACGCGGGGCATGTCGCGGTCGACGATCTGCGACTGGAGGGCGAGCGTGGCGGTGGCCACGACGGCCGGCTTGCCGGTCTCGAACGCGTGCTTCACTGCCGGCACGAGGTAGGCGAGCGACTTGCCGGTGCCGGTGCCCGCCTGCACGAGCAGGTGCTCGTCGGAGTCGATGGCGTGCTCGACCGCCTTGGCCATCTCGACCTGACCGGGCCGCTCGGTGCCGCCGACGGCGAGGACGGCGGCCCGGAGGAGGGTGTGGAGGTCGGCAGGCACGAGCACAGGGTATGCCGCGGGGCCGAGGTGGCCCCCCGGCTCTCCACAGGCCCCCTTGCGTCCGCGCGGACGCGACACCAGAGGTCTCGTTGCCGCGGACGTCGCGGGGGCGGCATACACAACGTCCGCGTGCACGCGACACCGGTGTCCCGTTGCCGCGGACGTTGTGGGAGCCACGCGCCGAGGGCGTCAGTGCCGCCCGTCGTAGACCAGCGGGCCGCCGTCCGGGAGCCGGGCCATCTGGACGTCGTCGCGACGGGTGCCGTCGGGGAACCGCAGCCCGAGCGGTTGGCGTCCGGTCTCGACCCACCCCATCCGGGCGTAGAAGTCGCCGACACCCAGGCCGCTGCGGTAGTCGAGCCGCAGCAGGTCGACACCGGGCAGCGTGCGCGCCAGCCCGTGCATGCCCGCGAGCAGGATCCGACCGGTGTTGCGGCCCTGACTCGCGGGGTCGACCATGAACCGCCACAGCATCGCGATATGGGCGAAGCCCGGCCAGCCGTCGCGTAGCCAGAACCCGAGGCCGATCAGCCGGCCATCGGGGGCCCGCAGCAGGGCGAGGACGCCCCGGCCGTCGGCGAGGACGTCCTCGTGCCGGGACAACGCTGCCCTGATCGCGGGTCGGGGGGCGCCAGGCTGGAAGCCGACGGCGCCTCCGTCGTCGTTGACGCGGGTCCACAGGTCGAGGACCTCCTCGCGCAGGTCGGGCGTCAGCGCGGCCACCGAGGTGAAGTGAGGTGCCTCGAGGACGACGAAGGGCGGGTCGTCCGGCCCGTCCGCCGGATGCGCCTCGGTGCCGACCTCGTGCAGGCCCGCCGACAGCGCCGTCGCGACGGAGCCGGCGTTGTGGCGCCTCGCGCGGGCCAGCACGGTCCGGTCCGGAAGGACCTCCACCGCGGCGGCAACGATGGTCCGGACGAGCTCCCGACCGTAGCCCCGACCCAGCACGTCGTGCGCCAGCCGGTAGTAGAGGTTGAGGGCCGCCCGAGCGCCCGGGTCAGACTGCTCGGCGTCCGACCGGACACCACCCCACCCGATCACCCGCCCTGTGACCAGGTCCTCGACGGCGACATACCCGAATTGCTCTGTCTCCCAGTGCTCCAGCTCGGACGCGAGTCGGACACGGCAGCCTTCGGGGTCGGGCATGGTCGCCGGGGCGTGCACATACGTGCGGGGATCGGTGTGCAGCGCGGTGTATGCCGCGAGGTCCCCTGCCACGGGCCGGCGCGCCGGCGCATCCGCAGGCGTGCGGTCTCCTGCTCGAACGCGCTCCCGGTGCTCACCTGGGCATCATGTCAACATGGGCGCGGGGAGGGGTCGACCGCGGGTCCGGTCAGGCGGAGGCGGTCTGGAGCTGGGTCCAGGTGCTGGTGACCTCGACGCCGGCGAGCACGAAGAGCTGGCTGACGGGGCAGCGACGCTCGGTCTCGGTGCGCAGGGTCTCGAACTGCTCCGCCGTCGCGTCGGTCGCGACCTCGGCCGTCACCCGCAGGTTCTGGAAGGTCGTCTCCCCCTCGCGGTGCGTCCCGGTGGTCATCGTGGTGGGGTTGAAGTCGGCCTCGACGCGGAAGCTCACGTGCTCGATGGTGACGCCGAGCTCCTTGGCCACGATCGACGAGGTGACCTGGTTGCAGGACGACAACGAGGCGAGGGTGAAGGCCAGCGGGCTCGGGTGCTGGTCCTGGCCGCCGAACGCCTCGTAGGCGTCGGTCTCGATCGTGTAGTCGGCGCCGTCGACGGCGACGGTCTGGGCGACGCCGGTGCCACGACCGGTGACGGCGAAGGGGACGAGGGGCATGCGTATCTCCTAGAGATCCAGTGGGACATCGAGTTCATCACACCTGGACCGCAGCGTGGACACCTGGGCCCGGAATGTGGGACGGCTCTCCTACCTTCAGCGACCCGTGGCGGAGACCTCCTCGGGGTCGCCGTCCGAGCGGACGGTGCAGATGAGGTGGGCGACGAGCGCCGTCCAGCCGGTCTGGTGCGAGGCCCCGAGGCCGATTCCCGAGTCACCGTGGAAGTACTCGCTGAAGACGGGATGGTCGGCCCAGAGCGGGCCGGAGCCATGATCGCGCGGGTCCCCGGGGCGACGGCCGTCCGGCCCGGGACGGAAGAGACCCACCAGCCGGGACTCGATCTGGGCGGCGACCTCGTGCAGGCCGAGCCGCTGCCCAGACCCCGTGGGGTACTCGACCGTCAAGGTGGGGCCGGCGCCGACGGCATACGTGTGGAGGGCGTCGACCAGCAACACGTTGATGGGGAACCACACCGGTCCCCGCCAGTTCGAGTTGCCGCCGAAGAGACCGGAGTCCGAGGGACCCGGGGTGTAGTGCAGCGACACCGACTCGCCCGCGACATCGACGACGACACCATCCCGGTGCGCTGCCGAGAGCGAGCGGATGCCGTGCGGCGACAGGAACTCGCCCTCATCGAGGAGCCGAGGAAGCATTCGTGCCAACCGGATCGGGTCAACGACGGCCAGGGTGTGCGGCTCTCCCCCGGCGGTCAGCGAGATCAGGCTCTCGCTCTCCGCAACGCGATGCTGCCGCAGCCAACGCAGCGCCCCGGTGAAGTCGGGCAACTCGTCGGTCACCCACAGCGGGACGTTGCCGACCGCGAGCAGCGGGAGCAGGCCG
>NZ_JANXRJ010000131.1 GCF_025353065.1 Lapillicoccus sp.
CCAGGACGGCGCCGAGATGGTCCTTCTCGAGTTCGAGGTCGTAGCGGGTCTGCTGGTTGAGCCAGAACCGCTCACTGGTACCGAAGTAGCGGGCCAGCCGCAGTGCGGTGTCGGCGCTGATCCGGCGCTTTCCGTGGACGATTTCGTTGATGCGACGTGGCGGCACGCTGATGGAGATCGCCAGGTGATGCTGGGTCACCCCGAGCGGGGTAAGGAAGTCCTCGAGGAGGACCTCCCCGGGGTGAATCGGCGCAATGAGCGTCATCGTTTCCTCCTTAGCCTCGATCTTGCATCGGACCTTTTGATGGCGTCGCTGTCGGGTGATCGCGGTTTTCGAGCCTGATTATGGTCGGTGGGTGTGACAGGGGCCGCGATGTCGCTCGCGGTGGGCTTCGGCTTCCACTGCCGAGGGGTGGGGCTAATCGTCGGGTCGGGTGGTGGCGCCCGGGGTCAGGTGGGCGCTGCGAGCTCGACCAGGTCAGTGAGGCGGGCGTGGCCGGTGACGGTCAGGTCGGACCAGGGGGCGGTGTCCTTGATATGCAGCAAGACCCGTCGCGCGTGGTGGGCGAGGGTGGCCGGGATCGTGAACAGCCGCAACCGGATTCGTTTGGGTTCCCACCGCCGGGCCGGGTGCTCCGGCGTGAACGCGAGCAGCTGGGTCCAGGCGGTCAGGTCAGTCGCGAGCATGACCAGCGCGCACCAGACCCGGTTCTGGTCGAATCCGTAGAGGGGCAGGTTCCGTAGCCCGGTGTCCTTGGCGATTCGGATCCGGTCCTCACACCGGGCGCGCCGACGGTGGCGCAACTCGAGGTCGGCGAGCTGCCGTCCCTTCGCGCGAACAGCGTTGGTAGCAAACGCGGTCAGCCGATACCCGTCGACATGCTTGAACATGTCGAACCGTAGCTGCGCCCCGGGGTGGGGCCGTTCCCGACGCACGATGACCCGCATCCCGACCGGCCACCCCTTCAGGTGTCCGTGGAAGTTCAGCAGATCAGTGAGGTCGACCACGTCGGCGCCCTCACGGACGTCCCTGTCGGCGTTGACCGCGGCCTGCCACGCCTCGGCCGGGACTGTCCGATACAACGCAGGCGTGGTCGCGGGCAGGGTGAACCCGATCGAGTACGACAGGCCGCGCTGGGCCAGCCAGCCCAGGAACTCCTTCGTCCCGCCGCCACCGTCGGACCGGATCATCACCTTCCGCCCGGGCCGGGAGGGGTTGATCCCCGGCAGCCCGGCCAGGGCCTCCCGGGTGACAGCGATGTGGTCGGTCGCGGTGTTCGAACCGGCGTTGCCCGGCCGTAACCGGATCGCGAGGGTCTCACCAGTCCCGTCGCTCCCGTGGTCGACGAAGGCGCACAACGGGTGAAATCCGTATCCCCGCTTGAAGTTCGGAGCTGCTTGTTCCTTGTCACTGTGTGCGGTGACCAGAGTGGCGTCGAGGTCCACGACCAGCGGATCGTCAGCAGTGACACCGTGATTGGGTGCGTGCTCGCCCGCGAGCTCCCACGCCCGAGCCCGGGCGACCTTCCGGGCGGCCGCGACCGCCGCGAGGACCCGGTCGGCGTCGCCGGCCAACGCGGTGATGGTGCGTGAGACCGTCGCCTCCGACGCGACCCGACCGTAGATCCCCGGCTCGGACCGGATCACCGCGGCATCAGCGAGGCAGTCACCACCCAACGCCAGCGTCATGCTCAGATCGGTGAGGACCTTGCCCGGGTCGTGGACCGCGGTTGGCTTGCGCCAAGGCGACAGCCCGTCCCGTAGGGCAGCGCTCAACCCTGTGACCTCGGCAGCCGTCGTCAGCAGCACCCCACCCGCCGAACCGACCGCCGCCACCGGCGCCGAGTCGACACGAACAGGCGGGTAGAAACCGGTCGTCTTCTTCACCTGGAAGGTGCTCCTCGAACTGGCTTGAGATACGTGCGTCGCAACACCTATCTTCCCAGTTCAGGGGCACTTTTCAGGTCACGCCACGACCCCCACCAGCACCCGTCGATGTAGGGTCGGGGGCTGGCGCGGTGGCGTAGTGCTTACGCTCCGTTTCCAGCCCCCGCCCGTCGAACCGTGCATGCGGTTCTCCCGCACACGGCTCACCGACGCCGTTCACCGCCGGCATTCGGTCTCACCCGCCAGTCCCGGAAGGGTCTGGGTGCGGCCACGGTTCCATGAAGATCGATCAACCCCAGTTGGTTCGGCGAAGCGATAGCCACGACGTACCACCCGAAGCGACGGCTGCGACGGTGTCGCTTCGCGACGAAGCCCGCCAGCCGCATCCGGGCGTACCGGGTGATCTTGTCGAACTGGTCGGCGGAGTTGCCGTACCGGAAGTACGCGGCCCAGCCGCGCAGGAACCGGTTGAGGT
>NZ_JANXRJ010000156.1 GCF_025353065.1 Lapillicoccus sp.
TGAAGGCGGAGAGCTGGGCGTCGCCGGTCGCCTCGAAGACGACCCCGAGCAGCCAGATCAGCGCTCCGAGGACGACGACCCAGACGACTCCGCCACCGGCCGCGGCCGAGACCTGCAGCGGCAGCGAGATGAACCAGATGAGGACGCCCTGCAGGCCGTAGACCTTGAGGATGACGGCGACCGTGCTCTTGCCCTCCTTCATCTTCGCGTAGCGCGGGTCCTCGGGCTTGCCTCTGTTCTTGCGCCCGATGTGCCACGTGAGCCGGCCGGCCCAGATCGCCACGAGGGCGAGCAGGAGCAGCCGCCGGGTCCCCGACCCGTGGCCCACGAGAGCCGAGACGAGGGCGACGGCGATGAAGCCGAGTCCCCATGCCGTGTCGACGACGCTCACCTTCCCGGCGCGGGCTCCGATGATGCCGGTGACCGTCATGAGGGCCGCGACGGCGAGGACGGAGATCCCGCTGACGAGAAGGAGGTTGCCGAAGGAGAACGTCATGCGATCAGTGTCTAGGACCAGGTCGACGGACGCACCATCGGGAGGCGGTTGTGGCCACGCGCGTCGTTCTTGACGGCGAGGATCTGGTCGACCCCCATGCGGCCGTCGCGGAAGGCCATCGAGCTACCGACCATGTAGAGCCGCCAGACCCGCGCGACCTCTTCGCCGACCATCGACACCGCGGTGTCCCAGTTGCTCTCGAACGTGTCGTGCCAGGCGTCGATGGTCCTCACGTAGTCCTCGCGCATCATGTGCACATCGCGCACCTCGAGTCCGCCGCGCTCGAAGAAGTCGACGGTCTCACCCACCGGGCGCATCGTCATGTCGGGGGCGATGAAGGACTCGATGAACGGCCCACCACCGGGAAAGCGACCACGACGCGACATCTGCTGGACGAGCACGCGCCCGCCCTCGACGACGTTGCGTCGCAGGACATCGACGTAGGTCGCGTAGTTCTTCTCCCCGACGTGCTCCCCCATCTCGATGGAGGCGACGGCGTCGAAGTTGCCGTCGCGGACGTCGCGGTAGTCCTGGAGCCGGATCTCGACACGGTCCTCGAGACCGCGCTCCTTGATCCGCTCGTCGATGAACTTCTTCTGCTCCCGGGCGATCGTCACACCGGTGACCTTCGCGCCGAAGTGCTCCGCGGCATACAGGCTGAGCGAGCCCCAGCCGCAGCCCACGTCGAGGAAGCGCATGCCGGGCTCGAGCCCGACCTTGCGGCAGACGAGGTCGAGCTTGTCGCGCTGCGCGTCCTCGACGGTATAGCCGGGGGCGTCGGAGGTCCAGTAGCCGCAGGAGTAGGCCATGTGCGGATCGAGGATGAGCGAGTAGAACTCGTTGGACAGGTCGTAGTGGTGGTGGATCGCCTGACGGTCGCGCAGCGCCGAGTGCAGCCGGCCGGACAGCTTGGCCTGGCTCGCCGGGGCGACGGGCGGCGTCCCGATGGCGCCGAGCTCCTTGGCCGCGCGGACGACGGTGGCGATGACCGAGGGCGTGGGCCGGATGCCGGAGAGTCCTCGCTGCGCCGCGACGTCCCAGACGTGGGTGAGGGTCTCGCCGAGGTCGCCCTCGACGTCGATCTCACCGGTGACGTAGGCCTGCGAGACGCCGAGCTCGCCCGGGTGCCAGATGAGTCGGCGCAGGGCGTTGGCGGAGTTGAGCGAGACGTGGGGCGCGTCGACGGGGCCGGCGCTCGAGCCGTCCCAGGCGGTCAGGTGCACCGGGAGCTCGCCGCCGACGACGGACCGCAGCGCGGTCGCGATGACCTGGGCCACCCCGTCCGGACTCGGGGTCCGCGTCGTGGAGGTGGGACGGGAGTCGGTGGTGGTCATGACTGCGGACCTTCGCGCTCGAGGAGGATCTGCTGGACGTCGATGTAACCGGACTGGAAGCCACCGCGAGAGTACTCGAGGTAGAAGTGCCACATCCGGCGGAAGACGCCGTCGAAGCCGAGGTCGTCGACCTCCGCACTGTGAGAGGCGAACTGCTCGTCCCAGAGGCGCAGCGTCTGGGCGTAGTGCTGGCCCATCGTGAGCCGGTCGGTGACCCGCAGCGTGGTGTGCGTCGAGGTGAGGTCCTCGATGACCTCCGTCGACGGAAGGAAGCCGCCGGGGAAGATGTACTTGTGCACCCAGGTGTAGGTGTACTTCGTCGCGAGCATCCGGTCGTGCGGCATCGTGATGGCCTGGATGGCGACCTTGCCGCCGAGGGCCAGCAGCGAGTCGATCGTCTCGAAGTAGGTCTGCCAGTACTGGTGGCCGACGGCCTCGATCATCTCGACGGAGACGATCGCGTCGTAGACCCCGTCGACGTTGCGGTAGTCGAGCAGGTCGACGGTGGCGACGTCGGCGAAGCCCGCATCGGCGATCCGCTGACGGGCGAGCGCCTGCTGCTCGCTCGAGAGGGTGACCGAGCGCACGGTCGCCCCGCGCTTCGCGGCGCGGATCGCGAGCTCGCCCCAGCCGGTGCCGATCTCGAGGACGCGGCTGCCCGCGACGACCCCGGCCTGGTCGAGGAGCCGGTCGATCTTGCGCTGCTGGGCCGCGGCGAACTCG